>NZ_JBKIAX020000014.1:0-169431 GCF_046567315.2 Paenibacillus lacisediminis | reverse complement strand
AATCCAGGGCCTCGAACCACTTGAGCAGGGGCAAATGCGTTCCTTCAAAAATCGTACCGACCAAAGCCGACGTTTGATGTTTGCACTTTCCGCACTCGAACAAGGGGATATGCCGGGAAGTCAGACGACTGCACCGGGTGTGAGCGCAGCGCGGGCAGACAAAGCCGTTCGGCCACTTCATCGCGATCAGCGCCTCCATGCAGGCCTGCTCGCTGTTATAACGGCTGGTGAATGGTTGAAGTTCCGTTTCCACATTAACTTCCATGTTCGCTCGCCCCCGAATCAAGAATTCACGCACATATGTTCGTTTTATTTTATTATACCGAACATATATTCCCTTATCAAGCTGAAAATCTTACCTGAACCGCCTCATTTTTTCTCATCTCTTTTTCTTCTCTCTTTTTTGTAACCCGTGTTCTAGCTCCCCCCTGCTCCCTGCTCACTGAACGAAAGGGATAATCGTGCAAAGGCAAGCAGCAGGCAAGGACACCGAGACACCAAGACACGAACCTGACACGAACCCTTTAGATGGCCCCCTCACCTGGCGTCGATTTGTGACACTGCTTGAAACGGCTACGGTGCGAAAGGTAGATGCGCTGACCTCGGCGGATCGTGGCGCCCTCCTCATCGTTGACGCTTCCATACTTCCATGTTTGAGCGGATCGCAGCAAAGCGGTCAAGTTGCTTGCCCGGTTTAGAGATCCCTCTGGTTCAGTGTCAACTCCGGCAGTGGATTGCTGCTTTACCCAGCTACATCAAGGCTTGTCTGCCGATTTTTTGCTGCGAAAGTTGAGTTCTTAAAACAAAAAAAGCCGCCCCACAGATCATAGACCCGTGTAAGCGGCTTTTTAAAATTTGTATTTTTTTAAAAATTAGAACTTGGCGGCAAGATCGGCCGCGCGTTTTACGCCGTCCTGAATGATTGCTTCGGCACGGTCTTGGAATTGGTTGTGGCCTTCCACCACGACGACTTCCGGGTTGTTGATGCCCCAGAAAGCCAGCGTATTTTTCACGTAATTCAACGACATTTCAAGGCCTGCCATCGGACCTTCCGAATAAACGCCGCCGCGGGCTTGGAGCAATGCAATTTTCTTGTCGCCTACGAGGCCGACAGGTCCTTGTTCGGTATATTTGAACGTTTTGCCGGCTTGGTTCAGATAGAACAAGTAAGTCAGCAGTTGGGCCGGAATTGTGAAGTTCCAGAGCGGGAAAGCGAAGACGACTTTGTCTGCGCCCAAAAATTGATCGAGATAAGTGTTGGCCAGGTCGGCCGCTCTTTGCTCATCCTGCGTCGCCTCGATGCCTTTGCTCACCTTGAACAGCCCGTTCAGCATGTCCAAATCATAGTAAGGAAGATCGGCGTCAAACAGGTTGAGTTCGGTAACCGCATCTTCCGGATGCGTTTCCTTGTACGTTTTCAAAAAGCTTTCATACAGCTTAACTGTAGCGGATTGTTCCGCCGGACGGTTATTTGCTTTGACAAATAAAACTTTGGACATCAGTTTTCCCTCCACTATTTTTGTTTATCACTTACTATTTAATAGCTACTTAATATTAAGTCGTAACTATTGCTTATAATAACTGCTAACTAAAACTTTGTCAACAAATGCAATGCAATCACATCGCCAAATATAAAGTGATTTATATCACAATCCGTCTTTGCCGAAGATCGTACGCTTGGGTTAGCGGATCCCGTACTATCTTGATGAGGAGTGGCCGCATGGAAAGGTGACCGACATGAACATACCCAAATGGTACTTTTTGATCCCCTCCTGCCTTATTATGGCCCTGACTGCCTGGTATACCTTCCCCGCGGAACAGCCCCGCGGCTCGGAAGCCGTATCGGCGCAGGAAACAAAGCTCAGCCAGCCTCCCGTGAAACCGGTGATCCAGCGGGAAGGCCGGACCGTTCGCATCGAAATGACCGCCCAGGTGACGGATGTGGAAATTTCCAAGGGTGTGGTTTACAACGCCTGGACGTTTAACGGGACGGTACCCGGCCCCGTGCTGCGCGTTAAGGAAGGCGATACGCTTGAATTCACGCTAAAAAATATGGACCCGAACATGCCGCACTCGATGGATTTTCATGCCGTGCATGCTGCGCCCAGTCAAAAGTTTGTCGACGTCATGCCCAATGAGCAAGGCACCTTTACCTACCCGGCGAACACCCCCGGCGTCTTCATGTACCATTGCGGCAGCAGCCCGCTTTTGCTGCATGTCGCCAATGGTATGTACGGAATGATCATCGTAGAGCCGAAGGCTGGGTATCCGAGCGACCCGGACATCGACCGGGAGTATACGATTGTGCAGAGCGAATGGTACAAGCAAAACGACTTGGATGCCATTCGGGACGGAGACGCCGAGTATGTCGTGTTTAACGGCGACGATTACTCCCTCAAGGAACACCCGCTGCTCGCCAAAGTCGGAGACAAGGTGCGCCTGTACGTCAGCAATGCGGGTCCGAATCACGTCTCCTCTTTCCACGTCGTGGGAACGACGCTGGACCGGGTTTACCTTGACGGCAACCCGCAAAACATATTGTACGGGCTGCAGTCGGTCCTGCTTCCGGCCAGCGGAGGAGCCGTCGTTGAATTCACCGTCACCGAAGAGGGGGATTATTCGATTTTGACTCATCAATTGAACGATGCCGCCAAAGGCGCGGTTGCCGTTCTCCGCATCACTAGGGACGGTCTGGATAACGGAGAGCCGGCGATGCAAACGATAAAAAAGAGGTGAAAGCGCCATGAACCGAAATGAAGCCAAAGTGGTGGAACTGGATGTCCGCCCGTACTTGCGAAAAAAAACCGAGCCGTTCCAGATTATTATGGATACCGTGAAAACGCTGGGGAATAACGATATATTCGTGCTGCACGCCACCTTCAAACCGACGCCGCTGCTCGGACTCCTAAAAATGAAAGGACTTGTCGGCAAAACCGTGGAGCAGGGACCGGAACATTGGGTCACCACTTTCGTACACAAGTCAAACAAATCCTGGCTGGACGAATCCGTTCCCGTTCTCGAAGAGCAGAACTCGAACGAATGTGGGGGTGAGTCTTCCGGTTCGTTAGCCGCCGGGAAGACGGCACGAGCCGAAGAACCGCCAGCCGCCGGGCAAACGCCGAAAACGATTGAACTGGACAATCGCGGCCTCGAGCCGCCGCAGCCGATGGTCAGAACGCTGGCCGCGCTCGGGCGCTGCAGTTCCGGGGACGAGGTGCACATCCATAATGACCGGGTACCGGTGTTTCTGATCGAGGAACTGAACGGTATGGGCTGCTCCTATACCATCGAGGAACAACCGGACGGCTCGGCCAAAGTGAAAATCCGCAAACCTTAAAGGAGGTGAGCTGCAATGCCGGCCATGTCCCGCACGCCCTTTCTGTTCATCGTAACGGGGATCTTCGGCTTCGTCCTGTTCCACGCCACTTCGCTTATGTCTTTGTCCGGCTGGCTGGGCGAAGGCATCCGCAGCCCGGCCGGCTGGTTTCAAGTACACCTGTTCGTGCTGGGCTGGGCGACGATGCTGGCGATGGGTGCCGTTTACCAATTGATCCATGTCATATTGCAATCCGATCTGTACAGCGAACGGCTCGGATACTTCCATTACTGTACTTTTACCGTAGGTCTGTTCGGCCTGTTGTTCGGTTTTATCCAAGGCAACATCTACTGGATTGCGGGTTCGCCACGTTGGCTTTTACGGGAATTGTATTGTTCGTTTGGAATATGGCGGCTACGCTATTCCGTGCGGGAAAGTGGGACCCGATTACGATCAGCACAGGCTGTGCGGTCTTTTATTTGCTGCTTACGGGTTTATCGGGGATGGCGATGGGACTTAACTTTGCCACCGGCCTTTGGAACGAACTGCATGCCCGGTTGTTCGGCGCCCACATCTGGCTGGGCACGCTGGGGTGGTTTGGACTGCTGATTACCGGTTTCAGCTACAAGCTGTTGCCGATGTTTTATTTGGCCCATGATTATCCGGTCAAGCTGCAGAAGATCGTGCTGAGCTTGTGGAACGCCGGCGTGCTCGTCGGCGCCAGCTCCTTCCTATTCGGCTCCGGCATGGGGCTAAAAATGGCGGCCCTGCTCCTCATTGCCCTGGCCGTCGTCGTGTATAATGCCCATGTGCTGCAAATCCGCCGAAAACGGCATAAACGCAGCCCGGGCCCCGGCATCGAATGGTCCGTTTTGGGCAATCAGATTTTTGCCGCGTTTGCGGTCGCGTTTGTGCTGAGGGCGTTGTGGTCGCCCGAGCATTTGCTCGATAACCGCACCGTGCTCACGGCCGGCTGGGTTTACCTGAGCGGCTGGGTTTCGTTTACGGTGTTATGTTATGTTTCCAAAATCGTTCCTTTCCTGTGGTGGACGTATAAATACGGCAAACAGGCAGGCAAACCGGGAACACCGGTGTTGGCCGACCTGTTGAACGAACAGCAGGTGAATTTAAGTTTAACCGCTATTTTATGCGCGAGCTTATCCGTCCTGGCCGGCTTGGCCCTGAATTCACCCGTCGTTATGGCGATCGGGGGCGGCGCCTATTCGCTTCTCTCCATCGCCTATATTGCGCTGATCGCCATGGTGTTCGCCCGTTAATTCCATTTTTGCCGAAATGATAACCATTTTTTCAAATTGAGGAGGACGCTGTCATGAACAGAGTTGAACAAATCCGCGAGTCGCTACGGGAAGTGTACGATCCTGAACTGGGGGTTAATATCGTCGATCTGGGTCTTGTTTACGACATTCAGGCTGACGATGAAAGGGTATATATCCAAATGACGCTGACAACACCGGGGTGCCCGATGCACGACACGATCGTCGGCGGTGTCCTTTGGGTCCTGAGAGAGCAGTTAGGCGTCGATTCGCCGCAAGTGGATCTCGTCTGGGAGCCGAGATGGTCGCCTGAACAGATGTCGGAAGCGGCCAAAGAACAACTCGGATACTTTTGAGCGGGGAGGGGGGAATCATTTTTCCCCGGCATCGATCCAGCCTTGCTCCATAGCGTATCTTGTTAACTGAACTCGGTTTTCCAAATGCAACTTATGCAAAATATTTTTCAGATGATTTTTCACCGTCTGATCGGAAATGTGCAAAACCGCAGCAATTTCCCGATTGGTCATACCTTTGGCGACCCAATCGAGAATCTCGCGCTCCCGAGCGGTGAGCGGGGGTTCTCCGGCCGCATTTTTTTTCGCGAGCGGAAACTCCTGCAAAATACGGAGCGCCAGTTCTCTGGAAAGCGGGGCTTCGTCGCTGGCGATCGCCCGTAAATATTCCAGCCAGGTCCCGGGCTCCAAATTTTTGAGCAAATAGCCCTGCGCCCCCTGCTTAAGCGCCTCAAACAGATGCGCGGCATCATCGGAAACGGTAATCAGGACGATCTTGACATACGGGTAGCGAAGCTTGATTTCCCGCGTCGTTTCGAGCCCGTCCTTGCCGGGCATGTGAATATCCATCAGGATCAGGTCTGGCATCCACAGCTCGGTCAATTCAATCGCCTGATCCCCGTTTTCGGCATAGCCGATCACTTCAAACCCGTCATCCTCCGCCAAAATTTCGCCGATCGCCTCCCGCGCATGCGGATGATCATCGACGACCAATACGCGTACCTTCATTCGAACCATCTCCTCCCGCTATTTCTACCGTCGTTTTGCCCGGCCGGGACGTCACCTGCAGCGTCCATCCCATGGCTTCCGCCCGTTCACGGATAATTTGCAGGCCGTACCTTCCTTTGACTTGCAGTTTATCCGCTTGAAAACCGGTTCCTTCATCGGTAACGGACACCCGAAACCGCTGGGCATCCCCCGTCCCGGTCACGCAAACTTCCTGAACCCCTCCATGTTTGCCCGCATTGACAATCGCCTCCCGGATGCATGCAAGCAGCTCCATCCGCGTTTTGGGCGACCACATTTCTTCATTTAACTGCCAATCCAGACGCAACGCCAGCTTCCGCTCCTCCGCCATCTGCCGGATCAGCCCCGGAAAATCGGCGATCCCGTTTGCGGGCAGCCGGGAATCCGGAGGGACGCGCAAATCGGAAATCGCCTCCCTCACATAGCGGTTCACCTCGTGGATCGTCTTGCGCAGCTCATGCCAATCATAAGCCTGTCCGGCCTCCGCCTGCTGCCGCTCGGCCCGGTCGACCTTCACCGACAACAGGAACAAAGACTGGGCAATTCCGTCGTGCAGCTCCCGGGCCAACTGTTCCCGCTGCTCCAGGCGCGCTTTGAGCGCCCGCTCCCGCTGCAGTTCCTCCTGCATCTGTTCCAGGTAAGAGAACCAACGGTGCAATAGCGGCACGCAGACCCCAAACAAGATGAACGGCGTAAGAATATTCCCCAGCTCCATAGAAAGATAAGGCATCAAAAATTGATGGCGCACATATTCCCATAAACCGACGACAAGTGTCGGAACGATCAGAATCATCCATTTCGTGATTTTATATGACATACAGGGCCTCCGCGATCGATCTCTTTCTCCACCGAATATACTTTACCTGCCGTTTGCTGGCAAGCTTTGGCGAAAAATTGAATCCAAACGGGCGGCCGATCCGTACAAATAAGCAGCAGGGCGGACTCTCACCTCCGCCCTGCTGCTTGAAACGTGCATTACCCTACAGCATTTTCTTGATCTCGTCCTTGATCGCTTCGGATTGCGGCCCGAATACGACCTGGACCGCGCCTTTGCCGAGTCTCATGACCCCCGATGCCCCAAGCTGTTTCAATCCGGCATCGTTGACTCTTTTTTCGTCCTTGACGACGAGGCGAAGGCGGGTAATGCACGCATCCACGGACTCGATATTGTCCGGCCCGCCGATTTGCGTGAGTATTTTTGCGGCTCTGCTGTCCGTTCCCGCCGGGGTTTTACCGGCGTTATCCGGGCTTCCTCCTTCTCCCGTTTCCATTTCGAATTCGTTAGGATCATCTGAACGTCCGGGAGTTTTAAGGTTGAACACTTGAATGATCACGCGGAACAGCAGATAGTAAACTACGAAGAAGACAAGCCCTATCGGAATCAGCAACAGTGGTTTTGTAGAGAGTCCATAATTGATCGCATAGTCGATAAAACCCGCTGAGAATCCGAAACCAAGTTTCATACCAAGCGCATAAGTTACAAATGCTGAGATACCGGACAAGACGACATGGACACCATAAAGTACAGGCGCAACGAACATAAAAGAGAACTCTAATGGTTCAGTAATACCCGTCAAGAAAGAGGAAAGAGCAGCACCCAAAAAGATAGACGCAACCATTTTACGTTTTTCTGGTTTAGCTGTGTGAATAATAGCAAATGCTGCTGCTGGAAGACCGAACATCATAACCGGGAAGAAACCTGTCATAAACATACCTGCTGATTTGTCGCCAGCGAAGAAGCGATGCAAGTCGCCATGAATGACATTGCCTGCAGCGTTGGTAAAATCACCGATTTGGAACCATACAATGGTGTTGATAATATGATGCAGTCCAAACGGTACGAGGAGACGGTTAGCAATAATATGAATGGCGGACCCCTTTCCGCCGAGACTCGTAACCCAGTTTCCAAATGTATCCAGAACACTTTGAACCGGACCCCAAATCAAAGCACAAATTAAACCAACGAAAATCATAGCAAAAGCTGTAGCCATAGGTACGAAACGTTTGCCACCGAAGAAGCCAAGCCAATCTGGAAGCTTGATTTTATGGTATTTATTATACAGGTATGCTGAAATGCAACCTACGAAGATACCGCCGAGAACACCCATGTCCAATTTAGTATCTGCTCCTGCTTGCATCAAGCCAGGGAATATTCCTGGTACAATGGCGAGCAACTTAAGTAAGATTAATTGCCCAATGACCGCTGACAAAGCGGCTACGGCGTCTCCAGCTAATCCAATTGCAACCCCGACTGCGAAAATCAGCGGGAGGTTATCAAATATTGTACCACCGCCCGCATTCAAAAACGGGGCAATATAAGTATTAAAAAAACCCCCTACATTCTCCCCAAAATGAAATTCTTTGATGTAGTCAATGTTGCCGAAGCGATTCAGGATTGATGCTGCTGGTAATGTTGCTACCGGAAGCATCAACGACTTCCCGATTTTCTGAAGAAAAGCTAGCATTGAACAATCATCCTTTCACTTTATAAAATTATGTTTTTAAAACCGCCTTTAAAATGGCGCTGCCGCCTGCCTGAACAGGTCCGGTGTACGTTTCCAAGCTGCTGGCCGCTTCGCCGGCGTTTGTTGCTATGATGGGTGAAATAAAAAAAGCCAAGAAAAGAAGCCTATCAAGATAGGAGTAGGACTTCTTCCCTTGACTCATGCCCATTGCTGTCCAACGGTAACACGTCATTTAGGATCGGTTTGCGGTTATGTGCATATCTTAATCCATAATCTGGAACTCGTCAATAGAAAAATGAAAGCGTTTCACAACATGTGAGCTTTGGGCTTATCGGTGGCCATCGGGCCGAACCTTGCGTGTCGGGGTAGCCTGCAGGGGATCATCGGGCCAATAGTGTTTGGGATACCGGCCTTTCAAATCTTTTTTGACCTCAAAGTAAGTGGTCTCCCAAAAACTGCGGAGGTCGGAAGTGATTTGCACCGGTCTGCCCGCCGGGGACAACAGATGCAAAGTCAGCGGGACCCGTCCGTATCCGAGGCGCGGCGTCTCCATGAAGCCAAACACCTCCTGCAAGCGGACCGCGGCATAAGGCGCCTGCGGGTTTTCGTAATGAATCTGGATTTTCGAACCGCTGGGTACCGGTAAATGCGTAGGGGCTTCGGCGTTTAATTCCTGGCGCTGTTCCCAAGTGAGCCGGTTTTCCAGGATGCTGTACAGTGAGATAGCCTGCAAATCCGCGCGTTTGCGAACGCCGGACAAATAAGGAGCAAGCCAGTCCTCCGCCGTAGCGGCCAGCGTGTCATCCGATACGTCCGGCCAACGGTCGTCTATGTGGTGCAAAAAAGCAAGCCTTACCTGCAGTTTCCGCGCTTTGTCGTTCCAGGGCAGAATGTTTACGCCCTTGTCCGCCACTGCCGTGAGCAGCGCCCCGGCCAACTGCTCGGGGTTTGGCTCGGGATCGGGCCGTTCCGCGAGTACGATCGCTCCGAACTTTTGACGGATTCTAGCGCGGACCGTACCGGAAGCATCATCCCAGCTTGCGGTTCGCTCTTCTAAAATCTCTTCCCGGTAGTATTGGCGCAGATCCTCCTCCTCCAAGGGGGCGGCCAACAGAATCCGTCCTTCCGCTCCTTCGTCGTCCACATCGGCTATGGCCAGAAAAGCCGCCACCCCAAGGGACTCTTTTACCGGCAACACGGCCCCGCGCCCGCTGCGCAGCAAATACCGCCCGTCCGGGCGGCGTATGGCGATGCGGTCCGGATAAGCGAAGGAGACCAGCAGGCCGCAATACCGGTCCGGCTGCTGTAGGCCAAGCTCGGCGCGAGGTTGGGCCGGAGGCGCTTGAGCAGACGGAGCTTGGGCAGGCAGAGCTTGGGCAGGCAGAGCTTGGGGCGGCAGCGGCCCGGGAGCCGGCGTCTGGGCGGCCGGCGGCGCGGCCAAGCCTTCAGCGGCAGCGCCGTTGGCAGGCTGATCCAGCTCCAGCAGCCGCGCCTCCCATTGGCGGCCGAGCTGCAGGATGCGCTGCAGGGCGGCCGGGTCCGCCGCCTCCTGCGCCGAACTGGCGCCGCGCGCGCCCTTGGCCGCGTCCAGCACCAGCGCGAGCCGGCGGCGCAGGTCGCCGTCCCGGCCGGCCGCGCCTTTCAGCAGGTCGCGCTCTTCAAGCAGCGCGGCCAAGGAGCAGGCCGGCTCGGCCAGGCCAAGCTCGCGCGCCCGCAGCAGCATATGCGCCAGCCGCGGGTGCAGCCCAAGCGCGGCCATTTGCCGGCCGTGCCCGGTGATGCGGCCGGCGGCATCCAGCGCTCCGAGCTGCTGCAGGAGCAAGCCGGCGCTGGCGTAAGGCGCGGCCGGCGGCGCGTCAAGCCAGGCCAGCTCGTCCGGCGAGCCGGCGCCCCACGCCGCCAGCTCCAGCGCGAGCGGCGCCAGATCCGCCTCGAGGATCTCCGGCGGCGTGCGCGTTGGCAGCGCGCGGTCTTCCGCCTCGCTCCAGAGGCGGTAGCATACGCCGGGCGCGGTTCGCCCGGCGCGGCCCCGCCGCTGATCGGCGGAGTCGCGGGCGGCCCGGACCGTCACCAGGCGGTTCATCCCGGTCCGCGGGGAGAACAAGCTGGTGCGCCGAAGGCCGCTGTCGATGACAACCGTCACGCCGTCCACGGTTAAGCTCGACTCGGCGATCGACGTGGCCAGCACCACCTTGCGCTGGCCCGCCGGCGCCGGCTCGATCGCCCGCCGCTGCGCCTCCTGCGGCAGCGCCCCGTAGAGCGGTGTGAGCAGCACGCCCGCAGGCAGCGGCGATCCCGCAAGCAGCGATTCGACGCGGCGGATCTCCCGGGCGCCGGGCAAAAACACGAGCAAGCTGCCGTCATGCGCCGCCAACGCGCGGCGTACCGCCCGCTCCACCACGGATTCAAGCTGCTCTTTCGCTGCCGGCGCCAGCGACAGGTAAACCGTCTCCACCGGATACATGCGGCCGCGGCTTTGAACAACCGGCGCATTCCCCAACAGCCGGGCGACCGGTTCCGCATCCAGCGTCGCCGACATGATCAACAGCCGCAAATCGTCACGCAGCAGCTCGCGGCTCTGCAGCGCCAGCGCCAGCCCCAAATCGGCGTGCAGACTCCGCTCATGAAATTCGTCAAAAATGATAAGCCCCGTCCCCAGCAGCGCCGGATCCTGCTGCAGCAGCCGGGTCAATATTCCCTCCGTCACAACGGTAATCCGCGTTTTGGGCGACACGCGGCTCTCCCCGCGCATCCGGTAACCCACCGTTTCACCGGCCCGTTCGCTGAGCTGCGCGGCCATATACACGGCGGCGGAACGGGCCGCGAGACGGCGCGGTTCCAGCAAAATGATGTTTTGGCCTTCCATCCACGGCTCGCTTAACAAAGCCAGCGGCGCGCGCGTCGTTTTCCCCGCCCCGGGTTCGGCCAGCAGGACGGCGGCGCCTGCGGTGCGCAGGCTGTCTTTTAACGCGGGAATTGCTTCATCTATAGGCATCGGTTTAGGTTCAGGCAGCTTCTTCATCGTTCTCTCCTCAAGTCACTATTCGTATCGATTTTACCACATTCCCCTTAGCTGTGATCAAAACCGCCTTTTTTGAACAACCTTAATAGAGCAACATCTTTCCAAAGGAGTTTTCGAAAAAGATGAGTGTGTACGGAACCGATCTGATCAAACTTGCTGTTATCTTTGCACTAATTGCGTTCACCGCTTTGTTCGTGGTTGCCGAATATTCGCTGCGCGCGCTTCGCCCCGGACGGGTGGATACGCTGCTGCGGCAAGGCCGTAAAAACGCCGACGCATTAAAAAAACTGGCCGTTCGCTCAGATCAGGCACTGTCGTCCTGCCAGCTCGCCATCACGGCGATCTCCTTAACGCTCGGCTGGCTGGGACAGCCCGCCGTTCGCCAGCTGCTGCGGCCGCTGTTTTTATATATCGGCTTGTCCGAACCGGTGGAATCGTTTTTTTCCTTTTTGATCGCTTTTATTTTCATCACGTATTTGCATGTTGTGCTTGGCGGTCTGGTGCCGCAGGTGCTTGCCGCCCAGAGAGGGGAATTGTTCGCCCTGGCCGCATCCCGGCCGCTTCTCTGGTTCACTACGTTGCTGCATCCTTTTATTTGGCTGCTTAACCGTTCTTCCCGCTGGATCGTTTCCTTGCTTGGCCTTAAACCGCCCGCGGAATGGAACGAAGCGCACAGCATGGAAGAACTGCGGGCCCTGCTCAGCCAAAGCCTGGAAAGCGGACAAATCAACACAAGCGAATATAGTTTCTTGAGCCGGATAATTGCGTTCAACGATAAGCTCGCCAAGGACATCATGGTGCCGCGGACCGACATGGTTTGCCTGCACGCAGGCAGATCGCTAGAAGAAAACCTGTAGATCATTAAGGAAGAGCAGTATACCCGCTACCCCGTGGTCCGGGAAAACAAGGACGACATTATCGGAATGATTAACACCAAGACACTGTTTTTGTCCGATGACGAAACGTTTCGGGTGTCGCTGGATTCACTTGTTCGGCCCGTGATGACAGTTTCGGAAAATATTCCGCTATCAAAGCTGCTGAAAAAAATGCAGAAGGAACGCTCCCACATCGCAATTTTGATCGACGAGTATGGCGGTACGTCCGGGATGGTGACGATCGAGGACATTTTGGAGGAAATCGTCGGCGACATCCGCGACGAATTCGATGCCGAGGAGGAGCAGGAAATTACCGAAGTTGCGGCGAATCATCTCATTGTGGACGGCAAAGTTTCCGTCTCGCTGATTAACGACCTGCTGTTGACCGATCTGGAGGAAGAGGAAGCCGATACGATCGGCGGATGGGTTTATGGGCAAAACATAGATATCGAGGAAGGCACGCAGCTCACGCACGGCGATTTCTGTTTTACGGTGCTGGAGCGGGAAGAAAGCCGGATACGGAAAATTGAAATCGAAAAAATCGGTATCCCCGAGCTTCCGGAAGAAGCTCCCCAGGAACGATTATGAGTGAAGACCGAACTGTTGCAACAAATGTTTCTAATCATGAAACAATTCTAAGGGTTGCCACAAGCACTATTTGGTCCAAAAACGTTGATTCATCATGCACCACATCATAAGGGAAGTGATCACCATGAGACGCGGACGGTTTGCGCCGACGCCTTCCGGCGATATGCATCTGGGCAACGCCAAAATCGCGCTTTTATCCTGGCTCCAGATGCGAGCGGCGGGCGGCGCTTTTGTGCTGCGGATCGAAGATATCGACATCCAACGCTCAAAACCGGAAATCACTGAGCGGATTATCGCCGATCTCCGCTGGCTTGGCCTCGATTGGGACGAGGGGCCCGGTGAGGACGGACCGTGCGGACCGTATTGGCAAAGCCGCAGGATCGCGATGTACGAGGAAGCTTTGGCCAAGCTGGAACAAGACGGCCGCCTGTACCCGTGTTATTGCAGCCGCGCGGAGCTGCTGGCCGTGGCCGGAGCGCCGCACGGGTTAAGCTCGGAAGGCGCGCCGTACCCCGGGATGTGCCGCCATTTAACCGCGGCGGAACGCCGGATTAAGGCGATGGCGAAATCGCCATCGCTTCGTTTCGCCCTGGGCGGCGAAAGCGCCGCCTTCGTGGACGGCATCGCCGGGCCGCAGCCGTTCCCGCCGGGCAGCGGCGGCGACTTCGTGGTGCGGCGGGCGGACGGGCTGTTCTCGTACCAGCTCGCCGTCACCGTCGACGATGCCCTGATGGGCATCACCGACGTGCTGCGCGGCGACGACTTGCTGGACTCCACGCCCCGCCAGCTCCACTTGTACGCCGCGCTCGGATGGTCGCCGCCCGCATTTGCCCACGCCCCGCTCATCCTCGGCGAGGACGGGCGGCGGCTGGCCAAGCGGCACGGCGACCTCGGCATCGGCGCGCTGCGCCAGGCGGGTACGCGGCCGGAGACCGTTATCGGCTGGCTGGCGTTCGTCAGCGGCCTGACCGATCGGCCGGAACCGGCCGCCGCGAGCGAGTTGATCCGCGAGTTCCGGCTGGACAACATCGCCCGCGAGCCGTTTATTCTAACGGAAGCGATGGTGCGCCAGCTGCTGCCGTAACCCCTGCCTTGAAGCAAAGCAGGACCGGCGGCACACCCGGCCTGGGGGTCCTGCCTTCAGCCGAGGAGTAGCCTACTCCAGCTGCTGGCGGATCGCGTCTTCATACTGGCGGAACGCCGGACTATGAGTCAGCCCCCGCTGTTCCGCCAGCATGTTTAACCGCAGCTGCTGCTCAGACAGCTTCTTTTTCAGTTCCCGCTTCTCCTCCTCGTCCTGACAGGCCGCGATCAGGTCGGCCAACCGCAAACATTCGCCGTGCAAATTCAATTCCTCCGGAACGCAACCGGCGTTTTTCAACAATTTGTACGCCATTCGCAGATCTTCCGGAACGGATGATAAATCATCAATTTGGAGCGGCCGCCCATTTCCGGGCAAATCATCGAATTCCCCACGCTTCATCGCTTCGGTTATTTTTTGCTCAGCGAGCCAAGACAGCATTTCATCTCCTCCTTCACGCCTAATGGCTTCTGTCACTCTATCGCCGCAAAGTTCCGCAATACCCAAATAGTTTCCTGTACTTGCTACAGCAGCGATTCCGCGCCGTCGATGACGATTTGGGCGCCGGTGATGTGAATCGCTTCGTCGGAGGCCAAAAAAGCGACCAGGTCGGCGACGTTTTCCGGCTGCCCCGGCCCGTTTGATAACGGCTGTGAGCCTTCCGGATATTTGACCGGGATGACAATCTCCTGCAGGTCCTTGCTTTTTTTCGTGGAAGCGTCGATATTTGTGGCGATCGCTCCCGGACAAATCGCGTTCACGCGGATTTTGAACTTGGCAAGCTCCAAGGCGAGCATTTTGGCAAAAGCGACCTGCCCGGCCTTGGTGGTGCTGTACGCCGACATCCCAAAGCCGGAGAAGGTATAGTTGCCGTTAATGGAACTGGTGATAATAATGCTTCCGCCGCCGCGCTGCTTCAAATACGGGACCGCGTTTTTTACCGTCAAAAACGTGCCGTTCAAGTTGACGCTAATCGTCTTTTCCCATTCTTCAAAGCTAAAATCCTCCACCGGGGCCAGTCTCCCGTTGATGCCGGCGTTTGCGAAGACGATATCGATCCCCCCCATATGCTCGGCCGCCTCACGGACCGCCTTCTCCATCCTCACCGGATCGGCGACGTCCACATCGAAGGCCCGGGCCTCCCCGGCATAGAGGCCGTTGATTTCCTGTTCCGCCTGCTGTGTCCGTTCATCCAGCAGATCGAACAGCGCTACCTTCGCACCTTCGGTAGCCAGCTTGACAGCCGCCGCTTTGCCGATCCCGGAACCGGCTCCGGTTACGATCGCCGTTTTTCCTTCAAAACGCCCGCGCTGGGTTGCTTGATGTCCTGTCATTATCTTACTCACACTCCTGTTTGTTAGAGGTAGTTCAAAAAGTCATTTTTCTGCCTCTTTCCAGATTGCCCATCTAGGGGTGTGATTTAGTCACGATGATTTCTTTTTACAGGTCCCGTTTTGCGAAAATCAGGCATGATATCTTGAAGGAAACGAACACGGCAAGTACCGCCAAGCAGATGCCCATCAAGCCGGAAGCATATGGGTGCTCCCCGAACCGGGCGATCAGCGCCATAGCACGCTCGCTTCCCAACACGCTGTATACGGCGAAGCTGCCTCCAAAAAAGAAGAGCATCATGGCGATATTCAAAAATTGAGCCCCTTTCGGACCAAGCCAAAAATAAAGTGGAATATAAACGGACATGACCAAAATCTGGACCGAAAACACGCCGAGCATATATGCGGGCTCCCAGTTAACGGGAACTCCCTGCAGCACCGCCGCTCCTTTATCCAGCAAAACGCTCAAGAGGAACGCCGCCAGCATAAAAAAGAACGCGGAGGCATATTTGGACAAAACGAGCAGACTGCGGCGCACCGGCAAGTTGACGAGAAACTGCTGGACCGGCAACTGCATGTCGGCGCTAAGCGTCAAAATCAGCACCATCCCCGGCAGCATCCCGTACAAAAACGAGTTGTTCGATTGAATGAATCCGGAGAACACGATGGCATAAACCGCCAACACTCCGGCATAACGTTTCATCAGCAACAGATCCTTGTGCAGCAGCCGAACGATGTTAGACATTTACTTTTCCACCCTTCACCGTAAAATAAATGATCTCTTCCAGTGTCGGCCGATCATACAGCACTTCGCCGCCAAACAGCTCGCGGGCTTGCTCACGGTCCGGCGCCAAGCCTTCGAAGCCAACTCCCGTCTCCCGCACGCCGATCAAAGCTTGGCGCACATCGGCATCCAGCAAGTCGCAGCCGCCTTTGACAAGCACATACCGATCGAGCACGTCATCCTTTGTGTCGGAAAATACCAGGCTCCCGCGATTCAAAAAGGTCACGTAGTCCGCCACCCGGTCGAGATCGGTCGTTAAATGCGTAGAGAACAAAACCGTGTTCTCCCCGCCCATGATATACTCCGCAAGAAGGTCCAGCAGCTCGCGCCGGAAAACGGGGTCAAGCCCCGCCGTCGGCTCATCCATAATGAGCAGGGACGGATGATGCGACAAAGCGAGCGCGATTGCGTATTTCATTTTCATCCCTTTGGAGCAATCCTTGATCTTCTTCCGTTTGGGCAGTTCGAACCGCTCCATATACTGGTCGAATACCGCCTCGTCCCAGCCGGGATAAAACGGGGCAACGATCCGCTTCATTTGCTCCATCGTCAAATAATCATAAAAGATGTTTTCGTCCGAAATATAACCGATATGCTTCTTATACCCGGCATGTTCCGAACCCGCCGTTTCTCCGAGCACCGAAATTTCGCCCCGCTCCGGCAGCACCATGCCCATAATCGCTTTAATCACCGTGCTTTTTCCGGCTCCGTTGGGACCGATCAGCCCGGTAATGTATCCCTTCGGCACCCCAAAGCTCACGTCCGTTAACGCAAAACTTCCGTACCGTTTCGATAATCCTTTAACTTGAATCCCGTTCATTTCTTTGGTCCTCCTTCACTGTCCAAAAGCTTGATCCATTCGATCAATTCCTCCATGCCCACCGGAATGCTGCGGCATTCCTCCAAGACCTCCCGCAGCTTGGCCTCAAGCGCTCTCAGCCGCTGTTCACGGATAAATTCCTGATTGCCGCCGGAAACAAAGGAACCTTTCCCCACCATGGAATCGATGAGCCCCTCCTGCTCCAGCTCGTTATAAGCCCTTTTCGTCGTAATGACGCTGATCTGCAAATCTTTGGCCAACTGGCGAATGGACGGCAGCGCCGTACCTGGGGGAAGCTTCCCCTGCAGGATGCTTTCCCGGATTTGCCGGACGATTTGCAAGTATATCGGCTCGCCCGAGGAGTGGGATAGCAAAATATCCATCGTTCATCTTTCCTTTGTTGTATACTTTGTAAACAATGTATATATACACTATATACACTTAGTTATAAAAAATCAACCCCGCCCGTTTCAAAACAACAAAAAGAGGCCATCCGGGATTTCCCGTTTGACCTCATCTGATCAAGCCGCCTTGCCAAGACGGTCCGATATTTACAGCATTTGCATTCGCGATTCCGCCAGGGACTGCACACGGGTCTCCGCACGGGCTTCCGGCGGCTGACGAAACCACATATGCAGCATGTCCTGAAATTGACTGCGCGGGGTCGGCGTGGCGATCAGCCAGTCTTCTTCAGGTTTGGTGCTGAAGCGGATCAGCCAGTTGATATGATCATTGTTCAGAAAATGCACCGTTTGCAGGTCCCAGCTGCCCCCTGATTTAACGTAAAAACGCAGTTCTCCCTGCGCCGCGGGAGCTTTCAGGCAGCGGGCCAGCGCAATGCTCCCTTCTTCGTCATTCGTCAGCGCGGTAAGTGTTCTGGTCAGCTTCTCCAGGTCCAGCTTCTCCATTTGGCTGATGATCTCTCCAAACCGGCTTCTGGACATCATTAACGCGGGGAGCTCAACATGCGGCGTGTGCGAATTCCATTTCATCTTCAATGTCAGGTCCTCGCACCACTGTTGCATGCCGCCGGAGCTTTCCAACAGCAAACGCGGCGATTCCTCGTGAAGCCGCTCCACCTTAACCATTTGTTTTCCGGCCATATATAAATATTGTTCATACGCCTTCGTCCCGGCCCGAAAATTTAGCCAGCAGCCTTTACCCGCCAGGAATGCAGCAGTCAGACAGGTCGATACGTGCAGGGGCAAGCTTGGCAAATTTTCGCTAAGCGGCGTAGAGTTGTCGTTTTTGCGCAGCCCTCTATGCAAATATTTAAAAAAAGGATGGTCCGCTTCAAACAAATCTCCTGGTCCTAAAGTCTTCGTCAAGTGAAACCAGGAGTATGCATCCAGCTTCACCGTGCCTTTCCGCACGGCACTTGAGACCAACATCTGTCCACCTCCTCATTAGGATCAAAGCTTCATTTTCGTTCCTTTGGTGTAATCATAACACTAATTATTTTTGCAGTGCTCGGAAATTTTTCCCATTCTATTACAATATACCCATAAAAATAGGGCATGAAGCATATTTTTTAGGAGATATGAAACTTTTTTAATTCTGAAAGCGTATTTAAGATAGACGCAAAAAAGAGAGACTTCCGTCCCTCTCCAGTGATTTTTGTCATCAAACATTAATCGAATTATAATGTTTTCTTAATGTTTTTTTAAGTTTCTTACTTTAATATTGTACTATGAAACCACTGTATTGAGGTGATTACGATGAGAATTCTCATTAACTTCCAAAACAATCTCGTTCCCGTTTACTTTAACGTTGACAGCAAGCAGCCTGTACAGCGTACATTAAAACTGCTGACCAGCGCGCTCGAGTACAAATTTTATAACGGCAAACAGGCCTTGAAAAAATGCTTGAGCTCATTGATCAGCATCGAAATCGAAGGTTCCGAAGCGATCCTTCACAGCAAAAGCGAATTCGATACGCTTGCGCTTTCTCTCTATTAATCTAGCAGAAACATCTCAAAAAGAGGCTCCTCCTCATTAGCTCATTCGCTAACGGGAGGAGCCTCTTTCTCTTAACCGGATCTGCCTGCGGCCGAACCGGGGCTTTTGTCGGCATGTCTGCTGTGGAGCAGCGGCTTTAGGAGCAGCGTCACTGCGGTTATCGCCAACAGCGCGCCGTTCATCACAAAGACGAGCGGAATGGAAATCCAGCCGCCAAGGGCGCCCCCTGCGATCGGCCCGACCATATTGCCAAGCTGGCTAGCCGATTGGTTCAGGCTGAAGGCCCGGCCCCGGAACTCCGGCTTCGTCACCTCAACGATCAGTGCGTTCAAAGCCGGGAACACGGCGGCAAAAAACAGGCCGTACACGAAACGAAGCGCCCCGAAGCCAACCTGATTGTGGAAAAGAACCTGCAGAATATTGCCCAGACCACCGCCAATCAGGCCGATCATCAATGTACTCTTGTAGCCGATGCGCCCGCCGATTTTGCCCCAAATCGGCGCTGCGATCACGGTCGCGATGCCCACCGCCGAGAAAATAATGCCCGAACTGAAGGAGGCGTCGGACGCCGAGGCGCCAAGATCGAGCACATAAAGCGAAAGCAGCGGCTCCAGCACCATGACTGAAGCCGTGACGAGCATCACGACGAGCAGATGGCCCATAAACGGACGGTTCGCCGAAGCTTCCTTTAAGTCGTCTAGCACATGGGAGCGTTCGCGGTTGCGGTCGAAGTTCTCTTCCTTAACAAAAATCAAAGCAATCAATGCGGAGAATAGTACCACCGCTCCCGCAACCAGAAAGCATTCGCGGTAACCGATAAACCTGCTGAGTGATCCTCCGACGAGCGGTCCGATAATGCCCCCCGCCGCCCCCGCCGTTGACATGATTCCCAGCGAGTAGCCCACCTGCTTCTCCGGCGTATTCGTCGCCACCAGAGCGATCGCCGACGGCACATAACCGGCTAATAGCCCGGATAAAATACGCACCGCAATGAGCTGGTACGGATCCTGAACCAATGAGTTAAGTATATATACGGCGCACAAGGAAAATCCCGAGCGCAGCAGCATCGGCTTACGTCCGTATTTGTCCGACAGCGATCCCCAGTAAGGGGATATCAAAGCTCCAGCCAAAAACGTAATGCCGAACGCAAAGCCCGACCAAAGGGTCAAATTCGTCGTCACTCCGAGATCATGCGCGATAAACAAAGACATGAACGGAATGACCATGGAATAAGCGGTGCTGCAAAAAAACACCCCGATCCACAGCACGTACAGATTTCTTTTCCAGGGGAATTTCATCTTCCCACCCCCAGCGTTGTCATCTTGATACCCTGGAATTAACCCGTCCTTCATATTGTAGCACGATTTAAACCAGAAATTTTGAAAGATAGAGAAATTATCCCGGACGGGCGTTATAATTGGACTAAAGCCATAAAAGGCAGACGAGGGTTGGCCTTTTTGTGGTTTCATTCCAATCGTGCTTTCGGGAAAACGCTTACGCAAGGCGGTACGGCGTTTTTCTGAATGGCATAAGCAAAGGAGCATGTAAAATGGCACTGTTTCAATGCCGCTTTTTTTCCGGAGTGTTAGGGCTCAGCACGTCGATGACCGTGATTTTGCCGGAGCCCGCTGAGTCGCAAATCGGAATGTCCGCCAAAGGAGTTGCCGGGCCTTATCCGACCCTCTACCTGCTGCACGGTATGTCCGATGACGACTCCATCTGGCTGCGCCGGACGTCGATCGAACGTTATGTATCGGGCATGGGGCTCGCCGTCGTCATGCCCCAGGTCGATTTGAGCTTCTACACCGATATGGCCGAAGGCAACCGGTACTGGACGTTCGTCAGCGAGGAGCTACCGCGGCTCTGCCGTTCGTTCTTCCCGCTGTCCGGACGCCGGGAAGACACATTTGTCGCCGGCCTGTCAATGGGCGGATATGGAGCTTTTAAGCTGGCCTTGCGAAAACCCGAGATGTTTGCCGCGGCAGCCAGCTTATCCGGGGCTTTGGACATCAATGCAAGATTCCGCTTGAACGACGCGAACTTCCCGCTGCTGCGCCGCATCTTTGGGGATGCCGGTCCGCAAAACAGCGAAAACGACCTGCTGGCGCTGCTCGAGCAGACCGGCAAAGACGGTAAGCCGGTGCCTCGGCTGTACCAGTGCTGCGGAACGGAAGATTTTCTGTACGCGGATAACCGGACTTTCCGCGAAGCCTGCGTCCGGCTGGAGATCCCGTTGACCTATGAGGAAGGCCCCGGCGAACATGAGTGGGGCTACTGGGACGCCAAGATCCAAGACGTGCTGAAATGGCTGCCGCTGCAAGCCAAAACGGAGTAAGAAGTTACAAACTCACCTTTATGCAGCAAAAAATCGGCAGACAAGCCTCGATTTAGCTGGGTAAAGCAGCAATCCATTGCCGGAGTTGACGTTGAATCAGAGGCGGACAGTGTCTTCCCGGCTTTTTGGGCTGCTTCGTTAATCAAGAGCATAGGAGATCCCTTGTAAAACGTGCCGGTGGCATGATCTCTAAACGGGCAAACAACTCGACCGCTTTGCTGCGATTCCGCTCAAACATGGAAGCATGGAAGCGTCAACGATGAAGAGAGCGTCACGATTCGCCGAGGTCAGCGCATCTACCTTTTGCACCGTAGCCGCCCTCGAGCAGTGTCACAAATCGACGCCAGGTGCGGGGGCTGTCTAAGAGTTCGTGTCTTGCTGTCTTGGTTTTGGTGCCTTGGTGCCTTGGTGCCTTGGTGCCTTGGTGTCCCTGCCTGCTGCTTGCCTTTGCACGATTATCCCTTTCGTTCAGAGAGCAGGGGGGTGGGGCTAGGCAAGGGTTCCCAAAAAAGAGAGAAGGAAAAAACAAGGCGGTTCAGGTGAGATTTTCAGCTTGTTAAGGGAACGTATGTTTGGTATAATAAAGTAAACGGAACGCACGTTCGTAAATTCTTGATTCGGGGGCGAGCGAATATGGAGGTCAATGCGGGAACGGAACTTCAATCATTCAGCAACCGTTATAACAGCGAGCAGGCCTGCATGGAGGCGCTAATCTCGATGAAGTGGCCGAACGGCTTTGTCTGCCCGCGCTGCGCTCACACCCGGTGCAGCCATCTGACCTCCAGGCATATCCCCTTGTTCGAGTGCGGAAAGTGCAAGCATCAAACGTCGGCTTTGGTCGGTACGATTTTTGAACGAACGCATTTGCCCCTGCTCAAGTGGTTCGAGGCCCTGGATTTATTCCTGCTTGAGGGCGGCATCTCGAAGATGCGACTGAGCCAGGTGACCCGGGTCACCTACAAAACCGCCTGGTTGATGCTGCACAAAATACGCCATGCCGTCGGGGAATTAGATGCCCGGGAGCTGCTCTGCGGAGACGTGAAGGTGAACAGCGATCTGTATGGGTGTAATCCGTCCCGGTGTCAGTTTTCACATCCGTATGCCTCGGCGGTCATAGCGGGATGCACGGTCAAGGAATCGGGCGAGCCGGAGCAGGTCAAAATCCGCCTGGTGCCGCATAAAAGAGGAGACGGACAAAGGGCAAACCGTCACGAACTCGCCGCGTTCATCAACGGGCATGTAGATGTCCGTACATCGTCTGTACAGTCGTTCCCTCTAGCCTTTCGTCTGTATGCGCCTTTGCGGAAAGTGGTGAGAGAGGCGTGGGAATCGCTGAAGAGTACATATATAGCCTTGGGACTGAAGCATCTGCAGGCATATCTTAACGAGTACACCGGACGCCGCCAGCTGCACCTGCCCGGAGCGAAAGAAACGATGCGGCAGAAGTTGCTGCAGATGTGTGTGGCGATTCCGACGATCCCTTACCGCCGGCTGATCGCGCGCCAACCGAACCAGCCCCTTGCGGCTGCGGCCTGATCGAGATGCTAGAACGGTGGGGGGAGTTTGATGTGAATCATTTGCTTGATGGGGATCAACTTGATGGGTGTGAATTAGCATGAACAGTGCGGGCATTGCTGCAGAGGGAAGGGTTCAGGCTACAGCAAAATTACGGTCATTTCGTTTCCCTCGCGTCTTGTCCTTGATCTCCTGCCTTGATCTCTTTGTCTTAATCTCTTGTCCGGTCTGTTTCACCTCCCCTAAACCTGATTCCTTCTCCTAGGCCCGGCTAAATTATCTCGAACCGATCTGCTTCTCCACCAAATATTTTCTTCTCCCGAGCTCGTCTGTTTCTCTGCTACCCTGATCAAACGGGATAATCGTTCAAAGCGTCCGGACAGTGAGTGTTGATCTGCCGCCCACCCCAAAAAAAGAATACTTTAATTCGTTTGGCAGCATCTTCACAGATCAGATCCAGCAGTTGTTCGTTTTTTGCGGGAAGATGGAGGCTCGATGGGATCAACTGCAAAAGTGCATCCAATTTTCCGCCAATCACCATTTTAGAGCGATTGAAATGCACTTTTGCAGTTAAGCTGCCCACTTCGGGGAATTTCGACGAAATTCGCCTGCACTTTCGGCTTTTGCATTTCGTGGCATTTCCCGTCTTCCTTATATCGCAATGTGGCGGGAGTGGCATTCAGTTCCTTCAACGCAAAGGTTTCTTAGCATGTTCAAGTTCCCGAATTGCGGCCTTGAAAACAGTCACGCCCATAAGTCAGGTCCCGACTACTCCCATTCCTGCGCAAACCGCCGGCGCTGCTCTCCCTTGCCGCGGGGAGCGCCGCCTTTACCGGTCCCGGCTTTGGCGGCGCGCTGCCGGCTTTGCTCCTTGGCCGCCTGAAACTTAAGCTCCCGCTGCGTTTTCAGGTAATTGTCCAGCCGTTTGCGTTCGAGCTGCCCGCTGCGCAGCGCTTCCCGGACCGCGCATCCGGCCTCCTTCTGATGCCGGCAATCGCTGAAGCGGCACGCCTTGACCAATTCCTCAATGTCGCTGAACGCTTCCGACCAGCCGCCGTCATCGTCCCACAGCTGCAACTCACGCATCCCCGGCGTATCGATCATGACCGCGCCCTGGGGCAGCACGAACAGCTCCCGGTGCGTCGTCGTATGCCGGCCGCGGCTGTCATCCTCGCGAATATCCTGGGTCCGCTGCATCTCCTCCCCGGCCATCCAGTTGAGAATGGTCGATTTCCCGGCGCCGGACGAGCCAGTCAAGGCGACCGTCACACCCGGTTTCAGCAGCGCATCCACCTGCTCGCGTCCCTGGTTTTCCATGGCGCTGACAACGATAATTGGCACCCCGGGCGCGATCGCTTCCGTTTCGCTGACGTAGCGCTCCGGATCAGGGCATAAATCCGCTTTGCTCAGGACGATCACCGGAGACGCCCCGCTGTTCCAGGCCATAATCAAGTAGCGCTCCAAGCGCCGCAGATTGAAATCCAGATTCAGTGCGGCGACCACAAACAATAGATCGACATTGGACGCGACGATTTGCTCGCTAGGCACCGAACCGGCGGCGCGCCGGGAGATCCGGCTGGTCCGTGGAAGCAGGCCGTGTATCACCGCATCCTGGCTGTCATCCGCCAGAAAACGGAGCGCCACAAAGTCGCCTACCGCCGGAAATTCACTGCGCTCGCCAAGCTCATACTGCAGGCGCCCGGACATTTCCGCCCAGCCTTCGCCCCGCTCCGTAGCCACACGGTATTTGCGTCCGTGGTCGGCCACGACCCTGCCTGCCCAGACCTGCTCAAGGCCCAGCTGGCTTAAAGCGGTTTCCCGCTTTTGATTCCATCCTAAGTTGATCAAATTCAAATGGGTATTCCTCCTAATTGGTTTTTTCGGTTTGATTTTTTACGGTCTCTTGGCGGACCAGCATCAAGCTAAAACAGCGCAAAAAGACGCGAGGCTTATCGCCCCGCGCCTGCTTTGGAAACTGCAGGAAAGCCGCCCCCAATTCCGCGCATATACGCTCATGCAATCGGAATTAGGGCACTGTTCCCTGCGAAGTTACTCCCGGCCGCCCAGTGAAATTTGCTGGCGACCGCAGCAAAAAGCCACGGGACGACAATACGGTCCCGCGGCTGGGTAATCTTTGCACCTTATAGCTACCTCTCGTACATTAACAAAAGGCTAGCGCAAATGCTGTTCCGCCAAGAAGGCCGTACTTACGTCAAAAGTTTCATGAACATAAAGCGTAGACACATGGACTTTTTTCATAATTACCAGCCTCCTTCAAGATTTTGTATTCATCATATTGGATCGCGCAGGCTTTGTCAATCCAGTAGAGGGAGAATTTCATCCAACCCATGAACGGAACGCCAAGGTTCCCCGCCGGCCAACTCCTCGTCCCAGGCATGTTTGCGCTGCAGCCAAATCCCGCGAATCCCGACCTGCGCCGCTCCCCAAATATCGTTGCGAGGATGGTCACCGACGATCACCGCCTTTTCCGGGGGAACGCCAAGCCGCTCCAAAGCCAGCCGGTAAATTTGCGAATCCGGCTTGCGGATATCCACGTCCCCGGATACGACGATCGTGTCAAAATACGACCGCAAGTGGAGCAAATCGATTTTTCCGTGCTGCAAATGGCTGACGCCGTTGGTGATGATGCCTAAACTCAGGCCCCGCGAACGGCAGGCTTCCAATGTCTCCACCGCGTGATCCATCGCCTTGGCGTGAGTCATATAATGACGGTCATAATAAGCCTTAAGCTCTTCCAGGTCGGGCCGCTTTTTCCACGGCAAATGTTCGATCATCTCCCGGAAGAAGCCCTCCTTCGGCCGGTATCCATCGGCATCCCTTTCAATCATATACTCGATCAGCTTATTTCGTTCCTCTTCCAAAGCAGGCAACAGGCATTCCCGCGCCAACTGTTCCGCAAACCGGCGAAACGTATGGTCCCGATCCATCAGCGTATTATCCAAGTCAAACAACACTGCTTCTAGCTGCAATTCAAGTTCCCTCTCTCCCAACATATTCTCTCTCTATTGTAAAACAGGCTGTCAAATGAAAAGAGCGCAAGGCCCTGATCGGGCCCTGCGCTCCAGGCTCACATGATGCGTCTGGGACGATGGGTAAGCAGCATTTCCTGCTCCGTAACATACAGCGGAAACGGCGGCATTTCCTTAAGGTAATGCTCCCGCATTAACAGCCGGTAATCCACTTGGAACTCGCGGGACTGTTCCAATACCGGAAGTTTCCCCTGCTCATCCATGTAATTGTCCACCGCAGGCTGAACCATGTCCAAGTAATAGGGAATCAGGCGGTCGGTTTCATCAAAAATCTCATAGGTTTCCCTGGACAGAAAAAATCGTTGATTCGTAATACCGCCCAAATAACGCGACAATCGCTTCAATTCCAGACTTCCGTCAGGCATTAGCAGCGATAACCGGTTTACACCTTCGGGCATGTCGGCCTCAAAACGCAATACGGCCTGCCTCACCTCATCAAGCGAAACCGAAACGGTATCCGGGGCTCCGACACGAGTTGGCTTTTGTTTTCTTTTGAACCACGACAGCATGTACGGCACCTCCCTAAATCTTTCAAATTTATGGCAAGCGCTTACAATATTAGTTTACTCCAAATTTTGTGTTTTGAGACAGCCGCGCTTCAATTGTCACCCAATGGACACAACATGGCTTGATTTCACCAAAAAACCGCGAATGTCTGGCTATTCATTGGTATTTGCTGTAGGATGGTATTGTTTTGAAAATTCTTTTTTGAAAACCAAAGAAACCAACAAACATAGGAGGAACCCATGCAGGATGTCATCATCATCGGAGCGGGGCCATGCGGACTGTCGGCAGCGATCGAATGCCAGCGGCGCGGACTGCATGTGCTTGTTCTCGAAAAACACTGCTTAGTCCATTCCATCTACTCTTACCCAACCCATATGCAATTTTTCAGTACGGCCGAGCTGCTGGAAATCGGGGATGTGCCGTTTGCTTCCCCCAATGACAAACCTTTCCGCCATGAAGCGCTGGCATATTACAGAAAAGTGAGCGACTTCTACAATGTTCCGGTATCGGCCTATGAGGAAGCCACGGCAGTACAGCGGCAGCCGGACGGCACGTTTATCGTGCGCTCCGTCAAGCGCGGCGGAGAACACGCGGAGTACGCGGCACGGAATGTGATCATTTCGACGGGGTATTTCGATCACCCCAATATTTTGGGCATTCCGGGAGAAAATACCGATAAAGTGTCCCACTATTTCCAGGAGGCCCATCCGTATACCGGGACGAAAGTGACGATTATCGGCGGCAGCAACTCAGCCGTGGACGCGGCGCTGGAGCTCGTTCGCGTGAACGCCGAGGTCACCGTCGTCTATCGGGGAGACGATCTGTCCGGCAATATTAAGCCATGGGTGCGCCCAATCTTCGAGAGCCTGGTAAACAAGGGCAAGGTTGACCTGCGGCTAAACTCCCGGGTGATTGAAATCCATCCGGATCACGTTGTCGTCGAAGCGAACGATAGCGGCGAAAAAACGGCGCTGCCCAACGATTTCGTGCTGGCGTTGACCGGATTCCGTCCAGACCGCAAGCTGCTGTTTGGTGCCGGGGTAGAAATGGCCGGCGATATGGAGAAGCCGGTGTTTGATCCGGAAACGATGGAGTCGAACGTGCCGGGGTTGTACGTCGCGGGGGTCATCGCCTCCGGACGCAACGCCAACGAGGTGTTTATCGAAACCGGACGCGGCCACGGCAAGCTGATCGCGGAGCATATTTTAGCCACCCGTTCCGCTGAAAAGTAACGCGCCAAAAAGGCGCAAGGCCAAGCTCGGATTTGTCCATATAAGGAGGTGCGAAGCACCATGAATCAAATCGATCTGACTGCGCTGCTGCTTTTGTTTCTGGCCGCGCTGGGGATCTTCAGCAGCAATATGCCGATTACGGTGGCGATGATCGTCCTCCTGCTGCTGCGCGTGCTGCATTTGAACAGCACGTTCCCCTGGCTGGACAAATACGGGCTGACGATCGGCATTATTATTTTAACCATTGGGGTCATGAGCCCTGTCGCCAGCGGGAAAATCTCGATTCAGACGCTGTGGGGATCTTTTCTCAACTGGAAATCGTTGCTCGCCATCGGCGTCGGTATGCTTGTCGCCTGGCTTGGCGGCCGCGGAGCGGCGCTCATGGGCAGTCAGCCGACCGTCGTCGCGGGGCTGCTCATCGGCACGGTGCTCGGCGTTGCGTTTTTCCGCGGCGTCCCTGTCGGCCCGCTGATCGCCGCCGGGATTTTGTCGCTGGTGATCGGGAAGCTGTAACGAAAACCCGCACAATACAAAAGAGGTTGTTCCCGGAACGCTGTGAACCGGAACAACCTCTTTTTATTGGGAGCTAACCGCCGACGGTCAAGGCAGAGCCAGTCATGATCCAACCTCCACCGGGTTTAAATTCTGGATATTGTACAACTGCGCGTACACACCGTCCGGTTTGGCCATCAGCTCATCGTGCGTGCCGCGTTCGGCGATTTCGCCGTCCTTCATGACGATGATTTGGTCGGCATGGGTGATCGTGGACAGGCGGTGCGCGACGATCAGCGTCGTGCGGCTGTGCGCAAGCTGCAGCAGCGACTGTTGGATCAGGTGCTCTGACTCCAGATCGAGCGCGGACGTCGCCTCGTCGAGGATGAGGATCGGCGGGTCCTTCAAGAACACGCGGGCGATGGCGATCCGCTGCTTCTGGCCGCCGGACAGCTTCACGCCGCGCTCCCCGACCTCGGTGTCGTAGCCGCTTGACAGCTGCATGATAAAATCATGCGCATTGGCCGCTTTCGCCGCAGCGATTACCGCCTCCTCATCAGCGTCCGGGCGGCCGAACAGGATGTTGTCGCGCACGCTGCCGCTAAACAGGAAATTGTCCTGCAGCACCATCCCGATCCCGCGGCGCAAGCTTTCCATCGTCCACTGCCGGACATCCCGTCCCCCGACGATCACCTCCCCTTTCTGAATATCGTAGAAACGGGGAATCAAACCTACCAGCGACGATTTCCCGCCGCCGCTCATGCCGACGAACGCCACCGTTTGCCCGGGCGCCGCGGCAAACGAAATATCCTTCAGCACCCACTGCCCCTGCTCCTGGTACCTAAACCAAACGTTTTGGAACGCCAAGCCGTGGCTGCCCCGGGGCAGCGCCGCCGCGTCCGGCTCATCGGTCATGTCGTAAGGCTCCTCCAGCAGCTCTAGCACCCGTTCCCACGAGGCGGAGGCCTGCGTCAGCGTCGTCGACGAATTGATCAGCCGCTTCAGCGGGGCATACAAACGGTCCAGATAGCCGAAAAAGGCCACAAACGTGCCCAGCGTCAAATGCCCCTGAATCACCTGATAACCGCCGTATCCGATCACAAGCAGCGGCGCGATGTCGGTCATCGTGTTGATGATGGCGAACGTCCAAGCGTTCCAACGGCTGTGGGCCATCGCTTTTTGCAAATACTTGCCGTTGATCCCTTCGAACTTCTTGCGGTCGTGCCGCTCCAGCGCAAAGCTGCGGATGACCGAGATTCCCTGAATGCGCTCATGCAAATAAGCCTGAATACCCGCCAGAGCCGCGGACCGGTCTTTGGTCAGCTTTTTCAGCCGCTTGTACAGCACCTTGACCGCGATGGCGTACAGCGGAAAAATCGCGATCGACACCAGCGCCAGCAGCGGGTTCAAATAAAACATAAATCCCAACACGAACACGAGCGTAAACGTGTCCAGCCAGACATTCATCATCCCGACTTCAACGATGTTTTTCGTCTGCTCCGCGTCGTTGATGAAGCGGGAAATGATTTCCCCCACCTTCGTGTTCTGATAATACCGCAGCGACAGCCTTTGCAGATGCCCGTACAGCCGGTTCCGCAGATCAAACAAAATCCGCGCCGTAATAAACTGGGCAAAATACTGCCGTGCATATTCCACCGGTCCGCGAACGATGACAAACAAAAACAACGTGATTCCGAGCACGATCATCAACTGCGACAGCTTTTGCCCGGCCGCCATGCTCCCGTTCAGTAAAATATCGTCCACCACGTACTTTTGCACGAGCGGAAGCAGCGACGGAATGCCGAACTTCAGTATGCCGATGAACAAAGTCAAGATAATCCATTTCGTATAAGGCCGGACAAACGTAAAATAGGCTTTCCAATATTTCAACTGAGCGCACATCCCTCTCTTGGTAAAAAATATCATTTTTTCGCAATGGCAACATATCCCGGTTTTGGGGATATACGCCGATTTTCGCAAGGCAAAGCTGAATTTATAAACCGGTTGTGGTATACTCCATTATAATTGATAACTCACTATGAAAATAACGCAGCAACGAGGCACAGGCCGGTTTAGGAGGATGACCATGTCACGCCGATTTGTCATTGAAGCCGTGATGGTGGCGATTTATGGAGAATTGCTGGTGCCCCAGGTACCTGTTGAATATATTGTACCCTACACCACCGTCATGGAGCTCTATGAATTTCAGAATAGCCCGGAACCGTTAATGAACGATCCGGCCGACGATTTTCACGTCAAACAAAAAATAGGCGAGCTGATCACTTATTTGGAGGAGCCGCTGAACCGCAAGAAGCTTGAACGCGCATTAAACGTACCCTGGTCCAAAAGCCCGTCCATTTTGTTCGGCGATAAAATATCCTGGACCGTCGTCAATGCGGTCGACAATGAACAATACGGCGAATTTCTCGACCCGATCGAAACGGAAATCGTGCTCACCGCCCACCGGGAGAACGTCCCGATTTTAACTGATCAATTGGAGCTGATCCGGCGGATCATCGAAGCGGAAATGCCGGTCCAAGTGTTTGATATCGGCGATTTTGAATTTGCTATGGAAGACAGCATTATTTAATTGGGGAAACGGCAGAAAAGGCCCGTAAAGAACGGGCCCTGTTTCGTTATGGCATGCGGCTGCTTGCGCTGCCGGCGATAGGCGGTCAGTTTGGGAGTGCCGCCTCGTATTTATATTCAATGTCGCCAAGCCCCTCGTCATACGTCACATTCAAATGATAGCCGTCCAAATACCACTTATCCTGGTCCTCCATGTAGAACGTGATGCCCTCCACCTCCGAAGTCAAGGCCGGCGATACCGGACGATCGACTCCGATGCCAAGCGAGAACCCCGGATACAGTTTCCCCCCCGAGCTGTAGCGGGCGAAAAAGCGCACGGCTTGCCCGTTTTTCAGGTCCAACTCCCGCTTAAACCATTCGGCCGCTTCTTGTGTAACGTGGATCATCAGATTCTCCCCTCTCCTTTTTCTTTTATTGTAGACCAAACCGGGCCGATTGCCAAACCCTTGTTCGGATCGAAAAAATAAAGTTTGACTTCTTCTTGAATCCGGTGATACAATCGGGAACATACAAGACCGCATTTTCAAGTAATTACCAAATAGAAGAAAGGGTGAGCACGGTGATCAAGTTTAAAGATTTCGACGTACGTCCGCATATGCCCGCATATGTTTATGGACCATTCACAACCGAATACCGGAGCAGCCCTAACTCGTTTGGACCCAACTAAACGCTGACCGCCCCTCCATTTATCATAGGGAAGGATTCGGCGCAGGAATAATCTGCGGGGCTGCTTCTGATCTAGAGCGGCGTACGCGGCATATGTTAAGGTTTTTGAAGGCATATCGTTTACGGACGATATGCCTTTTTTGCGGTTTTTTTAAGCCACAGAACAACCTGGTATGGAAAAAAGGAGGAAATCGCAACATGTTTTCGGTTCTGAAAAATTTGGGCTGGTTTTTTAAGCGTGAAAAGAGGCGCTACATCATCGGCCTGTTCCTGCTCATCCTGGCGGGGATCGTTGAACTCGCCCCGCCGCGGCTGCTTGGCAGCGCCATCGACGAAATCGTAGGCGGCACCGTAACTTGGGGCTCGCTTACGAAATATATTCTGCTCATCATCGGCTTTTTACTGTTCATTTATTGGATCACCTACATATGGATGCATTCGCTGTTCGGCGGATCGAACCTGGTGGAGCGGCTGCTGCGCTCGCGTTTTATGAGCCATCTGCTGCGGATGACGCCGCCGTTTTTCGAGCGCAGCCGCACCGGCGATCTAATGGCCAGGGCTACGAATGACTTGCGCTCGGTCGCCCAAACCGCCGGCTTCGGGATGTTGACGCTCACCGACTCGACGGCGTATCTGGCGGTCATTTTTGTCGCCATGGGCACGTTGATCAGTTGGAAGCTGACGCTTGCGGCCATCATCCCCCTCCCCTTTATCGCCCTGGCGATGAAGATTTACGGGAAAATCATCCATGAGCGCTACACGCTGGCGCAGGATGCGTTCGGAGACATGAACGACCAGGTGCTGGAATCGGTCGCCGGCATCCGTGTTATTCGCGCCTATGTACAGGAACGGAATGATGAACAGCGTTTTGCCGACATTACCAATGACGTTTACCAGAAAAACCTCGCGGTCGCCAAAGTAGACGCCTACTTTGAACCGACCATCCGGCTCTGCGTTGGTCTCAGCTACGCAATCGGGCTGACGTACGGCATTTATCTCGTTTTTCATAATGAATTAACCCTGGGCGATCTCGTGTCCTTCAACATGTACCTGGGGATGATGATCTGGCCGATGTTTGCGATCGGCGAGCTGATCAACATTATGCAGCGCGGCGGCGCTTCGCTCGACCGCGTCAACGAAACGCTGAACGTCAAGCCGGACGTTGAAGACGTGCCGAATCCGGTGCAGGTGGAAACGCCGGAAACGCTCGAATTCAAAGACGTTACGTTCCGTTATCCGACATCGACCGTGAATAATCTGGAACATGTCAACCTCAAGATTCAGCGCGGAGAGACGCTCGGAATCGTCGGCCGGACCGGCAGCGGCAAGTCGACGCTGCTCAAGCAGTTGCTGCACGAATATCCGCTTGGCAGCGGCGAACTATCCGTCTCCGGCGTGCCGATCCAGGACATCGCGGTGAAACAGCTGCACGGGTGGGTCGGGTATGTGCCGCAGGAGCAAATCCTGTTCTCCAAAACGGTCCGCGAGAACATTCAGTTCGGCTGCAAAGACGCGCCGGATGAAGTCATTATGGAAGCGATCCGCACCGCCGCCTTCGACCAAGACCTCGGGACGTTGTCCGACGGGCTGGACACCCTGGTCGGCGAGAGAGGCGTGGCCCTTTCCGGCGGTCAAAAGCAGCGCGTGTCGCTGGCCCGGGCGTTTATCGCCGATCCGGACATCCTGATTCTCGACGACGCGCTGTCGGCCGTCGATGCGCGGACCGAAGCCCGGATCATCGAAAATATCCGCAGCCGCCGGGCTGGCAAAACGACGCTGATCTCCACGCATCGGCTGTCCGCCGTAGAGCATGCCGACTGGATCGTCGTGCTGGAGAAAGGCCGCATCATTGAAGAAGGTACCCACGAAGCGCTGCTGGCGCACGGCGGCTGGTACCGCGAACAATACGAACGCCAGCAGGTGGAATCGAACCTGACTGACGGGGAGGTGTCCTAAGTTATGCACACCCATACGGGGAAATCGTTATTAAAATACGCCTTAACGGCCAAAAATACATTTATTCTCGCGCTCGTCATGTTGGCGATCGGTGTCGCTGCCGAACTCGCCGGCCCGTTTATCGCCCGCGCGATGATCGACGATCATATGCTGGCGATCGAACAGCCGTTTTATGAAACGGCAGACCAAGACGAGAATACCGTTGTCTATGACGGCCGGTACTTCAAGCGGGGCGACCGCTTTGCGGAAGGCGAAACCAAAGGCCAGGAAGTACGCGTGCTGCAGGTCGGAACCAGCTTCCTGTTCATCGGTGAGCCGGTTGCAGACGTCTCCGGCGACCGCAGCTTCCAAGACGGCGTCCTGACCATCACACGGAAGGACGGCACCGTCAGCGAATATCCGGCACAAAAACTCAGCGCCTCCGGGCTGTTCGCTTTTTACAAACCCGAGGTTCCCGGCATTATTTCGCTGATTATATGGTACTTCGCTTTTCTGGCCGTCTCCATCGTGATGGAATTCGGCAAAACGTACTGGTTGCAATCGTCCGCTAATAAGGTCATCCGCAAGCTACGTATGGACGTTTACGCCCACATCCAGCGGCTGCCGGTGTATTTCTTCGACAATCTGCCGGCGGGGAAAGTCGTATCCCGGGTGACGAACGACACGGAAGCGGTCAAGGATCTGTTTATCGCGGTGCTGGCGAACTTTTTTTCCGGGATTATCAATATGCTGGGCGTCTATGTGGCGTTGTTTATTCTCGACGTGCGGCTCGGCCTGATCTGTTTGTTCATCGTGCCGGTCATTTACCTGTGGGTGGTGCTGTACCGGAAATTCGCGACCAAATACAACACGATCATCCGCTCGCGGCTTAGCGAGATCAACGCGATCATCAACGAGTCGATTCAGGGCATGTCGATCATCCGCATTTTCCGCCGCGAGGCGAAAACGAAGGAAGAGTTCGAAAATCTGAACGACGATTATATGAAATATCAGAATAAAATGCTGAACTTGAACGCTTTTACGTCGCATAACCTGGTGAACGTAATCCGCAACCTGGCTTTTGCTGCGGTGCTTTGGTATTTCGGTTCGGCGCAGCTTGGCGGGGACAGCGTCATTTCGCTGGGTGTGTTGTACGCCTTCGTTGACGTGCTGGGGCGTTTGTTCCAGCCGATCACCGGGATGGTCAACCAACTGGCCGCGCTCGACACCTCGATGGTGTCCGCCGGGCGGGTGTTTGCCTTGATGGACGAACCGGGCGAAGACGTCACGGACGGCTCGATGCCGCGTTACAAAGGCAACGTGGAGTTCAAGGACGTATCGTTTGCTTATAAGAAGGATTACGTGCTGAAAAATATTTCGTTCGAAGCAAAGCAAGGCCAAACGGTGGCGTTGGTCGGGCATACCGGGTCCGGCAAAAGCTCGATCATCAACCTGCTGTTCCGGTTTTACGATCCGCAAAAGGGCACGATCACCATCGACGGCCAGCCGGTGACGGATCTGCCCAAGCAGTGGATCCGCCAGCATATGGGCATCGTGCTGCAGGACCCTTACCTGTTCACCGGGACGATCCTCTCCAACGTCACTTTGGGCGACAAGCGGATCTCCCGGGAAGCGGCGGAGCAGGCCTTGCGCGACGTCGGCGCGGCGCGGATTCTCGCGCATCTGCCCAAAGGGCTGGACGAACCGGTCGTGGAAAAAGGCAGCACTCTTTCCGCCGGCGAACGGCAGCTGATCTCGTTTGCGCGGGCGCTTGCCTTCGATCCGGCCATCCTGATTCTCGATGAGGCGACCGCCAACATCGATACGGAAACTGAAGCGCTGATCCAAAACGCGCTGGAGGTATTGAAGCGGGGCCGGACAACTTTCATCATCGCGCACCGCTTGTCCACGATCCGCAGCGCCGACCAGATCCTCGTGCTGCATCGCGGCGAAATCGTGGAGCGCGGCGCGCATGAGGAACTGCTCGCCTTGGGCGGGCGGTACTATCAAATGTACCGCTTGCAGCACGGAGGCGCGGAAGCGCCTGCCACGCCAGCGGCAGGCCAGCCCTCCACGCCAGTTACTAATCCGAGCTGACCGCCGGCGGTGACAAAAAACCTTCAGAACCGCTTATTAGGCGGTTCTGAAGGTTTTTTTAAGATTAAAGAATCTATAAATTTTCACATATGCGTTTTGGTTAAGACAGTTTCTTAACCTCCACCGTGTATTGGCTGGAGATGTACGTCTCTGCCTTCGTATCGGAAATGACCTGAATATAATTCATACCCGGTTCGGGGGACAGCAGTTCGTAATAGACGGTGGCCTTGTCCCCGGAGAACTCCACTTTAGCTACACGGATGCCGTATCCCGGGTTCGGCTGCTCGGCGCGGGTGAGCACCACCTTGTTGATTTGGTCGTTTACTTTTTCAACTTGAAAGCTAACGTTATCCTGCATACCCTGTTCGGCTTCCTTGTATTTGTCGATGTATTCGGCCGCATTATACACCAGCCGGGCAGCTTCGATGCGGGTTATGGTGTCCTTCGGATGGAACTTGCCCTGCTCGTCCAGGCTGGCGATCTTCAATAGAAGCAACTGCTGGATGTGGCCCGAATACTCCACGGTAATCTGATCGGCATCGGCGATTTCGATGAACATTTTGACCATTGGATAGTCGCCGGTCGTATTGATGGCCTGCACCAAAATATCGGCAAAGGCTTCCCGCGTCAGCTCGGCGTTGGGGTCAAAGTCTTTGGGCAGCTTGATACCGTTGTCAGCAGCGGCCCGCAGCGCGGAGGAATACCATTCGTCCTTGGCAGGAACCTGCGATTTGGCGGCGTCCTTCACTTTAAGACCAAGCCCGTTGACGATCATCGTCACCGCCTGTGCTCCAGTCAGCTTACCCATGGGAACAAACTTGTCCTTCGAGATTCCTTGGATGATTCCTTTTTGCTGCAGTGATTCAGTAATACCGGCATCGTCTCCCTGCACATCGCTAAAAGCGGAAACGGAAGTCGCCATAAGCAGCGAACCGGCCAGCAGCAAAGCGGCTGTAAATTTCAATTTTGGCGTTTTTTTCATGTCTCATCACCTCTGTCCCCCTAGACGGGAGTCCTGCCCAAAAGGTTGCAGTAATTTCCGTTTCACTGATTGAAGTGTGCTCGTTTTCGATCGGCAGCATGCAGCAAGCGCTAAACAGTAGACAGTAGACGGTGCGGCTTAACAGCAATTTGACTAATCCATTCGTTTGGAGTTACGGCCCTGCGTCCTGGATCTCCAGTCTTTTTCTAACGGTTGTACTTGAGCTTATTTCATCGAAAAGACGGGGATGCAATTTCTTAACGGTTGTGGTTGATCTTATTCAGGTGAATAAGACTCAAATCCTCAAAATTACGGCAAAATAAGCTCTGTCGCAACCGTTAAATTTAATTTCACCTATATTTTATCGAAATAACGGCGCTCACAACCGTTAGAATGATAGCCTTGCATGAAGGCGCACATCTTCATCCTAACCCGTTCAGCATTCCCAGCACAATCGAACTTGGACCAGGGCCTCAGGGGAGCGAGACGCCGCTAAACAACTTAAGCCGAGTTGCATGGGAAACTCCGGCGAAAAAATAAGTACAAAAAATGTCGTTATTCCAACGAATCCGTTCATTTGAGAGAAATAGAGGATTTTTAGACCGCTATTTTCCTCCGTCACAAGAAAATGTCCACACTCTGGGCCATTCTTATGAAAATAAGTACATAAAATGCCGCTAATGGGGATGAACATGCCAGGCTTTGGATAATAAGCACATAAAATGCCGCTATTTTTACGCCGACGGTTAGTCGTTCAATTTAGCTGGCTGATACGCGCTGAGTTTTAGGTTGAGCCCATTTTCCCCTCTATTTTCGCAGCTCCCAGCGCTTAGTGTTGCGCCGCATGTCGGCGGTGGCTGGTCGACTGGTCCATCCGTCCCGGCGCTACAAGAATTCTAAGTCTATGCGTGCCGATTCTCAGCCCGCATCTATACATGCTTGCGTTCAAGTTCGTGTAAGCGCTGGGCAATGAGAGCCCGGTCGAAATGCTCGCCGATGAACACAGCCACATCCGGCACCTCGCCTTGCGGTGTAATTTTCAAGTAATCCGCTTCCCGGTAGGCGTATTGGAACAGAAAGCGGCTGGCCGTGTCAGTAAAGGTCAAAACTCCTTTGCCCCGGTACACTTCGCGCGGCAGCTCAGCAATAAACCGTTCGAATTCCTCGCTGTCCACCGGACCGTCAAAATAGTGGGTATACACGGTAACATGCTCATGCGAAGCATGGGGGTGTTCGTGTGCATGTCCGTGCGTGTGCTCATGTTGATGCTCGTGTTCGTGTCTGTGTCCGTACATATGTTCATGTTGATGCTCGCGTTGATGTTCGTCCATAGATTGTCCATGTTCATGCGCATGTTCATGCTCGTGCTCGTGCCCGTTCTCATGCGCTTTGCCACCTGCTTGATGATGGGCTTGGCTCTCCTCATGCTTAAACCGCGGTTCGTGCAGCTCGGGATCGGGCCGGTGCCCGCTTAACAAGCCAGGGATATCGACCTCGCAATTTACGGCCGGTACGATTTGCGCATACGGGTTTAACTTGTGCAGTAAATCGGTCATTTCCCGCTGCCGCTCCCCGCCGATCATATCGATCTTGTTCAGGATAAGGACGGACCCGCAGCGGATTTGCTCCAGCATCAAGCGGTAGGTTTTCCCTTTTTGCGAATCGTGCAGTTCGGCCAAATGCGCTGCATCCACTACGGTGATCATCGGCTTGATCTCCAGCTTCAAATACAGCGACACCTCAGTGACCGCATCGAATATTTCCAGCGGATTTCCCGCTCCGGTCGCCTCGATAACGACCAGATCCGGCTTTTCCGCCGAGATCAACTCGGCCATCTGCACGCTTAAATCCCCGCGGATCGTACAGCAAATGCAGCCTCCCAGCATTTCCGCCATCGGCACTTCGCCCGGGACGAGCAGACCGTCCAGGTTGACGTCCCCGATTTCGTTCATGATGACGGCCGGCCGTAAGCCCTTATCCTGCCAAAACTTAAGTAACCGCTGCAACAGCGTCGTTTTTCCGCTCCCCAAAAATCCGGACAATATATAAACTGGCGTAATTTTTTCCATGACTTCCCCTCTTCTCTTTCCGGGCTAACCTCCGTGCTAAGGCTGGCCAGTCCCGATCCAACAGTATCGAAGCGAGTTTACACCAATCGGCAGGGACATGCAACCCTATTTCATGCCAAGATGTTTTGCCCGAGAAGTGATAAAATGATATTAGTTCTATCTCACACCGAAAGGAATCGATATATAAAGATGAGATCTGTAGATGAACACCGCAGTGAAGCCCCGGATCAGGTATCTTGCCTGGTGGTCACGGTATCGGACACGCGAACGGAAGAAACGGACAGCAGCGGCCGGCTGATCAAAGAGCTGCTTCAGCAGAACGGTTACCGGGTTGCCAGGTACGTCATCGTCAAAGACGATTACGACGGGATTCGCCAGCTGCTGCGCGAAGCGGCCTCCGACCGCAGCATCGAAGCGGTGCTGCTCACCGGCGGCACCGGCATCGCGCCCCGGGACACAACGTATGAGGCGGTCCGCAGCTTGCTCAATAAGGAAATGCCCGGATTCGGCGAAATTTTCCGCTACCTCAGCTTTACCGAGGATATCGGAGCCGCCGCGATTCTTAGCCGGGCAATTGCCGGCACAATCAGCAACAAAGCCGTGTTTTCCATGCCCGGGTCGCAAGGGGCCGTCAAACTCGCCATGGAGCGGATCATCATCCCCGAACTGCGCCACGTAATGCGAGAAATTTACAAAAAGTAAGCTCCAAGCAAATAACCAACCTCTTACCGGGCGCGGCCCTGAAAAAAGAGGTTGGTTATCGCTTCATGTTATTGGGCGGCACGGTCCTGCATCCGCATCAAAAGACGGTCAAATATCGTTTTCATTTGCTCACTATATTGACTGTTTTTTTGTGCCGTGGAGGCGTACACCAACGCGGCGTTGTCCCGCGTACGTATGACAGAAGCCTGGCTGGCAGCAGCCGCCGCATGAAGCCCCTTCTGTCCATCGCCGGAGCCGTAAATTTCCGTCATTTCGCGAATCCGGTCCTGTTCACTGGGGAAGACATGGACGATGATGAAATGCCGCGCGTCTCCGTTAACGAAATAACTGTAACTGATATTCCCGTCAAGCCCTTCGGCATACGTTTCATGCGTCAGGCGAATCCCCCGCTCGGCGCATTCCGCCTTTAACGAACGCAGCAAGGAGGTGTTGAGCGTCGTTCCGCTCGTCAACTGCCTTTGGTTGCCCTTCCGGTAGCTGTTCAGGTTGTATTTTTCCATTTCCTGCTTCGCCACTTTTTGCATCCCATTGCCGCAGCCCGTGGACAAGGATACCGCCAATACCAAACCAAGACCGAGTTTACACCAATTCATGTCAATTACCCCACCTTTGCACAAAGCTTTCGCTTGCCGCTCCGATGGGGTTAGGGTGTCTCATATCCGCCCAGTTTATACCATCCTCTGGGTCTATTCTTTAAAAACGATCACCTGCCGGCCAACGGCCTGGCCGGAAAGGATCGTCTCCAACGTTTGCGGAAGCTGCTCGGGGGAATATACGTTAATCCCTTCGTTCAGCGCGCGCTCCGGCTTCCATTCCCCGGCCAGGCGCTGCCATAACTGAAGGCGCAGCGGCGTCGGGCAAGAGACGGAATCGATGCCAAGCAGATTCACGCCCCGTAAAATAAACGGATAAACGGTGGTTTCCACGTTTCCGCCCGCAGTCAGTCCGGACAAGGCGACGGAGCCGCCGTATTTGACCGCTTTAAGCAAATCGGCTGTCATCGGTCCGCCCACCGGGTCGACGATAGCAGCCCAACGTTCCTTGCCTAACGCTCCTTTGGCCCCGGACGATGCCTCTTCCCGCGAGATCACATCGGACGCGCCAAACGAAAGAAGTTTATCCCGCACACCGGTTTTGCCGGTGACGGCCACGACTTCAAACCCCAGCTTGGCGAGGATGGCTACGGCCATGCTGCCAACGCCGCCGGTCGCCCCTGCGACAAGCACGGGGCCGTCCTCCCGCGTCAGCCCGTTATCGAGCAGGCGCTGTACGGACAATGCCGCCGTAAAGCCGGCGGTGCCGATTGCCATCGCCTCCTGGGCCGTCAGCCCCTGCGGCAGCGGCACGAGCCAGTCCCCGGGTACCCGGGCGACTTCGGCAAAGCCGCCTTCGTGCGTTACGCCCAGCCCGTAGCCGGTGCATAGCACCATATCCCCGGGCCGAAACCGCGCATCGCGCGATTCGGCGACTTCCCCGGCCAAATCGATCCCGGGGATAAATGGATATTCCCTCACGATTTTGCCGTCCGGAATGCTCGCCAGACCGTCTTTATAGTTGACGCCCGAATAATGGACGTTAATCGTGACCTCGGCATCGGGCAGATCGGACAGGCCGATCGTCTCAAGCCCGGCGCGAAATCCTTGCTCATCCTGATGCACGCGGAAGGCGCGAAATTGTTGTTCCATTCTATTCACTCCTTTCAGTCAAAATCAAAGATAAGGATGCTCATGCTTGGCCAGCAGCATCTGCCAGCGGCGTTCGACCTCACGTTCAAAGTCAGCCAGCGCTTCGGCATTTTCCGGCTTCGTTAAATGGCGGGTTTTACCCATCGTTTTCAGCCAGTCCGTCAACGGCACGCGTTTTTCCTTCTCTTCCGGGTTGTACGTAATCGTCGTTTGTCCATGCTCGACTTCGTACAGCGGGAAAAAGCAGGAGTTCACCGCCGCATCGACGATATTTGTGCCCTGGTCGTCGGGGCTGATCCAGTTGAGCGGACAGGCTATCAATATTTTACCATAAACGAGCCCTTCATTTTGCGCATACCACTGCGCTTTGGCCGCCTTTTTCACCAAATCCTGCGGATAAGCCTCGCTGCCCGTAAAGACGTAAGGGATGTTGGTCGCCGCCATAATTTGCGCCGTGTCTTTATGCTGGAACGCCTTCCCTTTTTGCACCTTGCCGATGTTGGACGTAGAAGTCCGGTGGCCCAGCGGTGTCGAATAGGACAGTTGCGCCCCGGTGTTCATGTATCCTTCGTTATCGTACTCGATGATAATCATTTTATGATTGCGCAGCGCGGCCCCGATCGCCGGTCCCATGCCGATGTCCATCCCGCCGTCGCCAGTGACCATTACGAACGTAAAGTCGTCCTTCAGCCCAAGATCGTCCAGCTCGCCCCGGCGTTTTCTTTCCCAAAACATCTCGACGACTCCGGACAAGGTAGCCGCCCCGTTCTGGAACAGGTTGTGAATATAAGTGGCCTTATGGGAGGAATACGGGTACCCGGTCGTGACGACCATCGCGCAGCCCGTATGGAACAACGCTACGATGTCGCCTTCGATCCCTTTAAAAAACAGCTCCAGACCGGAGAAAATCCCGCAGCCCGGACAAGCTCCGTGCCCTGGCGCGATCCGCTTCGGCTTCTTCGTAAGCGAACGCAGCGGCGGAATCCGCACGCCCAGTTTGCCGGTTTCTTCGTTCCGGGTAACGGTAATCAGGCCGGTCTTCAAATCTTCGAATTTGAGCGGATTCAGCACCCGCTTCGGCGCTTTGTCCGGATCGCCCGGCGTATGACCGTAATAATCGAACGGAACCTCGACGTGGTTCTTCTCCATGGCATCGATCGCAAGCTGGAACAAGTGGTGGCCATCTTCGGCGTAAAATTCTTTGCCCCCGAGGCCATAGATCCGGCTGATGACCTGCGTCGTATGGTTGCCATGCGTAAACAGCGCGGCTTTGATTTCGTTGACCATGTTTCCGCCGTGCGCCCCGTACGAATCGCCGCGGTCGCCGACGGTGATCGCCTTGACGTTTTTCAGCGCTTCGGCGATTTGCTTCTGCGGGAATGGGCGGATCATATTCGGCGCGATCGAACCCGCTTTGATACCTTGGCGGCGCAGGTCGTCAACCACATCCTTGATGATTTCGGACGCCGAGTTCATCAGGAAGACAGCGACCTCCGCATCCTCCATCCGGTACAGATCAAGCATCTTGTATTCCCGGCCGGTCAACGCCTCGTATTCGCCGGCAATGCGCTCAAAAACGCGTTCCGCATTGTACATAGCCACGGACTGCTGATAGCAGTTGTTGATATAATCAGGCTCATTCATATACGGGCCGACCGTGATCGGATTGTTGCGGTCAAGCGTGTGGGCAAACCCGGCCGGCGGACGTTCCCCGATGAATTTCAGCACGTCTTCCTGTTTCGCGAAGGTATGCACCCGGCGTTTTTGATGCGATGTAAAATAGCCGTCCGAAGCGATGAGTACCGGCAATCTAACTTCCGGATCCTCGGCCAGCTTGAGCGCCATGATGTTCATGTCATAAACGGCCTGCGGATCGCGGCACATCAGAATCGGCCAGCCGGTGTTCAGCGCGAAGTACAGGTCCGAGTGGTCGCCGTGGATGTCCAGCGGCCCGGAAATCGCCCGGCAAACCAGGTTCATGACCATCGGAAACCGCGTTCCCGACTGCACCGGCATTTGCTCCAGCATATACAAATAGCCTTGCGCACTGGTCGCGTTAAATACCCGCCCGCCGGCGGTGGAAGCGCCGTAGCAAATCCCGGCGGAGCTGTGCTCGCCGTCCGAAGGAATAAGCTTGATGTCATGTTGGCCGTTCGCTTTCATCAAATCGAGAAACTGCGCGACCTCCGTGGATGGAGAAATCGGAAAATACCCCATGATATGATAATTGATCTGGCTCGCGGCATACGCGGCCATTTCGTTGCCCGACTCATACACAACGCGCTGTTCGACCGTGCCGCCGCGGCGTTCTTGTTCAATGTCGATCGCCATTTGTCTATACCACCTTTCCCCTTAATTAATGAACCGCCAAATCAAACAGATGCGGAACCCGGTGCTCCTCCGCGTATCCGTCTTCTTCCCGCTCCCCGGATAAAGCGTCCGTCGGGCAGGCATGCACGCATTTCAAACATCCTTTACAGTACTGGTAATCGATGCCTTTCAAAAACATCTGCGGCCGCCCTTTCTTATCCGGCTGTTCTTCCCATACAAAGCAATTGTCCGGACAAACGTTGTCGCAAGCCGCGCAGTTGATGCACGTTTCCTCTTTAAAATGCGGCATCATCCCGGAACGGGAGATGCTGAGATCTTTCAAAAAGCTGTTGCCCGGATTGACGACAATACCGCCGATCGGCTGGGTTTCATACCCGAGCATCGGCGTATCGGCACGTACGAAAGCGGGCATGCTGATGCCTTCCGGCAGCGCAAACGTTTCAAAAACAACTTCATTATACCCGCGGTCAAACGTCGCCAAAGCGGGCGCCACCGTCTGCGGATATTTCTTCTCCAACGATTTGCGGATAACGTCTTTCATCGTTTCCGAATCGAGGAACGGGCATAACCGGAACAAAGCTCCGAGCATCGCCATATTGACCCGGTTCTTCTCCTCAAGCGCGATTCCGGTCGCATCGATGACGGCGATCGTCCCGCCGACGAGCTTCATCTTCTCTTTGAGCTCTTGCGGAGTTTTACGCGAATTGACAAGCACGGTGCTGTCCTCGTAAATTCCGCTGATGACGTTCACCGTTTTGGATAACGCCTCCTGAAAAATGCCGACGATATGCGGCCGTTCCACCGGCGACGTATCGCGGATCGGCGTATTCAGGTCGCAAAAACGGATATGCGCCTTTACCGGGGAGCCTTTTTTCTCCGAGCCGTAAGACGAAAAGCTGACTCCGTTGAAGCCAGCTCCTTCCACCCCGGCTTCCGCCAGCATTTTGCCGGCCAGGTTGGCTCCCAAGCCTCCAATGGATTCCAAACGAATTTCAAAAAAACCAAGCTCATTTACTTTCGGTAACTGTACCACGCGTTTGGCCCCCTCCTTCTCGCATATGCGAGTTTATTAACGGCGTAAAACAAACCATCGATGAATGACAAAACAGCATGACTTTGTTAATTTTTAAAATATCACAGAAGACGTGTGACTTATGTAACAAATGTCATAAATACATTCTTGATTCGCGCCGCCAAATAAAGAAAAAGCGAGAGCGCCCCGGTCCGGCCGAAGTGCTCTCGCTTCATTTTATATCCAGTTTTTTTGGTTCAACCTAATCATCAGTGCTTGACAGTCAAGCCGACAACAGACCGTGGCCTGAAGCGAGACTCGTGATCCAGGGGCTTTGCACGATTATCCCGTTTGATCGGGTGACTTGGCTTCCTGAACCAGAGGGATAATCGTGCAAAGTGATTTGGAGAGACAACACCCCCCTATCATCTTTTATTTTGTCAAGCACTGATTTTGGTCTTGAGCCGTTTTTTTACATCCTTTTTAATGACCAATAATTGCCCCGGGGTCCGCTTGCGCCCTTTCCCCGGCCTGTCCTTCGGCAGGTTCGGCCTGCTTTTTCGGTTTGGACAACATCAGGGAAAGCACAAAACCGGCGGCAGCCAGACACGAAGCCACAAAATAAGTATCGCCGAACCCGGCCGCTGCGGCCTGCAGCGAATGGCTTCCTCCCTTCACCGCCGCCTCCGCCAGATGGCTGTTGATCCGCGAGGTTAAGTACCCCGTTAACCCGGCGACCGCAAAGGAGACAATCACCTGCTGCGCGGCGGTCATCAGCGGCGTTACCCGGGCGACCAGATGGCGCGGCGCGGAGTTCAGGATATGGGTGTTCAGCGGCATCATCGTGAGCCCCATGCCGCTGCCGAGCAGCCCGAGCGGGAGCAGTACCATGGCGAGGCTGGTGTCCGCCGTGATCCGCGACAGCAGGAACAAGGCGGTGGATACGATGCCAAGGCCAATAAATGCGAGCGGGCGGGCGCCAACCCGGTCAAACAGCCGTCCGCTGATCGGCATGAAGAGGGCCGAGGCCAACGCTTGGGGAAGCAGGTATATCCCGGTTTCGAACGCGCTGTAGCCTCTGACCTGCTGCAGGTATAGCGGCGTTAAAATCATCGAGCCGAACAAGGCAGCCTGGGCAATCCAGACCAGCACGATCCCTCGCGTAAAATGGGAGGAGCGGAACACGCGCAGCTCCAGTAATGGCTGCTTATGTCTGATTTCAACGAGGATGAAAAGAAGCAATGCTATAGCACCAACGCTGAGCCCCGTAATCGTAGCTGCAGAAGTCCAGCCGTCCCCGCCTTCACCTACCCCGAAGGTCAGCATCGCAAAAGCGACAGGGGCCAAAATCATCCCCAACATATCCAACCGCGGTGCTTCCCGCCGTTCGGATTTCGGCAAAAAGCGCAAGCCGATCAACAAGCCGATGATGCCGATCGGCAAATTGATCAGAAAAATCCAGTGCCAGCTTAAATTTTCAACCATCCAGCCGGACAAAACCGGACCCAGGGCCGGCGCCAACAACATCGGCACGCCAAGTGCGCCCATCACCGCCCCGCGCTTCTCCGGAGGGGCAAGCTTGAACACCATCGCAAAGCCGATCGGCGAGACCATCCCGCCTCCCAAGCCTTGAATGACGCGGAACATGATTAACTGGGTCGGCGTCTGCGCCCAAGCACATAAAACCGAACCAAAGGTAAACAAGGCGATTGTAATCAGGAAGATCCGCTTCTCGCCAAATTTATCGGTCATCCAGCCGGCCAACGGGATCACGGCGGATAACGCCAGTGTATAACCGGTGATCGTCCACTGCACTGTCTTTAAATCCGTGGCAAAATAATCCACCAGTCTGGGAACGGCGACATTGACCACCGTACTATCCAATATGACCATAATCATGCCGACAATAACGGCTAACATCGGTGCAATGATGGAGCGGATGGAAAACTCTTGGGCGTTTGCCGGGTTTTCCGCAGTATTCGGCATACTCTCACTCAACTTTCTCTTCTATGAATTAAACACCGTTTTAAACGTTGTTTAATTCAATATTTAATATCCCTCCCCCGGTTTTGTCAAGCGAACAGATTTAAATTTAAACTAGGATTCGCGGATTTAATCCTGCTTTGACATTTGGTATACTTAGGCTGTGATGATTTATGCTATAAAGGAGCGGAATTATGGGCTACTGTGCCGATCATGGGCTAACCACCAAAAAAAATATTTTAAACGCAACGCTGGAGCTCATTAAAACGGAAGGTGCCGATCAAGTCACGCTGCGCAAAATCACCGCGGCCGCCAATGTCAACCTGGCGCTGGTCAACTATTATTTTGGTTCAAAGGACAAGTTGATTAACGAGGCCCTGAAAATGCTGCTCACCTCGTTTCAAGACAAGTTTGCCGTGCTTGATGATACCACCCTGGATCCCAAAGACAGATTGAAAGCATTTATGCTGCAGTATGTCGACTATATTTTGCAATATCCCGGGCTGCTGCAAGAGGTTCTCGGCAAAGGAAACATTACTTTTGAATCCAGTCAAGAGTTCAGCAGTTTCTTAAAGACGGCCGGATTCAGCAAAATCAGATATACGTTGGGGGAAATTACCGGGGAGACGAATCCGGAGATTCTCGATAGCATGATCCTGCAAATCACCGCCGCCGTGTTGTTTCCGCTCATCATGATGCAGCATATCAAGGATATCGCCGGCGATCCCGACCGCAATGCGGTCGAGCGGCAGGTTGATATACTTTTCAAGCATTATTTTGCCAGATATTGCGCAGAGGGCGTGTCGAATCAAGACCGTGAGAACGCCGATTTATAGCGGTTTTTGCGCTTTCCCGAGAAATAATTTCCCGCATGTTCAAGCAAAAAAAGATTGCTTTGCCGGCAAACCGCCGCAAGCAATCTTTTTTCTCTTAACCTCTACTCTTCGTGATGCCCCAAATAATCCTCAATCATTTTCTGTTTCAATTCCCAGGCTTCCTGACTTAAGCTAATGCGGTAGATTTCCGGGTTCAGCTTGCGCAAATACTCCGGCCAAAACAGGCTTAGCTGTGCTTGATGATATGCCCGGATCTCGTCCAGCGTCGGCAGCTCGTAAACCTGCTCGCCTTCCTCGAAAATCGGCTGAAGCATCGAAGTGGCTTCGTAGTTTTTCACCGATTTCTTGATATACGGATGCACAGGGTCGAACAGCCTCAAATTACCGCCGTTTCGAGCCTGCTGCTCGTGCGGAAAACAAACGTAATCGGCCATCGCCTTGCCGCTTTCTTTGCTGACGATGCGCAGCACATCTTTTTTGCCGGGGGTGGTCACTTTTTCCGGATTGCCGGAAATTTTGATCGTCGGCTCCATCCGGCTGCCGGTTTCCCGCTCCACCAGCTTGTACACCCCGCCAAGGGCCGGTTGGTCCGCCGCGGTAATCAGCTGCGTACCGACGCCCCAAATATCGATTTTCGCCCCTTGGGCTTTCAGGTTAAAGATCGTATTTTCGTCCAGATCGTTGGAAGCCACGATTTTTACGTAAGGCAAGCCGGCTTCGTCGAGCATTTTGCGCGCCTGGATCGATAAATACGCCAAATCGCCGCTGTCCAGCCGGATGCTGCTCAGCCGTTTCCCCTGCGCCTCGAGCTTTTTGGCGGTTTGGATGGCATGCGGAACCCCGCTTTTTAACGTATCGAACGTATCGACCAGCAGCGACACCTGATCGGGCAGCGCTTTGGCGTACCGTTCAAACGCCTCCTGCTCGGAATCGAAAATTTGCACCCATGAATGCGCGTGCGTTCCTTTGGTCGGAATGCCGAAAATTTCCCCGGCCAGCAAATTCGAGGTAGCGTCGAAGCCGGAAATATAAGCGGCCCTTGCGCCCCAAATCGCGGCATCCGCTTCCTGCGCCCGGCGGGTCCCGAACTCCAGCAGCACGTCATTTTCCGCCACCCGCTTTACCCGCGAAGCTTTCGTGGCGATCAGCGTCTGAAAGTTCATAAAGTTAAGCATCGCCGTTTCCACGAGCTGCGTTTCCATAATCGTTCCTTCCACGCGGATCAAAGGTTCGTTCGGAAAGCAAAGCGCGCCCTCCTTCATCGACAGCAGTGTACCGTGAAATTGGAAATTGCGCAGCAGCTCCAGAAATTCCGGCTTATAGTTTTCCTCCTGCTTGGCCAAATAGTTCAGGTCCTGCTCGGTGAAACGCAGATTGCGTATATACTCCACGATCCGTTCAAGGCCCGCAAACACTGCGTACCCGTTGCCGAAAGGCAGCTTGCGGAAATAGGCTTCGAACACCGTCTTTCTTTGATGTGTTCCGTTCACCCAATGGGCGTAAATCATGTTGATCTGGTATTTATCGGTATGCAGCGCTAACCCTGTGGTTGGCATCTCCTCTCATCCTCTCTGGCTGTTGATCACATTAGCTCCCAAACTGCTGCGGAAGTGGCCAAGCGCCCAGGCATGGCCCTCCGGATTAAAGCTCGCTACCGCATCTTCATATACGGTAATGTCAAATCCTTTATTATAAGCGTCCACCGCTGTGTGCAGCACGCAGATATCGGTGCAAACCCCGATCAAGTGAACTTCCCGAATGCCGCGTTCCCGCAGCTTCAGCTCCAGATCGGTCCCGCAAAAAGCGCTATAACGCGTTTTGTCCATCCAATAGATCCGCTCCGCATTCCCCTCATACACTTCCGCCAATTTGCCGTACAGCTGGCGTCCCGCCGTACCGCGGAGATTATGGGGCGGGAACAGCTTTGTTTCCGGATGCCACGGGTCCCCTTGTTCATGCAGGTCAACGGCCATCACAACAAAATCCCCCCTGCCCGCAAACTCCTCCGTAAGCCGGCAAACCGCCGGCTCGATCGCCACCGCCGAGTCTCCGACCGGCAGACTCCCATCCACAAAATCGTTGGTATAATCGATCACGATCAAAGCTTGCATCGTCGCTGCCCCTCTCCTATTTCATTTCGCACGGGTTATAAGATTTATGTAGATTGAAGCTTGGGTTACGTGTAAATCGACAACTGCGGCGTATAATCGGTAAACCGGTACAATTGCGCCGGCCGCTGCGAGTACTGGTTGGACAACATCGGCTTGCCGCTTTCATCGCGCACTTCCTCCAGAATCCCCTGCCGGCTGCGCGTCGAAGTGATTTTACGGATGAAATTCAGCTCGGCAAAATCCGGAACGACCGTTTGAATGACTTGATACAATTCGCCCAGTGTAAAATGGGGCGGGAGAAACTGTTTGGCGATCGTCGTCTGCAGCATTTGCTGCTGGATTCTTTTGTAGGCGTCCTGCAAAATTTCGCGGTGGTCAAACGCCAGCTGCAGTTCCTCCAGCGCTTCGCGTACGGTGAACAGACCTACCTCCTGGGCATCGTCGGCGGATTGGCGTTTTTCCAAAACCCACTCCTCCACCAGCGCAAAAAAAGCGTGGGAGATGATCCAGCCCCGCGGATCTCGTCCCGGCGTGCTGTATTCGCCCAAATACTCCAAATGCGACCCGTCGACCCCGGTCTCTTCCTTCAGCTCTCTTCGCGCCGTTTCATACAAGGATTCGTCCTCCTGCGAAAAGCCCCCGGGCAGCGCCCAGGCTCCGGCAAAAGGCCAACTGCGGCGCTTGATCAGCATCACTTTCAGATCGAAACGGGGCAGCGATTTCGTTGACGCTTTTCGTTCCTGCCTCGTCAGCGTAAACATCACGATATCGGCGGGAATGCCGTCCGGTGTGCGATATTTCTTAACCTCATTAATTGGTTTTTTCTGCTCTTCATTTTGATTCATTCCGTATCACCATCCCCTTATTTGGGCAGCCGGAACGTCGCTGTCGAAATGCAGCCAAGCGTTCCTGCTCCATCCCGGACCTCGGAACGGAGCGTCATGGTCCGATGGGTCTCATGCAGCGGAAACGCCGAAACAACAAGCTCGCCGATCCGCATCGGGCTGAGGAAGTTGACGTTCAAATGCGTCGTGACTCCCATACGTCCTTTGATAGTGGCTGCCAACATGCCCATCGCCTGGTCCATCATCGAAGATAACACGCCCCCGTGCACAATCCCCATCGCATTCAAATGCGAGGTTCCCGCCGTTAAGCCCAGCTCCACGCGGCTGGCGTCCGCCGAAATAAGCCGCAGCCCCAATAGCCCCCAGAACGACTGCTCATCCAGATGCATAACTTCCTCATTCCAACTCATGGATTTCCTACCACACTCTCTATATATAATATTCCGAAGATGCTTTTGTTCAATCAGGCCAAACGCACTTTCTATTCAAAAAAGTGCGGAGGAACATGCCTCCGCACCGACATTACTCAGCCTATTCCCCGTATCCCGAAGCCGCGGCAGGTTCACTGCCCGACTCTACGTTTACCTTGCCCGCTACCGTATCGCGGATGACCGAAACAACCAACTGAAGCAGGTAGTTTATATCGCTTTGGCTTTGCTGAAACTCTGTCACCAGCGGAATATCGTCGAGTTCGTCCTGAAGCGCCGCGATTTCTTGTTCGATCTTCTCTACCATCGCCTTGTTTTGGAACGTCTCGAAAGCAACGATTTCTTTTTGCTTTTTCTTGATCGCGCTGATCAGCGTCTGCACCCGCTCGTGCTCTCGAATGAGCTTTTCGGCCTTTTTGAACTGCTCTACCTCCTCGCTCGTTCCGATCAACTCGGCCAGTTCTTTCGCTTTGCCCATAATGTCCCCGCGGATCACCAGATCCCGGGAATCGAACTTGGGAATTCCGCAATCGGTTTGATCTTTATGCTGTTCCACCGTCATTACCTCCCTAGCGTTCACGCCAATTTTGCGGTTTGCTTCACGATATTGCCCTTGATATACCAGGTCATCGGATCGGTAATCTCCACCTGAACAAACGTTCCGATCAATTCGGCTCCGCCCTCGAAATGGACGAGCTTGTTGCTGCGGGTGCGGCCGGACAGCACGTTCGCATTGTTTTTGCTTTCGCCTTCGACCAGCACCTCGACGATTTGGCCGCGGAGCTCCTCATTGCTGTTTCGGCTATATTCGTTGACCGTATCGTTCAAGCGCGCCAGACGGGCTTTTTTCTCCTCCAAAGGCACGTTGTCCTCCATTACGGCGGCCGGCGTGCCTTCCCGTGGGGAATATACGAAAGTATAAGCGGAATCGTAACCGACCTCGCGGACGAGTGACAATGTTTCCTCGAATTGCTCTTCGGTTTCGCCAGGGAAGCCCACGATAATGTCCGTCGTCAATACCACGTTTGGAATTTTCGCCTTGATCTTCCGCACCAGTTCCAGGTAATGCTCGCGGGAATATTTGCGGCTCATCTTCTTCAGCACTTCGCTGCTGCCCGACTGCACCGGCAAATGGATATGCTCCACCAGGCTTCCGCCTTTCGCCAGCACGTCGATCAGCGCGTCGTCAAAATCGCGCGGATGCGAGGTCGTAAAGCGGACGCGCGGAATATCGATTTGACGGATATCGTCCATCAGATTGGCGAACGTATAGTTGATGTCCGTAAAATCCTTGCCGTACGCGTTTACGTTCTGACCAAGCAGCGTCACCTCTTTGTAGCCTTGTCGCGCCAGTTCCCGCACTTCCGCGATTACGTCCTCCGGACGGCGGCTGCGTTCCTTGCCGCGCGTAAACGGCACGATGCAATAGGTGCAGAACTTGTCGCACCCGTACATGATGTTGACCCATGCCCGCATGCCTTCGCGTTTCTTCGGCAGGTTTTCGATGATGTCGCCTTCCTTGGACCATACCTCGACAACCATCTCCTTGCTGAACAAGGCCTCCTGGATCAGGTGCGGCAAACGATGGATGTTGTGCGTCCCGAAGATCAAATCCACGAACCCATGTTTCTGGAGGATGCGCTTTACGACGCCTTCCTCCTGCGACATGCAGCCGCAAACGCCCAGCAGCAGTTCCGGCTTCTCCGTCTTCATCCCTTTCAGATGCCCGAGCTCGCCGAACACTTTATCCTCGGCGTTCTCGCGAATCGCGCACGTATTAAGCAAAATGATATCCGCTACCTTGCGGTCTTCGGTCGAACGGTACCCCATTTGCTCCAACAGCCCTTTGATCGTTTCGGTATCATGCTCGTTCATCTGGCAGCCGAACGTATAAACGATATAATGCTTACCGTTCCCGATACCCTTCAGTTCTTCGGGAACCGCGTTTTCGTAGAGGACCTGCACGTCCTCTTTCCCGCGCTGCTTCTCCATGCGGTGATTCGGTTCGGACAAAATTTGAATGTCCCGGCCGCGGATGCGGATCTTCTTTCCCCGCTCATCCTCCGAAATGACCCGGGCGTCCGAGAAGTCAAAATATTTGGCGTAGTCCTTGGTTTCCTTAGCCATGCTGCCCGCTCACTCCTTTACCAATCTATCTTCGTACCTTATGGGCGAAAATCAATGATCCTTAAAAAGGCATTACACTAAATTATAACATGGTCCAGCCGCGATATCCAGAAAAACGGGAATCCATCTATGCCAAAAAAGCGGCTTGCCGTAGCGGCAGGTCGCTCCTTCGCTTTTCCTCTTAAATTCGCTCAATAATACTCCGTTACCGAAAGACGGCTGGAGATGATGCCTTCGCTGTCGAGTTTCTTCTTAAGGTAAGATTTGTCCGAAGAGATGAGCAGGCTCATGACGGCATCCACCACGAACAGAAAAGTGATGTGATTCGACATCATCGCACTGTTGTTTACCGACATTTTATCGGGCACGATAATATTCATATCCGCCGCTTCGGTGATCGGAGACGAGTCATAGCAGGTGATCGCAACCGTTTTGGCCTGATTCATCTGCGCCGTAGATACCGCATCGATAATTTCCGGCGTCGCCCCGGAACGAGTAAACGCGATAACAATGTCCTCCGGCGTGGACTGGGACGCCGCGATCTTCATCGCGCGGCTGTCGCTGCTGGCCTCCGCGCTGATCCCGATCAGCGATAGGCGGTTCTTCAAGGCCATGGCCGAGAGGAAGGAATCAAAGATGCCAAAAATATGAATGCGTCTGGCCTGTTTCAGCATTTCCACCACATCGAGCAGCGTCTCCTCCGATACCATCGCGGACGTGTTGATCACAAGTTCGTTGTAATCGAGAGCCAACCCGTCAATGGGCGTGATTTCGCGGCGTTCTTTTTTTCGCGTCTGCATTTCCCGGTAAAAAGTATCCTGGGCGATGGCGATCTTGAAATCGTTAAAGCCTTTGAAGCCGATTTTCTTGCAAAAACGATTGATGCTTGTCTCCGATACTCCGATCTCATTAGCCAGCGCCGTAATCGTATGTTGGGTAATAAATTCGGAATGATGGATCACAAATTGAGCGATCTGGTTTTCACCGTAAGTAAACTTTTGCTTTAGCGAAATGATTTTTGCAATCACCGCGGGTACTTGCGAAGCCATGACATGTCCTCCTGCATTTGCGCAAAACCGGTTCTCTGAAAGTGCGAGTTCAAAAAAGTCGGCGCTTCGTCATGGAAAGACGACTTTTTGAACAACCTCTGAAAACGGTCTTGCGCAGTAAACGATTTACTTATTATAGCATATGGAGTCCATTCTCGCCTAAAATCGCTTTCCACTTTTTCACATTTCCCGCAAACTGCTCCATTTGTATTTCGCCCGTTTGCACCAAGTAAATATGATCCAGCAGGCTTGGCAAATAAGGCAGCCCAAGCAGCTCTTTACAAAAAGCATGTGCCGCAATCTCGCTTGTCTGCAGAATCGTGGCTTTTCTGCGGAAAGGGCCGATTCTCAGGGATTCCACCGGATCCAATAGCTCATTCGTAAACCGGCCGCTGCGGTATTCCAGCAAATGATAGTACTCATGCGCCAAATGGATATCCGCGATCCGCTCGAAGGTAACCGGGCCAAGCACGCCGCCCGCCTCGGCGGCGGCCTGCAGCTGGCGCAAGGATTCCCGGTATACCGTGATCTGCGGCACCTTTCCGCTCCAGTCCAACTGAGCCCGCAGTGCGACCTTGAACGCGCCAGTTCCTGCGGACTCCGCCAGCTTGAATTGAACGCCCGCTTGCTCCAGGAGGACCCGGATATCCTGCCCCCGCAGCCGCTCAGCCGCTTCTCGTCCCGCAGCCAGGGAACGGGAAAGATAGTACCCGTATTTGCGGGGTTCGATTTTATGAAAAACCGGGTCCCTTTCCAGCTCGGCCAAAGCTAGCACCTCATCATCAAGATCCAAGCCGCGGAGATCGAAGATCCGCTCTTTTACCCGAACGCTGGTCATGAGAATCAACCTCCTTCCGCTTTCAAAAACTTACTGTGCGAGTTCAAAAAGTCAGCTTTTCAGGACCGAGAAGGTTGGATAAAGCTAGGGCCTGAGGAGCGGAGCGTACGTTTTGGGTACGTGAGCACCTGAAATGTTTCCGTAGGAAACATGCTTCGGAAGCATCTGCTTTGGCCCGGCTGAATTCAAGATTCGACGTCGAGTCCGCTTCAGTGAACCACTTCGTCATGGAAAGACGACTTTTTGAACAACCTCTTACTGATACGCGATCGCGAGCCAAACTTCCTCCTCGCCCAGCATTTCCGTCTCCATATCCATGATGGACAACAACTGCTCCTTAGTCTGCATCCCGGTCAGATCGAGCATCTTCTCCCGGAAAAACAGGAACACCTTCGGGACCGTCGCATTGGCATCGGAATAAATCGTATGCTCATCCAGGAAAGCTACGAACGCATCGTGCCGCTGCTTTTTGGCAAACCGGCCGTAATGGACACCGGCCTGCTTAAACCGGACCACACCCTCCCTATCAACTACGCTGACGGAGGTGCGTTTCTTTTTCAAGAGGCCGAAAAACGATTTGCGGATTTCTTCGCTGGCAAACAAATGCCAACGCCCCGTTTGGGCGGCCAGGACCATCGAATCGGCCGGCACGTCCACGGAACTTGCGGCGATGGTCCGCATTTCTTCTTCCGTCAAAGCGGCCTGTCCCAAATCCTTGGACCGAAGCTCCGTCGAGCCGGTGGCGATCGCGCGCAAAATATTTTTCTGGTTGTCGATCTCAATCGTGATTTCCACGGTTTCCTCGCTCGCCCCGGACTGGACGATTTTATCCATAATATCGCTGCGGATTCGTTTAATATCCGCCTCGGTCGGGTTGATGACCGTGCGTTCGATCTGCTCCTTGACCATGGCCAGGGCTACCCCGATCGTCGAGATATAGGGCGCATTCTTGGCAATCTGCCATTTCATCCCTTCCTTCTCGGCCATGGCCGGGATCAGCACGGCCCCGCTGCCGCCCCCGCCGACCAGAGTGACGAAGGAGCGGTCCAACACGTAATCGGCGATCATTTCATTGACCGTCTTCATGGTTTTCTCGATGGCGATATCCATCACCTGACGGGCGGCAGCCTCTCCGGAAATGCCGAGATGCGCGCCCAGGGCGTCCCACGCCAATCGGGCGCTCTCCTTCCCGGCATAGGCATAATCCCCTTCCGGCACGTAGCCGAGCAGGTTCGCCGCGCCCGCCAAAGTAAGCGAAAACTCCTCGCCGAGGCCGCCTTGAACGATGGCGTATTCCGGAGCGTCCCCTTCGCGCGGACTAATGAACAGCACCCGTGCATCCTTCAACTGCGCCGGATCGGCGAAGCATTCATAAGCCTTCCCGGCGATATGGGCGCTCCGCGGACCGACGTCCGTGATCTTGCCCCCGGCCACCCGGATCATACTGCCGCCGGCGATCCCCAAGGTCCGGACATCCAAGGATTGCAGGTAAGTGCGGTGCCCGCCGACCTGCGCATTCTGGATCATGACCTTGCCATTCTTGATAACCGAGATATCCACGCTCGTACCGCCCACTTCGAAGAAGATGCCGTCGGAAATTTTCTCGTACATCAACGCCCCCGCTACGCCGGCGGCCAGTCCGGACAGCATCGTCAAAATCGGGCGCTTCCGCACCTCGTCGATGCTCATGACCCCGCCGTCGCAGCGCATGATCATCAATTGCGAGGCGATGTTCGCGTTCTTGACCGATTTCTCGGTCATATTGGCCGTCTCCATCATCTTCGGAATGAGGCTGGCGTTGATGACCGCGGTTCTCGTCCGCGTCCGCAGGCCGTACAGCTGCGAGATTTCGTGTCCACCGGTCGCAAACACGCCCCGTTGTCCGGCCGCCGCCACGACGCGCAGCTCACCCGCCGGATCGTCCACGCTGTACGCCTCCGAAGCGACGATGACTTCCGCCCCTTGGCCAAGCAGTTCCTGCAGCCCTTGCTCCACGGCCTCGTCCTTTAGATTTTTGGAGTCCAGGTACGTGTGGTACGTTTGCAGATTTTTGCCGGGCGCGAGCTCGATCTGGCCCGGATTGGATTCGCTGCGCGCGCTCAACCCATCCATGCCCGCCCCCATGCCGAGGATGCCGACTCTCGCGACATCCCCTTCCAGCAGGGCATTGGTCGCCTGCGTCGTTCCGTGGGCGATAAAAGCGACATCCTCCGGCGCGATGCCCTTGCTTTGCAAAATCGTCTGCAAAATTTGCACAATGCCTTTGGCCACGCCGTCTTCATCATGATGGGTGGTCGGAATTTTCATCTTCTCAATAATTTCGAACGTTTCGTTATCCAATACAACCGCGTCCGTAAACGTGCCGCCGACATCAATGCCGACCCTTACTTTTCTACCCATTTCATAGCTCCCTCCTATCTCTCTAAAACCATTCCCGCCTACGGCTTAAAAGACGACAAGCGCCCCCCATATCATGGAGATCAGCACAGCCGTTACCATCCAGGGCAGGGTTCGTTTTAAAATGTCGTTGATGTCGCTCTTCGTGAAATCGGCTACCCAAACGTTATGCGAGTTGGTCGGGTCGGAGACGGCCTGCACATTGCTGACCACCCGCAACGCCAACATGGCCGCGATCGGAGTCATGCCCGCCCCGACGAACAGCGCGGCGATTCCGCTTCCCAATCCCCACACGTTCAGCGGACCGCGATAAATCGCCAGCGGCGACAAAATGGTGAAGAAAAGAATGTACATCAACGGGCTGTTCGGCAGCACCGATTCGATCAACGGCGAAATAATCGCCGTCACCTGCGGCGCCATGACGGCGTTGACCAGCATGCCGATCCCGATCATCAATCCCAAAGCCCCGGCCACATCCTGAATTCCCTCAACCAGAGAGCTGGAGAGCACATGGACTGGACGCTTCGGCCAGGACAACAGCAGCGTGGCGACCGCACCGATAATGACGGCAGGTACGATATCCATCTTGAAAGCGAAAACCATAATGACAGGGACCAGCGGGCTGATCAGGGCAATCGCCGGCACTTTGCGTCCGTCCGCAGACGGCGAGTTTGCCGGCATCGCCCATGCTTTGCGCCCGCGCCCCTCGCGGCGAGCGTAAAATACGATCATAATCATACTGATAATGATCAACGGCAAGGCGGCGATTAACGTGTAATCGGCTACGGTGGAAACCGGCAGCCCCATCACATCCACGTAAACCGCCCAGTTTGAAACGTTGAACAGCACCCCGACGCCGACGGAAGACAGCAAAACAACGGAGGCCAGGAACTGGCTGATGCCGGCGGTCAGCATGATCGGAATAATGATCGTCCCAACGAGGATAACCATCCCGAGACCGCTTGCCGCGGAAAAGATCACCGAAGCCGTAACAAAGAACAGCAACGCGATCAGCACCGGCTTGTCGCCCGCCAACTCGGCGGCCTTGCGGATTATCGCCTTGGTAACGCCTACTTTATTGAGAATCTGGCCGAACCAGGCGCCGAAGATCAGGCCTGCGATCGCCGTAGACAGCCGCATGGAACCCTGGGCAAGAATCGTCCCGCCGATCGTGGCTGTCTCGGGATTCCCCGAGGCCCAGGGGACGCCCGCAATCAGCGCGAACAGAATTGCCATGCTCGGCAGCGCCAGAATGGTCGGCAGCTTCCGCGTCATCATCAGCGCCGCAAACAACAGAAATACGAGTAATATGCCAATAGCCTGTACCCACATCATTGAACTCATGGTTTAAGTCTCCTTTACATTCAAATAAAAACCAACAGGTAGCAGAACAATCGATTTTCGGTTCAAGTGCGTGTTCAAAAAGTCGGCTTTTCAGCACCGAAGCTTATGCTTACGATGTGCGTTTTTTCAAAACGCTTTAGGTCGGATGAAGCTAGGGACGAAAGGAGCGGAGCGTACGTTTTGGGTACGTGAGCACCGGAAATGTCTCCGTAGGAAACATGCTTCGGAAGCATATGCCCCACCCGGCTGAATTCAAGCTTCGACGTCGAGACCACTCCTGATATGCTTCGTGATCAAAATACGACTTTTTAAACAACCTCTTCACCTCATTAAACCTCCAGGTAGGCTCCCTGCTCCTTCAGCACGGTCTGCACCTTGGCAACGTCCACCTGACTTACATCGAGGTTCCGCAATGCGGCCTGCGCGGCGGCAACCCCGCCCGCATGCCCAATGGCACCGGTCGTCGGCGTCGTTCTGACGGCGGCTTGCGCTTCAAAGGTGGCGGACAGACAGCGGCCGATGACGATGACATTTTTCAGCGTCGGCGTAATGAGGCACCGGTACGGAATGCTGTACATGCCTCCCCATTCCAGTTTTTCGTGCTTCGTGCCTTCGCCGTCCGGGTTATGAATATCGATCGGATAACCCGAATGGGCGACCGTATCCTCAAATTTGGTCTGGGACAGGATATCGGCCGCTGTCAGCGTGTACAGGCCGATGATTTGCCGGGAACCGCGAACCCCAATAGACGGACCGGTCGATTCCACGGTAGCGTTTTCAAAACCGGGAATGTATTTTTTCACGAAGCGCTCCAGCTCCCTGCACTGCTTCCGTCCCTCCGTCTCGGCCCGGCTGAGGCTCCAGGCATTCGTCCCGTCATGGCCGAGAACCCGCGTCGTATTCAAGATCACCTCGCCGGGCGTGTTCGTTTCGAAGAAGAGGACATCCTCGCGCGGTATGGAGATCTCGCCTCGCTCCTTCGCCTCCCGGAACAGGCTGACGAAGCCGGCGGTCGACAATCTCGGCGCCTTCTCAATGATCGAGGTATCGCCGTTATACAGCGGAAAATCCTCCGGATGAGCGTGGATATAAGCCTTTACCTTCGCGATATTGACGTTGATCATCTTCATTTTCAAAGTCATCGGCTGCATGGCCCCGTCGCTTTCGCGCCCTTTGGTGAACGCCGCTCCCGCCCGGACGGAAAGGTCCCCATCCCCGGTCGCATCGATAAAGACTTTGGCCGACAGTCCGCTTAATCCGGATTTGTTGCATACGGTTATCCCGGTGATCCGCTGATCCTCCGTTTGCACCTCCGCCAGCATCGTATGGTACAGAATTTCCCCTCCGTTTTCCAAAACCATGGATTCCAGCTCGACCTTCATCGCCTCGGCATCGAACGGAGTTACCGAATACGTAAATCCGACCGTGTCAAAAATATGACCCGGCGACTTGCCGATTCTCTTCAATCTTTCGATCAGTTCGTCCGTCAAGCCTTGAATAGCCTGCTTCTCCCCGGCATGAAAGGTCATCATCGGACCTACGCCATTGGCGGTCAAGGTACCGCCCAAGTAGCCTTGCGACTCCACGATCAGTGTCTTTGCCCCCGACTTGGCCGCCGCTACCGCGGCCATTGTGCCGGAAATGCCGCCGCCCATCACTATGACGTCAAACGACTTCATCTGTACAACTCCTCCTTGTTTGTGGTTGGCTGTTTCACGAGTACTAAAGTACCAGAACTAAATCAATTTGTAAATGATTATGTTTATTTTTTTCTATATTTCCGTTAATTCCGAAAATTATTTTCTTTACATGTAGGTTATATGTTTTTTATACTGAGTAATAGACCTATGTATACGCTTTATTTTGGGGAATCCATCCAAACAAAGGAGTCAGGGAATGATTATGGAGAAACTACTGAAGCAGTTAAAAGGACGGCTGATCGTATCCTGTCAGGCTTTTCCTGGGGAGGCGCTATACGGAAGCCATATCATGACGGCTATGGCGAAAGCGGCAAAAGACGGAGGAGCGGCGGCGATCCGGGCCAATTCGCCGCAGGACGTGGCGGCGATTAAGGAGGGTGGCTACACTCCCTATAGCCCGCAGGTCGAAGCGCCGGACTTCCGGCTGTTGGCGGAGCTGGCGGCGGCCGTACGGGTTCCGGTCGTCGCCGAAGGCCGGATTCGCACCACAGAGCAAGCCGCCGAAGCCTTGCGTACGGGAGCTTTCGCCGTCGTGGTCGATACGGCGATTACCCGGCCGCACTCAGTGACGGAACAATCCGTCCGCGCCATCCTGGGTGCCGGGCCAACCGGTGTCGGCCGATGAGCGGATCGCGCAGCGCCATCGGCATCGATATCGGCGGCACCGGTATCAAATCGGCGCTGATCGGCGCAGGCGGCGCTGTCCGGCACTTCCGTACCGTGCCGACGGAAGCATCGCGGGGCAGAGACGCCCTCCTGACCAAGCTGTTCGGCGTAATCGGCGAGCATCGACGGACAGCCGAACAGGAAGGCCTGCAGTTGCTGGGCGTCGGCGTAGGGACAGCCGGAACGGTCGATACTTCCGGCACGATCGCTTATGCAACGGAGCATCTGCCCGGTTGGACGGGAACCCCGCTGCGCGTGCTGCTTGAACGTGAGTCCGGGCTTCCGGCCACTGTGATGAACGACGTCCATGCCATCGCGCTGGGAGAGCAATGGAAAGGCGCAGCGCAAGGCATTTCCAGCTTGATTTGCATAGCCCTCGGTACGGGAATAGGGGGATGCATCGTCAGGGACGGCACAATCTTTTGGGGAGACGACGGCTACGCCGGCGGCTTCGGCCATCATATCGTCGCGATGGGTGGCCTCCCCTGCAGCTGCGGCAATCGTGGCTGCTGGGAAACCTACGCTTCCGTGACCGGGCTGAAAACCCTGATGCGTGAGCAAGGATGCCCGGATCCATGGGTTCAGGACCCGAGACAGCTGTTCGCGGAAGCCCGCGGCGGGAACGCGCTGGCGCTGCGCCTTGTCGGCCTTTACGCGGAACGGATCGCGGTCGGTCTTGCCAATCTGGCGCATACGCTCAACTCCCACCGGTTTCTCCTCGCCGGAGCGATCATGGGCCAAGGCGATTTCCTGCTGGAGAGGATCCGCGTGCATCTTCGCCGGATCATGAACCCCGTTTATTGGGGCGACGGAGTTCTTCTTCATGCCGCCGCGCTTGGCGATCACGCCGGCGTGATCGGTGCGGCATCCGCCGTTCCGGGAATAAAGAGTTAATCGTTGGATATATCGCTATGATGGCCCGTTCCTAAGAACGGGCCATCATTTGTTCATCGTTTTTGCCCGGCCTATGCCGGCGGATCAGAACCCTTTATATTGAGGCTCTTCGCTTTCCAGCTGCGTTACGCGGCTTTCCACTTGAGTCACGATTTGCTGCGTTTGTTTAGCGGCATCCGTGAACAGGTTTTTGGCTTGTTGGTTTTGCGTGTTCAGCGCAAATTGCTCAAGGTTGGCCTGAGCGCTTTTCAAAGAAGCCAGCGTCGTTTTGACTTGTGCTGCCACCGTCATGTTTTTTCACCACCTTTTGAATTACAAAATCATTGAGACACAGCATAATTTTGCCTGCTAAATGAATCTTCATGCGGTATTTATTTTTCCATATTTTGTATTTAGTAAAAGTGGTTGGGCTCGCGCATAATGGGGTTAGTTCAACCCGATTTTTGTCAAAAGCGTTAAGCTGAAAGGAGTATCCGCATGCCGGTATGGCTGGAAGTCATAGTTAGAACACTGGTGGCTGTCGTCGTTTTATATTTGCTTACTCGGTTGCTTGGGAAAAGGCAGGTATCCCAACTTTCCTTTTTCGAATATATCACCGGAATCACCATCGGCAGCATTACGGCCTACATCTCCCTCGATATCGGGACCAACTGGTATTTGGGGATCATTGCCGTCGCCGTCTGGTTTCTCGTGTCCCTTGGCATCGAATTTCTGCAGATCAAGAGCAAAAAGGCCAGGGATTTGATCGACAGCAAGGGGACCGTTTTGATCAAAGACGGCAAGGTGATGGAGGATAATTTGAAAAAAGAAAGGCTCACCAACGAGGAATTGATCGCCCAACTGCGTAAAAAGAACATTTTCAAAGTTGCGGAGGTCGAATTCGCGGTCATTGAGCCCGACGGGGAAATCAACGCCTTGCCTAAAAAGGAATACCTGCCGCTGACCCCATCCGATCTGGGCATCAAAGTTTCTCCCGAACCCGAACCGCAAACGGTCATCATCGACGGAAAAATTATGGATGAGCCGCTGGCCACGATCGGGCTGAACCGGCATTGGCTGAACACCGAACTGGAAAAGCTCGGCGTGTCGCTCGACAATGTCAATTTGGGGCAAGTCGATGCCTACGGTCAATTTTACGCCGATTTGTACGACGATCAGATTAAGGTTCCGCAGCCGCAGGAAAAGGCGGTATTGCTGGCGGAACTGAAAAAATGCGAAGCCGATCTGGAGATGTTTGCCCTTTCATCCGAGGAGGACGAAGCCAAAAAACTGTACGGCGACTGCTCGAACCGCCTGCAAAAGGTCATCGAAGGCGTCAAGCCGCTCTTATCATCGTAAACGAAGGAGGTATGGGAACATGGCCAAGAAACAAAACAAAAAGCTGACGCCGACGCAGCAGCAATACCAACGGCTGGCCAATTCGCATGAACCGAAGCGCCCGGTGGCCCTCAACTGCGTGCGGGCGTTTCTGGTCGGCGGGCTGATCTGCCTGCTTGGCGAATGCATCCGCCAGGCTTTCATTCATTTTGCCGGAATGAGCGAAAAAGAAGCGGCGAGCCCCATGGTGGCCGTTCTCGTCATTTTGTCCGTCCTGCTGACAAGCCTTGGCGTCTACGACAAGATCGCCCAGTGGGCGGGAGCCGGGTCGGCCGTGCCCGTGACCGGGTTTGCTAACTCAATGGCTTCCTGCGCTATTGAACACCGCGCCGAAGGATTGGTGCTTGGCGTCGGCGCCGGGATGTTCCAGTTGGCCGGTTCGGTCGTTGTGTTCGGTACGGTAGCGGCGTTTGTTATCGGGATCTTATACGCCATCTTCGTTCCGGGCTACGCCGGAGGAGGTCATTGACATGCTGAAGGGACATCAAAGCTGGGTTTTTGAGAACAAACCAAAAATCATCAGCACCGCCACCGTCGTCGGCCCGTTCGAAGGCCAAGGACCGCTTGCCGAGGACTTCGACATCATCCACGGCGACTTGTATTTGGGACAGGACAGCTGGGAAAAAGCCGAAAAAACGCTGATGGAGGAGTCGGCCAAGCTGGCGATCGAAAATGCCGGCTTAACGAAAGAGCAGATTTCATTCCATTTTGGCGGCGATTTGATGAACCAGATCATCAGCACCAGCTTTGCCGCCCGCACGTTAAGCATCCCTTATGTCGGGATGTTTGGGGCATGCTCCACCTCGATGGAAAGCCTGGCGCTCGCTTCCTTTGTCGTGAACGCGGGGGGCGCCAAATACGCGCTGGCCGGCACATGCAGCCATAACGCCAGCGTTGAGAAGCAATTCCGTTATCCGACGGAGTACGGCTCGCAAAAGCCGCCGACGGCGCAATTTACCGTCACCGGGTCCGGTTCGGCCGTGCTATCGCTGGAGGGGACAGGACCGTCGGTGACGGCGGCCACCATCGGCAAAGTGATCGACATGGGCATTACCGATCCGTTAAATATGGGGGCGGCGATGGCGCCAGCGGCCGTTGATACGATTCAAGCGCATCTGCGGGATTTGGAGATCACCCCCTCCTACTACGACCTCATTGTCACGGGCGACCTGTCCAAGGTCGGTTATGCGATCGCCAACGATCTGTTTAACCGCCATAACGTGCCCATTCAGGACACTACGTATAAAGACTGCGGGATGATGATTTACGATTACGAAAAGCAGCAGGTGCAAGCGGGGGCCAGCGGATGCGCGTGCTCGGCCGTCGTGACCTACGGGCACTTGCTGAACAAGGTGAAACGCGGAGAACTAAGCCGGATTCTCGTCGTCGCCACCGGCGCGCTGCTCTCTCCGCTCTCCTACCAGCAGGGGGAAAGCATCCCCTGCATCGCTCACGCCGTAGCGATCGAACGTGCTGAAGGCTAAATCTATGGAAAAACGTCAAGGGCTTGCTCCCGGCACATCTTCTGCCGGGAGCAAGCCCTTCCCTATTGGTTTGACTATGATCTTATCATAAGTATCGCAATGCGATCAGTCGATAATCTCCGCCGTATCTCCCGTTTTGGCGCCGGACGCATTCGCTTCATCGGTATCGATGTGCATGTCGAGCGCAAAGTTGTCCGAAACGCGGGCGATCACATTTTCCAACACCAAACCGCGCTCCCCGCCCAAACGGACTTTCAGCAGCTGTTTATCTTTAATGCCCCATTTCTCCGCATCCGAGGTATGGAAGTGAATATGGCGAGCGGCTACAATGACACCCTTGTCCAATTCGATTTCCCCGGCCGGCCCTTTAACTTTGATGCCGGGCGTGCCTTCGATGTTGCCCGATTCGCGAACCGGAGCTTTCACGCCGATCGCGAAGGAATCCGTACGGGAAATTTCCAGTTGGGATGCCGGACGAGCAGGTCCCAAAATCCGGACTTTGTCGAATTGCCCTTTCGGCCCGATCACGGCCACCTGTTCATTAGCGGCAAATTGTCCCGGTTGGGATAACGGTTTGAATTCAGTCAATTGATAACCTTGGCCAAACAGAATTTCGATGTGCTCCTGGGTTAAGTGGATATGACGTGCAGATACGCCGACAGATACTGCTTTACTCATTTTTGCAAACACTCCTCGTATATTCTCTATGTCGATGACGATTCACATCGTTACCCATTATACACCTATTGCGTACAAAAAGGAAAAGACGTCCAGCAAAAAAGGACGCCCTTCGCAATATTATCTAAATTCTGCTACAAGATTGTCAAACTCTGATTCCGATAAAGCAAGCTGTTGATGAGCAAGCGGCTCTTGTTTGAAACCGTGAACCAGATTTTCGTAGCTCTTCTTCTCTTTGTTCTGATAAATCAGGCCGGTAATCATGCTGCCCGTTTCCATCAGCTTCGCCATCGCCATCGCCCGGTTCGCCGGATCGTAATCCGGAATCGTATCGAGGTTGATGATGTTTTCCTTAAACCAGTCATACGTGTTCACCTTATTAAAGGTGACACATGGGCTGAACACGTTGATCAGCGAAAAGCCTTCATGCTGGATGCCCTGCTCGATCAGTGACGTCAGTTGCTTCAAATCGCTGGAGAAGGACTGAGCGACAAACGTCGCGCCCGACGCCAGAGCGATTTCCAGCGGAGACAAGGTCGATTCCACCGAGCCTTCGGGCGTGCTCTTGGTCTTGAAACCTTCGCCGCTGCGCGGAGAGGTTTGCCCTTTCGTCAACCCGTAAATCTGGTTATCCATAACGACATACGTGATGTTGATGTTGCGGCGGATCGCATGCACCGTGTGTCCCATCCCGATGGCGAAGCCGTCGCCGTCGCCGCCGGAAGCGATCACGGTGAGGTCGCGGTTGGCCAATTTGACGCCCTGCGCAATCGGAAGAGCGCGGCCATGAATCCCGTGCAGGCCGTATGCGTTGATATAACCGGAGATCCGTCCGGAGCAGCCAATCCCGGATATGACGGCCAGGTTCTCGGGCTCCAGGCCTACATTCGCTGCGGCGCGCTGGATCGCGGCTTGAATGGAGAAATCCCCGCATCCCGGACACCAGTTTGGTTTAATATTGTTGCGGAATTCCTTAAAGGTTGCCATTTTTCACCAACTCCTCCTGCGCTTTGTTTCCGGCCGCCTTCTTGCATTCTTCGTAAACATCCGAAGGAAGAAACGGATTTCCGTCATATTTCAGCACATTCGCGATTTTGCCGTGATGGCCGGCATGCAGTTTGATCAGATTGGCCAGCTGCCCTGTTGCATTGTTTTCCAAAACGACGACTTTTTTCGCTGTGGCTACTTGCGGCAGCACCAGCTCCGTCGGGAAAGGATGCATCAGGCGAACCGTCATGTGATTCGTTTTGATGCCGTCAGCTTCAAGCTGTTTACGCGCCTGTTCGATCGTACCGCCGGTCGAACCCATGCCGACGATAAGAAGATCCGGTTCGGCGTGCGGGGCCTCTAGGTGAATCGGGTCGTTCACTTCGAGCTTCGCCAGCTTGCGCAGACGCTTCTCCATCATCTTTTTCCGGTTGACCGTACTTTCCGACGGACGTCCCGCCTCGTCGTGCTCCACTCCGGTCACATGGTGGATGCCGTTTTTCTCGCCGGGCAGAACCCGCGGCGAAATGCCGTTTTCGGTGAAGGCGTACCGGTTAAACATGCTCGAGTCTTCGCGGTCCGGAATATCCTTGACGAGATAGCCGCGGTCGATCGTAACTTTTTCGAAATCCAGCATTTCGCAAGACTGTTTGCCGAGCGACAGCTGCAGGTCCGTGGCCAAGATGACCGGAACTTGATATTTGTCGGCCAGGTTAAAGGCCTGAACGGTATCGTAGAAGCACTCCTCAATGGAGCTTGGCGCAAGCACGATTTTGGGAATCTCGCCGTGCGTGCCGTAAATCAGCGCGTTGATATCGCTTTGCTCCTGCTTCGTCGGCAGGCCCGTACTTGGACCGCCGCGCTGTGTATCGACGATGACGACCGGCGTTTCCGTCATGCCGGCGAGACCGATCGCTTCCATCATGAGAGACAAGCCCGGTCCGGCCGAAGCCGTCATCGTACGAACGCCACCATAGCTGGCGCCGATCGCCATCGTAATGGCCGCAATTTCGTCTTCCGTTTGAATGACGGTTCCGCCGAATTTCGGCAATTTCTTGATTAAATATTCCATGATTTCGGAAGCAGGCGTAATCGGGTACGCGCTCATGATCCGGCATCCTGCGGCTACGGCGCCAAGGCCGATCGCATCGTTGCCGATCATGAACAGCTTCTGCTTGCCGTCGGCCGGCTCCAGCTTAAACTCCTCCAAAGGACCGCCGGCCAGCTCCAAACAATAGTCCGCGCCCCGCTTGACCGCTTCGATATTTTTTTCGACAATAGCCGGACCTTTGCGCCCGAACTCTTCCTCCACGGCTTTATTGAACACCTCAAGCGGAAGTCCGAGCAGCGCCCAGGATGCGCCGGAGGCCACCATGTTTTTCATCAGCGAAGTTCCGAGTTCTTCGGCAATGCTCGAAATCGGAACCGGAAACAATCTGGCATTCACGCCTTCGGGAACGGTAGGATTAAATTTGGCATCGGCTACGATAACCCCGCCGCTGCGCAGTTCTTTGGCATTCAGATCGATACTTTCCTGGTCAAAAGCGACTAAGATGTCCAAGTCGTCGGAAATCGCACGAATCGGCTTGGTACTGATCCGGATTTTGTTGTTTGTATGTCCGCCTTTGATACGGGATGAAAAGTGCCGGTACCCATACAAGTAATAACCCAGCCGGTTTAAGGCCGTCGAAAAAATCCGGTCCGTACTTTCAACCCCTTCGCCTTGCTGTCCACCGATCTTCCAAGACAATTGACTAATCAAGATCGCCCACCCCTTTAATCGTATCGCAATGCAAACTAAGATTATAAATAATACCCCTAGAATGTAGACGTGCGAGAACTCACTTTCAGCCTCGCATTTTGTGAACATTCTGTTTCAGAGTCATGTCAATTTTATGTCTCGGGCGGACAAAAAGCAAGCGTTTTCTCACGATTTTCGTATAGTAGTTTTCGATCAATTCGTTCTCGTAATTGGATAGATTAAAGCGCTTTCTTGTTATGAGGCAGCCAGGCCCGCAGGAACGCGGCCGCATGGCCGTACAACCATCCACGGACAAGCTCCTCCGGATAATATTTCAACAAAGTTTCCTGCCATTTGGCGTAATGTCCCGCATGCCACAAATCGCTCAAATGCGATTCGATGCCGTCGAAGTCGGAGCCGAACATGATTGTCTTCGCTCCCCCAAGCGAGCAAATCCGGTCCAGATGCGGCAAAATGTCCCGGCTCGAAACGTTCCGCCCCTCTTTGACGAACCAGGGAACAAAAGTGATTCCGATCCGTCCGCCGAGCCGAACGATCTCCTTGATCTGGTCGTCGCGCAAATTCCGGGCATGTCCGCAGACGCTATAAGCATTTGAATGCGAAGCGATAAAAGGTTTTCCCGCCCGATCGGCCAGCTCCGCCAGCTCCCAAAACCCTTTGACCGATAAATGCGATACGTCGAGGATGATTCCAAGCTCCTGACAGGCCTTGACCAATTCCAGCCCTTGCGGCGTAAATCCATACCCTCTTGGCTCCATAATGCCGTCGGCCGCCCAATTGGCATGATTCCACGTAATGCCGAGAAAACGAACCCCCCGCTCGTAGCATATGCGCAAATAATGCAGGTTGCCTTCCAGTCCGTCGGCTCCTTCCAGCGACAGCAGGCCGCCGGGTCCCCCCTTCCGCTCCAGCTCCTCAAGGTCTTCCACCGTACGGATCTCGGCCACGCTGAGGCTTTTTACTTTTTGCCGAAACAAGTCAAGCTGTCCCAGAATATACTCCATTTTCGGAGTTCCCAGACGTTCGGAAAGAAAAATCGCAAAGCACTGCAGGGCTACCCCCCCGGCTTTCATGCGCTGCAAATTGACATCCAGCCGTTCATCGCTGGCAAAATCAAGCGCCGGGTCAAGCAACATTTTGCTTAAAGCATCGCAATGAAAATCAATTACAGGATACTTCAAAATGGCCCCTCCTATTCGGTTTGAAAATAACAAAAAAACCTGTCTACGTCGGGTTACGTCGTAAACAGGCATCATGCCGGAAATAACATATTATCTGGGTTCTACGATAAGTTTAATGGCGGTACGGTCCTCACCATCGATAACGATGTCGGTAAATGCCGGAATACAAATGAGGTCTACCCCGCTTGGCGCGACAAATCCCCGGGCGATCGCTACAGCTTTAATGGCTTGGTTAAGTGCACCAGCCCCAATGGCTTGAAGTTCAGCAGCGCCGCGTTCTCTAAGAACTCCAGCTAACGCCCCGGCAACGGAGTTGGGGTTGGATTTTGCTGAAACTTTTAATACTTCCATGGTCAAAGTACCTCCCTGGGAATAATCGGTTGAATCCACTACTTAGAAGATATTCGTGAGAGCTCAAATAATTCCTTCTTTTTCCCTTGTTGTACTTTGGGAGGCCTTGGTTCGCCAGCTTCAGTCCATACGCCACTCGTCTTCAAGCAGACGGATTTTTTCAATTTTGCGCGCCCGGCCGGTCGCTTCATCCAGTTCCACGAACACGGCATGAAAATGCCATTTGCCTTCGCATACTTGAAACCGGACCGGCAGTTGGGTCGTGAATTTGCGCAGCACAGCAGTCCGCTCCATCCCGAGAATCCCTTCCCGGGAGCCGACCATACCGGCGTCTGTCAAATAAGCGGTGCCTTGCGGCAAAATCGTGTCGTCATTGCTTTGCACATGCGTGTGCGTGCCGACCACCAAAGAAGCGCGGCCGTCCAAATACCAGCCCATGGCGATTTTTTCCGAGGTGGCTTCGGCGTGGAAATCGACCAGAATGCATTTGTGTTTCTTGTACAGCTGGCCGATGATTTCGTCCGCCTTGCGGAACGGATCGTCCAGCGGCGGCAAAAACGTGCGGCCCATCAGGTTTACGACCGCCAGCTCCTTGCCGCCCCCCTTGACGACCATCGAACCCCGGCCCGGCGTGCCCGGGGGATAGTTGGCCGGACGAACCATCCTCGGTTCATCATCTAGAAAATCGAAAATCTCTTTATTGTCCCACGTATGGTTGCCCATCGTTAATCCGTGAATGCCCTGCTCAAAAAATTCCTTGGCGATGTTGGCGTTAATCCCCCGCCCGGCCGCCGCGTTTTCGCCGTTGGCGATGATGATGTGCGGATTGTACTTCGACTTCAGATGAGGCAGCGTGGCCTTTAACGCTTTACGCCCCGTGTTCCCTACGATGTCTCCGATAAACAGAACTTTAATGATGCTCCCTCCTCAAACATGACTGCCGCAACGTAAGCAGCTCCGTCAATCAATGAAAAAGCGGCCCCCCAGGGGGCCACTTTTCAGCATATCCTTTACTTGGCGTATTCAACCGCCCGCGTTTCACGGATGACGGTAACTTTGATATGACCCGGATAATCCAGTTCACTTTCAATCTTCTTGGTAATGTCTCTCGCCAAGCGGAATGCTTCCGCATCGTCGATTTTATCCGGCTGCACCATCACGCGCACTTCGCGGCCCGCCTGAATGGCAAACGATTTCTCGACGCCTTCGAACGACTCGGAAATTTCTTCGAGCTTCTCCAGACGGCGAATATACGTTTCCAGCGTCTCGCGCCGCGCCCCCGGTCTTGCCGCCGACAATGCGTCCGCAGCGCCAACCAGCATGGCGATGACGGAAGTCGCTTCACAATCGCCGTGGTGAGAGGCAATACTGTTGATGACCACCGGATGTTCCTTGTATTTCTTAGCCAGTTCCACGCCGATTTCGACATGAGATCCTTCCACTTCATGATCAAGCGCTTTACCTATATCATGCAACAAGCCTGCACGTTTGGCCAGTGCGATATCTTCGCCGAGTTCTCCGGCCATCAATCCGGCCAGGTACGCAACCTCCATCGAATGCTTCAGCACGTTTTGACCGTAGCTTGTCCGGAACTTGAGACGTCCCAGAATTTTGATCAAGTCGGGATGGAGAGCATGCACGCCCACCTCGAAGGTAGCCTGTTCGCCATATTCGCGAATGCGTTCGTCCACTTCCCGGCGCGATTTCTCGACCATCTCTTCGATGCGCGCCGGATGAATACGTCCGTCCGCCACCAGTTTCTCCAGCGCGGTGCGGGCAATTTCGCGGCGGATCGGGTCAAATCCCGACAGAATAACCGCTTCCGGCGTATCATCGATAATGAGATCAATGCCCGTTAACGTTTCGAGCGCACGAATATTACGGCCTTCGCGCCCGATAATCCGTCCCTTCATCTCTTCGTTCGGCAGGGTTACGACGGACACCGTCGTTTCCGCCACATGGTCGGCAGCGCAGCGTTGAATGGCCAGCGTAATGATTTCGCGGGATTTCTTGTCCGCTTCCTCTTTCGCCTGCTGTTCGATGTCTTTGATCATCTGCGCCGTTTCATGGCGGACTTCCTGCTCAACGTTGTTCAAAATAATCGTGCGGGCATCTTCCATCGTCAAATTGGAGATGCGTTCCAATTCTTGAACCTGATTTTTGTAAATCAGCTCGATTTGCTGCTGCGTTTCTTCGATCCGTTTCTCCTTGCTGACCACTTGCTCTTCTTTACGTTCAAGTGATTCTAATTTTTTATCCAGCGACTCTTCTTTTTGCAACAATCGTCTTTCTTGTCGTTGAATTTCATTCCGACGTTCACGAATGTCTTTATCAGCTTCGGTTCTTAGCTTATGGACTTCATCTTTTGCTTCCAGAACCGTTTCCTTTTTCAGTGCCTCTGCTTCCTTCCTTGCGTTTTCCAAGATTTGGCTTGCAGCGTGTTCCGCACTGGAAATTTTAGCTTCTGCAAGAGATTTGCGAATAAAATATCCGATCACGAACCCAAAGAATAAAGCGGCTGCAACGAGAACGATCCAGATTACAGGATTCATCTGTTCACCTCCCCGTTGTTTCCTCCAAGGCATTCCTTGGGATGTTTGCAGTTGTTAGTTACTTTTCACATTCATCATTCGTACTAAGAATACATGACACGCCCATTCAGTTCAGCTGTTCATGCTTATGCATGATGGTTCCGCGGTAAATACGGAAGTATTGGCCTCATGATTGGAGAACAGAATCACATTCGGAGTCCATAATTTTGGAAGGTAAAAGAGGACTTCAGCGATATGGATTCATGTTCATTTTATTATTTGATGAAAGAAATTGTCAAGCAAATGACAACAGTTCCCTCTCGTTCCGGCCTCGGCCCGCTATTCTTCGTACCACTCGTCTTCAGCGTTCATCCCGTCTTGGCGGCTGAGTTCCTGCAGCACTTTTGCAACGATTTTTCCGGAAAAACCTCTGCGCTGTAAAAAAGCTCCCGTCTTGCGCTTTTTATCTAACGGTTCGCCCGAAGTGCCGCGCCATTTCTTGGCCCCCAGCAGCAGGGCGCTGGCGAATTCGTCGTCTTCGCTTACTTCGCCCAACGCCTCGTCGATCAGAGGCTTGGAGACCCCTTTCTGGCGCAGTTCGTGACGCACCCATAATTTCCCCTTCCCCCGGAGTTTCACCCGCTGAGAAGCCCATTCCTGCGCATATGCGGCGTCATTGAGGTAACCCTCGGTGTGCAGCCGCTGGATAACATCGTTTACCGTTTCTTCTCCCCACCCTTTTTCCTTTAAACGCATGGAGATTTCGTACGCGGTCCGCGGCTTCCGGCTCAAATACGCCAGAGCGTCGGCGTAGCCCCGCTGCCGCTCATCCGCCGAAACGATCTCCTCCAGCTCCGCTTTGGTAAAGACCGCCCCCTTGATCATCCGGTATTTGATCATGACATCCTCATGAACCTCAAACGCGTACGTTCCGAAAACAATCCGGTACCGATGTTTCGGCCGCTTCAGCATCTGCACCGAAGTAATGGCCAGCTCCCCATCTTCCGGAAAAGCGGATAACCCGGATTTCTCCGCTTCGCCGGAATCCTCCTCTTGGCTGGATTTCTCCACTTGGTGGGATTTCTCCCGCTCAGGCGTCCGCATTCTTTCCTCCCAGACCGCCTCATCGGATATGTCTACGATATCGTGTTTGCCGCTTTGATTTTTTCCGCGGCTTTTCCCCCACTGATTCAAACTGCGTCCCTCCTGTGTCACACCCGGCCATCGGTACCAAGTGTAGTATCAGTTTTTCCTGTATAACATAATGTCACTTTTAACTAGCAATCTGGTTGTCCCGCAATAGCAAAACCAAGCTTTCCAAGAAACTCTAGCGAAAAACTTAAGGGCAAAAAATGGCGTTATTCCAGCAATATGCATCCATTTGAGAAGAATAAAGGTAATTTATGTCGCTATTTCCTCGAATCACAAGAAATGCCAGGTTCTGGGCCATTTACAGGAAAATAAGGACAAAAAATGCCGCTAATGAGGATGAACATGCCTGACTCCGGATCATAAGCACATAAAGTACCGCTATTTTGAAAGCCGGCGGTTCATCGTTCCTGTAACCCCTCTTTCAAGCGCCGTTTGCGGTTTTGAGCCAAAATATTTCCTCTTCTGAATAAAACGCCGCAAAAGTTCAGGATGGCGGCCTTTATTTTAGCTCTATCCTACCGCTAATTGGCCGACCGCCCTAAACTGCAAAAGCGCCCTGCCCCGGTTAATTACCGCGGGGTCAGGGCGCTTCATGGCTGCTGCCTTATTCATCTCCGAAAAGCGCTTGCTCCTCTTGGAGTTCCATTTCCTGTTCGCTTGGTGATGCAGGAGCGACTGAAGTGGTCAAATTGCTCGATTCCCGGATTTTTAGTTCAATCGTATTGGAGATTTCCGGATGCTCTTTCAAGAATTGCTTTGCGTTCTCCCGGCCCTGACCGAGGCGTTCGCCGGCGAACGAATACCAGGCGCCGCTCTTATCCACGATATCCAACTCCACGCCGATGTCGATGATGCTGCCCTCTTTGGAAATACCTTCACCGTACATAATGTCGATTTCGGCTTGTTTGAACGGTGGAGCGACTTTATTCTTCACGACCTTAATCCGTGTCCGGTTCCCGACCATGTCGTTGCCCATCTTGATCGTTTCCACGCGGCGAACGTCCAGACGGACCGTCGAATAGAATTTCAAAGCCCGTCCACCCGGCGTTGTCTCCGGATTCCCGAACATCACACCGACTTTTTCACGAAGTTGGTTAATGAAGATCGCGATCGTTTTCGATTTGCTGATCGCTCCCGACAGCTTCCGCAGCGCCTGCGACATCAGGCGGGCTTGCAAACCGACGTGGGAATCCCCCATCTCGCCTTCGATTTCCGCCTTAGGCACAAGCGCGGCTACAGAGTCGATGACGATGATGTCAACCGCGCCGCTACGCACGAGCGCTTCGGCGATTTCCAGCGCTTGTTCGCCCGTATCCGGCTGGGACAAAAGCAACTCGTCGATGTTTACGCCGAGCTTGCCCGCATAGGATGGGTCCAGCGCATGCTCCGCGTCGATAAATGCGGCTTGTCCGCCGATTTTCTGAACTTCCGCAATCGCGTGCAGCGCTACCGTCGTCTTACCCGAAGACTCCGGTCCGTAAACCTCAATAATACGGCCGCGAGGCAATCCCCCGGTACCCAAAGCGATATCCAAAGCGATCGATCCGCTCGGGACGATCTCCACTTGCATATGCGTCGATTCGCCCAGCTTCATGATCGAACCTTTACCGAATTGTTTTTCTATTTGCCGAAGCGCCATTTCCAGCGCAGCTTTACGATCTGACAATCAGCTCACATCCTTAAATGAGATAATAACACGATACTTCCAACGTCTTTAATTGTACCTTGTTTTGGAATGTTTGCCAAGCACTTTTTCGAACATATATTCGCTATTTTTCAACCTATCCAAACCGGGGGCTCATCCCTCCCAAACCCTCCCTTACCGTAAGGGAGGGCCCCAAGGGCCTGCTGCCCTTTGGATTCCCGCAAATTGAACTAACGTGGGAGAGACTGAGGCGCTCCCTTGACGCTCTCCCTGCGGGATTCGCTTACTTCGTGCTTGGAACGCTTTTCTCCCCTTCGTGGTACGTCTTACTTAGGGTATTCCTGGGCTACCTGGAAACACGCTGCAGGCACTGCTGCTTTCGTATGCACCCGGGTAACTATGGGGAAAACAGCCGCTTATCGCCCTTCGGGCACGCTCTGCTTTTGGCGCTCCTGCGAGGGTGGGCTGCTTCGTAGGCTGTTTATTCTGCAATGTTCCGTGCTGGACCCGCTCTCCCTGCGGGATTCGCTTTACTTCGGTGCAGGGCTTTAGCTTGTTTATACCTAACTTAGTGCTGCTTTAGTGACTTTTCTGCTTGCTGTCGCTCTCCCTGCGGGATTCGCTCTACTTCGGTGCAAGGCTTTAGCTTGTTTATACCTAACTTGGTGCTGCTTTGGTGACTTTTCTGCTTGCTGCCGCTCTCCCTGCGGGATTCGCTTTACTTTGGTGCAGGGCTTTAGCTAGTCAACTGATTAGATACAACAAGGCATCGATCCATCGTTCGCCAAAATGCACAAATTCACTCCTCCTCCCAAACAAATTTCCAAACAAAAAAAGAACCGCAGCACAACTGTTCGTTTGCTACGGTTCTTCCGTGTCTTGATTATATGCCAAGCGGCCGAAAAGTGCAAGAAGCATGCTCAGTAGACAGTGGCGACGCACGCCATACGGCAGTGCTCCTACAATCCGGTCGTCCCTTCACCTCTCATTGGAAAAAATCCAACAGATTGTCGGAATTCACTCGCCATTTTGAGCACTCATTGGAAAAAATCCAATAGATCTCGCTCAAATCGCCCGTTTGCGCCTTACCGAACCCAATCTATTGGAAATATCCAATCACACCGCCGTATTTGCCAATAAATTTCCAATTCTATTGGATAATTCCAATCAGAACATTACAAGCACTAAGCTTACGGCTCCATCAGTGCTCTCCACAACCGATATAAGATCGTTTTGGCCGAGCGCATGCGGACGGCTTCGCGGTTGCCTTTGAGGTTCAGCTCGTATACGGCCGTATCCCCGCCGCGGCGGGAGATCGCGATATAGACGAGCCCGGCGGGCTTGCGCTCGGAAGCGCCGGGGCCGGCGACGCCGGTAATCGACAAGCCGAAGTCGGTATCAGCGGTCAGCCGCACCTGCTCGGCCAACACCTGCGCCGTTTCTGCGCTGACGGCGCCGGGGGCGTCAGCCCCTTCGAGCAGTTCATGCGGAACGTGCAGCAGCTTCTCCTTCATCGCGTTGGAATAGCAGACGATTCCGCCCATAAACACGGCCGAGCTGCCCGGAATCGCGGTGATCATTTCCATCAGCAGCCCGCCGGTGCAGCTCTCGGCCGCGCTGAGCGTCAATCCGCGCTGAGCCATCAGCTCCAAAATTTTCTGCTCAATCGGCACATCGACGTTCGCGTACAGATGCTCCGGCAAGCGGGAAGTGATTTCCCGCTCCATGGCATCCAGCTTCGCCATCGCTTCACGTTCGCTTAAAGCCTTGGTGGAAACGCGGATCGTGACCTCACCTTCCTTGGCGTAAGGGGCCACGGTCGGGTCCGACTGCTCCTTGATCAAATCGAGCAGCTTCGTCTCCAGCGCCGATTCGCCGATCCCGGCAAATTTGAGCATTTTCGAATAGATCGGCATTTCCTCGGACAACGCATGCTTTAAGATCCACGGCTTCGCCTGGCGCTCGAACATCGGCTTCATTTCCTTCGGCGGGCCGGGCAAAACAATATAAAATTTGCCGGCAGCTTCAATCGCATCCCCAACCGCCAGCCCGGTTTCGTTAGGAAGCGGCGTCCCGCCGTCGATCGCCAGCGCCTGACGGCGGTTGTTTTCCGTCATCGGCACGCCTCTGTCCTTGAAAAAGCGGTCGATATTCGCCATCGCTTCCGGATCGATATGCAGCGACCGGCCAAGTACTTCGGCCAGCGCCTCTTTGGTCAAATCGTCCTGCGTTGGCCCAAGCCCCCCGGTAAAAATCAGCAAATCGGCACGGGCGGCCGCCGTCTCCACCGCTTGGGCAAACCGCTTCCGATTATCGCCGACCACCGTTTGAAAATAAACGTCAATCCCCAGCGCGGCCAGCTCCTGGGATAGATATTGCGCATTGGTGTTTACGATTTGCCCGAGCAGCAGCTCTGTCCCCACTGCGATAATTTCTGCTTTCATTTGCTTTCACGTCTCCTTCCGGCAATCCAAAACAAGCCTCTGCCTGAGCATTAAATACTTCGCTTCAAAACATCGCACCCAAAGCATCGCACTCAAGGCACTACATTTTCGAAAAAGAAAGCACATTTTTATTTTTGACGAAATAGTCGATGCCGGAATAAATCGTAATGATCGCCGCCAGCCAGATCGCGATGTCGTCAAACGGGATGTTCAGCCAGGCAAACGGGAAATTGTTCAGCAGCAGCGCGGTAATCGCGATGATCTGCGTGATCGTTTTCGCTTTGCCCCACTTGCTGGCCGCGATTACGGAGCCTTCAAGCAGCGCGACCTCCCGCAGGCCGGTTACCGCAAATTCGCGTGCAATGATGATGACGGCGATCCAGGCGTTGCATAATCCAAGTGACACAAGCCCGATCAGCACGGTACCCACCAGCAGTTTGTCGGCAAGCGGGTCGAGCAGTTTGCCCAGATTCGTCACCAGATTGTATTTCCGGGCGATGTATCCGTCGATTCCGTCCGTGCTGGCGGCGACGATGAACAGCACCGCGGCGATCAATTGATGGACCGGCAGCGTGTATGCGCCCACTACGAGCTCATAGGACAACCAGCCCGCATCCAGCAGCAAAAAAAGCAGCATCACCGGAATCATAAAAATACGTGTCAGTGTAATGCGGTTGGGCAAATTCACAGGATAGCCTCCCCGGTTAAATCATATTCAAAAGCATGCGTAATCCGCACTTTAGCGATATCGCCGATATTCGTGGAGCAGTTCGTCACGAATACTTCCCCGTCGATTTCCGGGGCATCAAATTGCGAACGCCCCACATAAACGTCGCTCCTCCCATCGTAGCGTTCCACAAGCACATCCAGCACCTTGCCGATGTATTTGCCGCTGTTTTCGTTCGCTACGGTGCGCTGGATTTCCATCAGCGTGTTGGCCCGCCATTCCTTGACGTCCTCAGCGATCTGATCCGGCAGCCGCGAAGCCGGCGTATCCTCCTCCTGCGAGTATGTAAACACGCCAAGCCGGTCGAACTTAATCTCCCGGACGAAATCGCATAACCGCTCGAAGTCTTCCTCGGTTTCGCCCGGGAATCCCACGATCAGCGACGTGCGCAAAGAAACGTCCGGGATACGGGAGCGGATTTTGGCGACCAGCTCGCGGATATCCCGGTTGCGTCCGGGGCGCCGCATTCTTTTCAGGATCGCGTCCTCGCTGTGCTGGAGCGGCATATCCACGTATTTGCAAATTTTCGGATTGGACGCGATCATGTCGATCAATTCATCCGTAAAAAAGCCCGGATACGCGTAATGCAGCCGAACCCACTCCACGCCTTCCACCCGGCTGACACGATCGAGCAGCTCCGGCAGTTTGTAAGTTCCGTACAAATCGGTGCCGTAATTGGTGGAATCCTGGGCGATCAAACTGAATTCCTTGACCCCTTGCGCGGCCAAGCCCTTCACTTCCTCCACGATCGATTCGATGGAACGGCTGCGGAATTTGCCCCGCATCAGCGGGATGCTGCAGAAGGTGCAGTTGTTGTCGCAGCCCTCGGCGATTTTCACATACGACGTATAACCGGCTGTGGTCAGCTTCCGCGGCAGCGCTTGCTCGTAGTTGAACACCGGATTGCCGACATACACCGGTTTCTTCCCCTTCACCGCCTCATCGACGATCTGCGTGATGTTATGAAAATCGCCCGTTCCGACGATTCCGTCGATCTCCGGCATCTCCTCCATAAGCGTCTGCTTATACCGCTGCGTCAGGCATCCCGACACGATCAGCGCCTTTAATCTTCCGCTTTCCTTAAGCTCGGCCAGCTCCAGAATCGTATTTACCGACTCTGCTTTGGCGGCATCGATAAATCCACACGTATTGACGATGATAACCGTGGCATCTTCGCGGTCGTCCACCAAGGAATAGCCACGCCGGTCGATCAGCCCCGACATGATTTCGGAGTCGACCAAGTTTTTTTCGCAGCCAAGCGTAACGATTTTCACCTTTTCAGTCATAACGATTTCCCCCATCAGTTTCAAGCCGTGATTAAACCATGTTCATGGATAAAACAACCTCTACAAGTATAATATTCGGAAAAGGCGGCTGTCAAAAATATGAAAAGGGTCTCAAGCAGGCGCGGGAGGCGTTGCAGGAGACCGTTCCGAAGTCATTTAAAGTTCGTAAACTGCAAATCGAGCGACAAATCTGCTTTTCGCAGCAGCTGCATGATTTGCTGCAAATCATCCTTGCTTTTTCCGGTGACGCGGATTTGATCACCCTGGATTTGGCTTTTGACCTTCAGCTTGGAGTCGCGGATCAACACGTTGATTTTCTTCGCGTTCTCCTGATCGATGCCTTGCTTCAAGCTGATGCGCTGCCGCACCGTGCCCATCGAAGCCGGTTCCACTTTACCGTAATCCAGGTTTTTGATCGGCAGTCCGCGCTTGATCATTTTGGATTGCAGGATATCGATCACGGCACCAAGCTTGTATTCATCGTCCGCCACGATTACCAGCACGTCCTTTTCCAGCTTAAGTTCGCTTTTGCTTCCTTTAAAATCAAAGCGGCTGGCGATCTCCCGTTCCGTCTGATCGATCGCATTGTTTAATTCCTGCATGTCCATTTTCGAGACGATATCAAATGAACTTTCCGAAGCCATACTTCACATTCCTTTCTGGTTCCCAATCTTTTCTTCTATTCATCATTATATGTAAAAGTTTTCCCGAAGTCGAGCCAACCCGCCATTTCCAAGCTGTTTCTAAGCTATGTCCAAACCATTGCCGCCGGGCAAAATATGCAAAAAGACGCGATTCAAACCTTGCCAGGTCCAAATCCCGTCTTTTGTAAGCCCAAGCGATAGAGCCGCTCCCTACTGCCCGCTTGTTGCGTTTCCGGTTTCCGCATTGTTCCCGGATACGTTGCCGCCTAGCCCGGTGTCGCCTGTCGAAGCACCATCCGTACCCGTACCGTCATCCAGGCTGAGGAAGATTTTGGAAGTTGTTTTGCCGTCATCCACCGTTTGCCCGGCCACCGTAATAACCGTCTTGTTGGAAGCGCCCGATACAATATACAAGCCCTCCGGCACGATATCATACTCCAGTACATCGCCATCGGACGTTTTGCCAAAGTAAAGCTTATCGCCGTTTCTGCTGCCTTTGCGAACCTCGACCCAGCTTTCGCCGGAGGCTGTAATCACGACCTGCACCGGCTGACCGCCGGCATTTTGCACCTTGAACTTCGTGGCACTGCCCTCTTTGCCGTCGGGAACGACTGCGATGTCTTGCGGAGCGTTTGTTCCGCCGGTGTTGTCGGTACCCGTTCCAGCGTTAGTGCCCGTTTCCGTGCCGGTATTGGTTCCTGTTCCGGTATTGGTCCCTGTCCCGGCATTCCCCGTATTGCCGCCGCCGTTCACGGCATTGCCCGTACCGGGTTGATTGTTTCCGGTGCCGGTTTGTCCGTCCTTGCTTCCATTACCGGATCCGTTTTGCGCCCCGCCCCCTTGTTGCGTGGCCGGCGTTACCGGCGTCGGGTCCGGCTTCTCTCCGGCCGACTGATTCGTATTCCCCCAAACCGTAAAATACAAGTAAATGACGATCAGGATCAGCACGGCAAAAGACCACATCAACGTGGTGGAGAGCCACTTCGAGTTGCGCTCGGCATGCTGGCGGCTGCGGCGCTTCTGAATCACGGGTTCCATCGTCTGCTCCGGCGCTTCATCCGGTACATTCTGCCGATGCTCGGCAAGCAGTTCATCCGCATCCACGCCGACCGTTTCGGCATACGTCTTGATAAAAGCCCTAACATAGAAACTTCCTGGAAGCACTTTATAATCCCCCGACTCGATGGCTTCCAGATATCGTTTGCGAATTTTCGTCATTTCCTGGATGTCATCCAATGACAAGCCTTTGGCAAGGCGGGCTTCCTTTAACTTCTGACCCAATTCCGACATGACCATCACCTCCTGTTTTTATGGGTTATGCTTATCGAATTACACATCGTCCGTGTAAATCGTCGTAAACGTATCATAAACGATTTGCTCCTCCGGATTGTTACGCAATTCGATAATAATATCAAAATTGTCATAACTGTATTCGGATTCTTTGACGAAAACATCCGGATGCTCGATCACCTTCGTGGAAGGCATGGACATCAGTTCCTGGAGCAATTGATGATGTTTCTCGTTCGAGCGCAGCGTACTAATAATGCCGTCGATGATAAACACATTGTGCGGATTCATTTCATCCTCCGACAGTTGGCTCCGCACCGTTTGGCGCAGCAGCGTGGAGGACACAAATGTCCACCGCTTCATCGAGCATACGCTGCCGGCGATAATCGATTCCGTCTTGCCGACGCGCGGCATGCCCCGAAGTCCGATCACCTGATGGCCTTCCCGCTTGAAAATTTCGCCGAGAAAATCCACCAGAATCCCGAGTTCGTCGCGCGTAAAGCGAAATGTCTTCTTATCGTCGGAATCGCGGTCGATGTATCTTCCATGCCTTACGGCCAGCAGATCGACAAGCCGCGGACAACGCAGCGCCGTAACGGTGATGCTGTCCACCTTGCCGAGCATTTTGCTGACCTGGTCGATTTTTCCGTCGTCATCGCTTTCCAGCAGCAATCCCCTGGTTTTGCCTTCAACGCCGTTGATCGTCAAAATGTTGATTTCCAGCATCCCCAGCATCGAGGCGATATCGCCCAAAAGTCCTGGGCGGTTTTTATGTATTTTGTACTCCAAATACCATTGTTTTTGTTCCATCTGAAGACACCTTCTCTATCCTACTCACCCATTTTCGACAAAATCAACCTTTAATCCTTCTTACGGCTTCAAAAAGTTTAGTACCCTTTCCTTAGCCCGAAATAATCATATGTGTTTTATGATATATAAAATGAAAATGAAAGGCAAGCCGCTGGTGGAAAATGGCTGAAAAGCTCCCATAACGCGGGAGCTTTTCAGCAAAAACTATGAGTTTTTCTTCGCCAGCTTTACCATCAGGCGAGCGATCGTTTTACGCTCGTCTTCGCTGCCTACTTCCCAGATTTCTTTGAGTACCCGGTTGGAATCGTTCTGCGGATCGACCTTATCTTCGAGAAATCCGCCGATTTCATAAGCCAGGTTAGTGATCGCTTCTTCGCTGAACCCCGCTTTTTCCGCATGCTCCACACGGTCGCCCAAAAATTTCTTCCATGTATCAAAATTTTTGAGTACTGTTGACATCCTTAAATCCTCCTTCGCTTGGCGATTTAAAATCAACAGTCGTAATATGTGAAGTTTACGCGGGTTTTATGCGCTCATGGCCGGCAAGACAAAAGCCTCGCGGGACCTGACCGGAAATATTCAGGTAATCCAGCCCCCGTTGGGGCTGATGATTTGACCGGTGATGTAGCCTGATTCCGGCAGGGCGAGAAAATAAATGAGCGAAGAAATTTCCTGCGGAGAGGCGAGCCGCCCCGCAGGAATTTCTTCCTCCAATTGCTTCAGTTCCCCTTCGTCAAAACGTTCCATCATATCGGTCCGGACGGCTCCCGGGGCCACCGCGTTTACCGTTACTCCGGAAGGAGCAAGCTCCTTGGCCAGCGCCTTCGTAAAAGCGTTGACTCCGCCTTTGGCAGCGGAATAAACCGTTTCGCAGGAACCCCCGGAAATACCCCATACGGAGGATACGTTGATAATCCGCCCGAAACGCTGCTGGATCATATACGGCATAAACAGCTGGCTGCACAAAAAGACGCTTTTCAAATTGACGTCCATGACATCATCCCATTCCGCTTCGGTTACGTCCGAAAGCAAACCGTAATGGGATATCCCCGCATTGTTCACAAGAATATCCGGATGAAGCCCGTAATGATCCAGCCGTTCCTTCATGCGCAAAATCTGCTCTTTGCTGCGCAGATCCGCAGCCACCGTATAAGCTTTGCCGCCAACCTCCAGGCATCGGCGGGCAACCTCGTTGGCCGCTTCAAGCGAGTTCATATAGTGAATAACCACGTTCATGCCCACCGCCGCAAACCGCAGCGCCGTATCCGCGCCGATCCCCCGGCTTGCCCCGGTAATGAGGACGGTCATGTCCGCGATGTTTTTTCCAATCCCATGCTCTTCGTTCATGTTACGGGCTCACCACGACCGACACGGCCATCTGCTCCCAGTTCAAGTGCTCGCGCAGCCGGGTGTTCACTTCGTCCAGCGTCAGCGATTCGTACATCGGCAGCACCGCAAACAGGTCGCTGCCCCGGAACCGGTAGCGCGTAAACTCGTGGGCGATATTTTCCGGAGAGTTAAGCATACGCAGGTAGCCGCCGATTTTTTTCTTCCGCGCCCGTTCAAAATCTTCCTCGCGGAAACCCGAAGCCAGCATGCTTTTCGCTTCCTCCTGGATCACCGCCAGCATGCGGTCCGGATCGCGCGTATCCCCGCCGATCGCCGAAAACGCGTAATTCGGGTTGCTGTTGTACTCATGCCCGAAACTGTCGGAAATCAAATCCATGTCGTACAGCTTCTGATACAACTTTGTGCTGGGCCCGAGCAGCAGATCGAGCGCCAGCTTTGTCGTCAAGTCCCGGCGCAGCAGCGCTTCACCGGTCAAGCCAAGCTCCATCTCCTTGAATCCGAACAGGCATTTCGGCTGCGATACCGCCAGCCGCGATTCCCGGCGCTTCTCGTGAACCTCGCGGGGCTCGGGGTCAAACAGCCGGTCGATCGAGCCCTGCTTGTCGTACTGCTTCTTCGCCTGATTGCTGCGAACAAGCGTAAACACCTCTTCCGCATCCACGCCGCCCACGACGAACAGCAGCATATTGCTGGGGTGGTAAAACGCGTTGTAGCATGTGTACAGCGTCTCCTTCGTAATCGTGCCGATCGATTCGACCGTACCGGCGATGTCGATATGAACGGGGTGAACTTTGTACAGCGCTTCAATCAAGCCGAAATAAACCCGCCAATCCGGATTGTCGCGATACATGCCGATTTCCTGGCCGATGATGCCTTTTTCTTTCTCGACGTTCTGGTCGGTGAAATACGGATGCTGCACGAAATTGATCAATGTCTCGAGATTAAGCGCAATGTTTTCGGTCGCCGAGAACAGGTACACGGTCTGATCAAAGCTGGTAAAAGCGTTGGCCGATGCCCCATGGGAAGCAAATGTGGCGAAGATGTCGCCCTCCGGCTCCTCGAACATTTTATGCTCCAAAAAATGGGCGATTCCGTCCGGTACGGCAATATCCTCCTGCCCCTCGACCCGGAAATGGTTGTCGATCGAGCCGTATTTCGTAGCAAACGTGGCATACGTCTTTTGAAAACCCGGTTTCGGCAGGACATATACTTGAAGCCCGTTATCCATCGTTTCGCGGTATAACGTTTCCTGCAAAGCATCGTAGCGAAGCGTTTCCAAGCGGCTAAACCTCCTTTTTACCTGTCAAAAAGTAAATCGTATCGAGTTGCACCGTCTCCGCCGCCTGCACGACGTCCCCAGGGGTTACCCGCTCCACTTGGCTGAGCAACTCCGTGGCCGGACGGTCCTTGCCGGACAGCACCCGGTTGAAATCGTAGGCGATCATTTCAAAGGCCGAGTCCTGCATCTCCAGCAGGCTGTTGCGGATCATCGCTTGGGTCTGCGACATCTCCAGCTCGCTGATGTCCCCCGACCGCAAGCTGGCCAACTGAGCCTGGATAATCTCCAGCGCCTTGTCGTAATTTTCGATCTCAATCCCCGATTGAATCGCCACGATCCCCTTATGGCCATCGAACCGGGAAGCGGCGTAATAAGCCAGGCTGGCTTTTTCCCGCACATTCATGAATAGCTTGGAATGCGGATAGCTGCCCAAAATGCCGTTGTACACCAAAGCGGCCGCATAGCGGTCGTCCCCGTAAGTAATCGGCGTGCGCAAGCCTAGATTCAGTTTGCCCTGGTTGACGTCAAGCGCCTCTTTGACGGTGCGGACCTCCGCGGTCTTCATTTCGACCTGCACCGGCTTGTATTCCGTGGCAGCCGTCCGGTTTAAGGTGAACTGCTTAGCGACCAGTTCCTCGACTTCGGCAAGCGATGTATCGCCCACCACATACAGGTCCAGATTCGCCTGCTGCAGCCAGCTTTGATAAGCGGCGAACAGCGACTGTGGGGTGATGCCGTCCAGATCGCTGCGTTCCCCCAGCGGGTGCAGCCGGTACGGATCGTCCTTAAACATCTCCTCCATACAGCGCTCGGCCGCATAACGGATTTTATCGTTGATGATCCCCTCCAGCTTTTTGCGTACGGATTCGCGTTCCGAAGCCACATAAGACGAACGGAAGGCCCCGTGCTCCGTGGCCGGTTTCGTGACGACTTCGCCGAGAAAAGCGAACGTTTGACCAAGCAGCGAATCACCGCTTTGTACAAAGGAATCGTTGATCGTATCCATCCGGAACTGGACAATCTGGTAATTGCCCCGTTTATAGACGTCAAAACCGAAGCCGGCGCCGTACAGATGCTCCAGCTGTTCCCGGAACAACGTCGTTTCGGGATAAGACGCGGTGCCCCGCCGCAGAACAAAAGGGGTCAGCGCCGTTGCCGTGACCGTTTGCTCATTCAGCGGCAAACCCGCGTAAAGAGAAACGGCAAACGTTTTGAATCGGGTTGTAGGCAGCACGTGAATCCGGATTTGACCCACACCGCCGCGCTCAAATACCGTTTTGTTCAAAACCAAAACTCCTTTGCGAGTAGACTTTTTGAATAACGCGTTCATTTCCTGCGTTCCATTCTATACCAATCCAAAGGAAAGAAGCAACCTGACGCCTGCGGCTGCTCCTTCACTTCTAAGATATTTACATGCAAAAGATATGTTCCCCGATCGTCTTCACCTGCGGGCGGGACCAAATCCATTTGGAGGTTGCCGTTTTCGGGTTGAAATAATAAATGCAACCGCCGGTCGGATCCCAGCCGTTTAACGCTTGCTGCACGGCTTTGCGGGCCGTCTCGTTCGGCTCCAGCCAGATTTGCCCATCGGCCACGGCGGTAAAAGCGCCCGGCTGAAAAATGACGCCGGAAACGGTGTTCGGGAAGCTCGGCGATTTGACCCGGTTCAAAATGACTGCGGCAACAGCCACTTGCCCTTCGAACGGTTCGCCCCGAGACTCGCCGTAAACGGCGTTAGCCATAATGCGCAGATCGTTCTCGCTCAGTCCCATGCCATTCGAAGGGGCCAGATTCCCCGACTCGGTCTTCGCGGTTTCGGTATTTTGCTTATTTCCGGCATTTCCGGTATTTTGCTTATTTCCGGTATTCGTCTGCTGATTTCCCTGGCCCGCGTTGGCGTTTTCCATGCCCGGCTTCCAAGCTTTAGTGGCATTATATAGCTTAAGCTTGGTTTTGGGTCCGGCCAAACCGTCCGCCTTCATCCCGAACTCCGATTGGAACCATTTCAGCGCATCGCGGGTTGTAGGACCGAAATAGCTGTCCAGTTTTCCGTGGTAAAAACCGAGAAAAGCAAGCCGGCCCTGCAATTCGTATACATCTTTGCCGAAAGCTCCGTAATCGATGACCTGTTCGCTGAATACAGCTTTGGCTTTATCCGGAGCCTCCTTCTGTTCGACGTCAAGCGAATGCCAAAGCACGTTTGCACCGTAACCGATTCCGAACAAAAGCAGCACTAAACCGGCGGCAAACCATATCTTAGTTTTATTCATACGTTTAGCTCTACCTTTCTTTATTGGATTAACAAGGATGGGTAACTTTAGTATGACAAGCAAGCTCCCTTCCTATGCACCCCAAAGTTTCAAGGCATTGCTCCCCGGGTATAGCGAAAAAAAGGGAAGAACATCCCTGACCGCGAAGGTCATGAAGACATTCTTCCCATTTTGTATTGCTCTATGGACATGAGCACCTCACGTGGCTTGCTTCCCTCGTACGGACCGACGATCCCGCGGGCCTCCATGGAATCGATCAACCGTGCCGCACGGGTATATCCGACGCGCATGCGGCGCTGCAGCAGCGATACCGAGGCCTGCTTCGCCTCAAGCACGATCTGCACGGCTTGATCATAAAGCTCATCCAATTCTTCCTCCGGTTCCTTGACTTCATCATCCACTTCCGGAACAAGGCTCTCGTCATATTCCGCCTGCCCCTGGGCCCGAGCGTAATTCACGATCGTTTCCACTTCCTGATCGCTCATAAACGCCCCCTGCACCCGGGTCGGCTTCGAGGCCCCCATCGGCATATAAAGCATGTCCCCGCGGCCGAGCAGCTTCTCCGCGCCGGCCATGTCGAGAATCGTCCGCGAGTCGACCTGGGACGAAACGCCAAAGGCGATGCGCGATGGAATGTTCGCTTTGATCACCCCGGTGATGACGTCGACCGACGGCCGCTGCGTGGCGATAATCAGATGGATGCCGGCGGCCCGGGCCATTTGCGCAAGGCGGGCAATCGCGTCCTCGACATCGTTGGCGGCAACCATCATAAGGTCGGCAAGTTCGTCCACGATGACGACGATATACGGGAGGATCGCCTCCGGGTTATCCTTCATCATCTGGTTATAGCCTTCCACATTGCGAGCCCCCGATTTGGAGAACAGCTCGTACCGTTTCTCCATTTCGACGACGATTTTTTTCAGCGCCAGCGAGGCTCTTCGCGGATCGGTCACAACGGGCGTGAGCAGATGCGGAATCCCGTTGTATACGTTCAGTTCGACCATTTTCGGGTCGACCATCATAAACTTGACTTCATCCGGTTTCGCTTTGAACAAAATGCTGGTAATGATACCGTTGATGCAAACGGATTTCCCCGAACCCGTCGCCCCCGCCACGAGCAGATGGGGCATCTTCGCCAGGTTGCCGACGATCGTCTGCCCGGAAATGTCGCGGCCGAAAGCGATCGACAGCTTGGATTCGGCTTCCATAAACGTCGGCGTCTCCATCACTTCGCGCATCGTCACAAGCGAAACCTCGTTGTTCGGCACCTCGATGCCGATCGCGGATTTGCCCGGGATCGGCGCCTCCATGCGGATGTCTTTGGCGGCCAAAGCCAAAGCGATATCATCCGTCAGATTGACGATCCGGCTGACTTTGACCCCGATGTCCGGCTGAATTTCGTAACGGGTCACTGCCGGACCGCGAACGACTTCAAGCACCCTTGCTCTTACGCCAAAGCTCTCCAGCGTGGCCTCCAGCTTCCGGGCCGTCTGCATATAATCAGCCTGATCGCCGGATTTGCCGGCCCCCGCAGGCTTGGCGAGCAGCCGGAATGGCGGAAGCTTGTACGGCTTTGGAGCCGGTTTCGGCGGGGCCGCCGGAACTTCAGCCGCCGCTTCGGAGCCGCTACCCAGGTCTCCCGCCGCAGCGCCGTCGCCGCTTTCCCCGTCTGGCGATTCGCTGCCTGCCGGCATGTCCGGTTCTCCGTCCGCCGCGCCCTGCGGGTCATCCGCAAACCCTGATTCGCCCTGCTCCCCGTAGCCGGCGTTCGTCTCATCCTGGGCCGTGTATAATGGATCCATAGCCTCGTCCTCATCCTCCCGATCGCCCAGCCCTTCCCGCTGGATATGATCGAAGAAATCGCGGATGATTGGTCCGGTGTCCGCCGCGGCCTCGCCGCGGCCGTCCGGGCCGTCCCCTGGGCCGCCGTTTGCTCCACGTCCGGTGTAATCCAGTTCGTTCCAGTTAATCCCCGCTACCGGGGATTCGCTGTAACCGTCCGCTTCCTCGTCCGGGCCCAATTGTTCCGGCGCCTCTGCAGCCGGCTCGGCGGAGCGTTCCTTAAACCCCAGCAGTTGAAAGAACACCGGCTTTTTTCGCGGCTTTGCTGCGGGCTCGGGCAATTCCTCCTCCGCCTCGCCGTCATCATACGCCGCGTCATATTCCGTAACGGCAGGAGCTTTCGGCTCGGCCCTTTTCCCTTTGCCGCGCACCGGCACCGGGCGGAGCAGCCGCATTTTTCTGCCGAAGCTGTCGCCGAGCCCGCCCATTTTCGAGCGGAGCAGGCGAAACAGGTCGACGTACGACAGCCCTGTTACCAGCATGAAGCTGATCGCCAGCAACACGATCACAATCAGCTTCGCCCCGGCCATGCCGAACAAAGAGTATAGCAGGACGAATTCCAGTCCGCCGATATAACCGCCGCTGATGTCCATGCCAAGGAGACTGAAGCCCGCTTCGCCCGAGGCCGGTTGAAACAGCGCTCCCTGCAAATCGCGGTGAATTTGTCCCAAAATATTCCCCGCGGATAAAGAGACCGCCGGAACTAGCTTGTGTTGCATCGCCGAAATCGTGCTCATCAGCGAAAAGGCCAGCACCGCGATCAGCAACCCGCTTTTCCGCGCATTCCAGCGGGACGGCCATTTCCGGTTGATCATTACGGCCAGCCCGATGTAGATGCCGATCAAAGGAATCACAAAATAAAACTTGCCAAGGATCAGCGCGGCCATTTTCGATAATGTTCTTCCCACCGCGGCTTCCCCGGACAAGGCAATAATCGATAGAGTGATCAGGATGATTCCGTAGATTTCATATTTGAGCATGCTGCCGAAGGCAGCCTTCTTTTTCTTCCGTTTGCGTGCCAAACGAAAACACCCCCTAGATGAATATTATACCATATTCACTAAAGGGTGACCTAGCTTTACGACCTGCAACTTTTGCAATGGTTATTTCAGCAGTGCGGGATAAAAGGTGATTTGCTTGCCCGGAGCGAAATCCGGATTTAAGTAATCTTCCAGGTTGCAGCGGATCAGCCTCACGATCGTAGCCCGGTTTCCCGGCTCAAGCCGGACTTGCATCAGCACGCCGCCCAGCTCGATCTCGCCATACGTATCCTCTTGCTCTTCATGTTCCCAGTAGACCCCATCGGGCAATATGGTGTAATGGGTCATTGCGTGATTCCTCCCGCCGTTTTCTCGTTGCGGCGCGTTTCGATCAGCGAATTCAGCTTGCTTAACCCTTCGCCGATCCCGCCGATTGCGTCGATGAGGCCGTATTTCACCGCATCGGTGCCGCCTACCGCCGTGCCGATGTCGCGGTTGAGCTCCCCGGTTTTAAACATCAGCTCTTTAAACTGCTCCTCCGGAATGCGCGAGTGCGCGGTGACAAACCGCACCACTCGTTCCTGCATTTTTTCGATATATTCGAAGGTTTGCGGGACGCCGATGACAAGGCCGGTCATCCGGATCGGGTGAATCGTCATCGTAGCGCTTTCGGCGATCAACGAGTAGTCGGAAGCCACGGCGATCGGGACGCCGATGCTGTGCCCTCCCCCGATGACTACGGTAACGGTCGGCTTCGACAACGAGGCGATCATCTCGGCGATCGCCAGACCCGCCTCCACGTCGCCGCCCACCGTATTTAAAATTATGAGCAGACCTTCGATCCGCGGATTTTGTTCGGCGGCTACCAGCTGCGGAATCAAGTGTTCGTATTTTGTCGTTTTATTTTGCGGCGGCAGCACCAGATGGCCTTCGATTTGCCCGATGATCGTCAGGCAAAACACATTCGATTCGCCCGGAGTAGGCACGGCCGTTTGTCCCAATTGTTGAATAACGTCGGGCACGGTGGGTTCTTTTTTTTCGGAATCTGGTTGTTGGTTTGGAGGCAATTCCGCGTTTTCGCGGAGATTGGGCGTTTTGCTGGAATCCTTGTTCATCACTTTCGCCTTCCTTTCGGTTATGAGCATACAACTAGTATGCCGACAACCTTGACCGGTCTATGCAAAAACAAAAAAGCCCCTTCTCCCGACAGAAACCGTCCAATTATTGCCGGCGGGAAAAGAGGCGACTGTGTGCAATTCGTTTTTTATACTTCCATAATTATCGGCAGGATCATCGGTCTGCGGCGCGTTTGCTCATACAGGAACCGGCCGAGTGCGTCTTTGACGTTCGTTTTGAGCGACGCCCACTCGTTTACGTTTTCGTTCATCAATTTCTCCAATGTGCTGGAGACGATGCGGTTCGCTTCATCCAGCAAACCTTCCGACTCGCGGACATACACGAACCCCCGGGAAATGATATCCGGACCGGAGACGATCGTTCCGTCCTGCTTGCTCAGCGTGACGACAACAACCAGGATCCCGTCTTGAGACAGCAGCTTGCGGTCACGCAATACGATGTTGCCAACGTCGCCGACACCGAGGCCGTCAATCAGCACGTTGCCTGCCGGCACTTTGCCGGCTTTGCGGGCAACGCCGTTCTGAATCTCGATCGTCTCTCCGATATCGACCAGGAAAATATTGTCGGGTTCCACGCCCACCGATTCGCCAAGGAGCGCATGCTTGCGCAACATCCGGTATTCGCCGTGAATCGGAATGAAATATTTTGGCCGCATCAGGTTCAGCATCAGCTTCAGCTCTTCCTGACTGCCGTGCCCGGACACATGAACACCCGAATTGGAGCCGCTGTAAATCACTTCCGCACCGAGGCGGAACAGCTCGTCGATCGTCCGTCCCACATATTTCTCGTTGCCCGGAACCGGCGTTGCCGCGATAATAACCGTGTCACCCGGCAAAATATCGACCTTGCGGTGCGTCGAACGGGCCATCCGCGTCAGCGCCGACATCGGTTCGCCCTGGCTGCCGGTGCATAAAATGACCACACGGTCCGCAGCCATCTTGTTGACTTCTTCCGGCTCGATCAAAATACCGTCCGGCACGTTCAGATAACCTAATTCATCGGCAATCGTCACCACGTTCACCATGCTGCGGCCGATAATCGTAAGCTTGCGTCCGGTCTCGTAAGCCGCATCGATCACTTGCTGAATCCGGTGCACATTCGATGCAAACGTGGCTACCACGACGCGCTGCTGCGCTTTATGGAAAATATCGCTAAGCACGAGTCCTACATTTCTTTCCGATGGCGTAAAGCCGGGTTTTTCCGCGTTGGTGCTGTCGGATAAAAGAGCCAATACGCCTTTTTTACCGATTTCGCCCATCCGATGCAAATCCGCATATTGATCATTGACTGGGGTATGATCAAATTTGAAGTCTCCGGTATGAACGACATTTCCTTCCGGCGTTTCAATGCACACGCCCACCGAATCCGGAATACTGTGATTCGTTCTGAAGAACGTCGCTTTCAGCGTCGATCCCAGCTCGATTTCCGAATCGGCGTTGATCAGCACCCGTTTCGTTTCGCCGAGCAAGCCCGCTTCCTTCAGCTTGTTCTCCACAAGTCCGAGCGTCAATTTTGTCCCGTAAACCGGAACGTTCAAGTTCTTAAGCACATAAGGCAATCCGCCGATGTGATCCTCATGGCCGTGCGTAAGCAGGATACCTCTTACCTTGTCACGGTTCTCCGTCAAGTAAGTGATATCGGGAATGACGATGTCGATGCCGAGCATATCCTCTTCCGGAAACTTGAGCCCGGAATCGATGACAACGATGTCATTGGCGTATTGAACGACATACATGTTTTTTCCGATTTCTGCGACGCCGCCCAATGCAAAGATCGTCAATTTTTCATTATTCATTTTTTTAGACAAGTGAATCTAACCCTCCTATAAGTTTGGACGTCGTATTTTTCATATGGAAATGGCTCCGGTCACTGCAGATCAACACATTTTTCGCAGGAATAAGCGACCGCCTCGCGGACGGTCCAGCCGTTTCTCAATATTGCTAATTTTTAAAAAAATCACCGCACCCAGTCACTTGAGATCATTATACATGATTAAATTGGCAAAAAACAAGTCAGGTGTTTTACGTGCTTTTAACGTTACCTTGCACCACAGCAAAAAAACCGATGCCTCATAACGAGACATCGGTTTTTGGAAATCGAGCGCATATTTGGCTGTAAGCTTACTTCAACAGCTCGCGGATCCGGGCCGCTTCCTCCACATTTGGCGGAACGAGCGGAAGCCGCACCGATCCGACCCGGCAGCCGATTTCGTTCAGCGCATACTTCACCGCAACCGGATTCGGGCATTCGAACAAGCCTTTAAACAGCGGCAGCAACTGGCGATGAATTTTTCCGGCTTCGCCGGCCTGACCGCTTAGGAACAAATCGATCATTTCCTTCATCGTACTGCCGGCCAGATGGCTGGCAACGCTAACCACTCCGTAGGCGCCCACGGCCATAGCCGGAAGCGCTGCCGCGTCTTCTCCCGAGTATACGCGAAATCCGTCCGGAGCACCGCTCACAATGCCGGCCACCTGGTCCAGGGAGGCGCATTCCTTGGTCGCCACGACATTTGGAATTTGCGCTAGCCTGAGCGTCGTTTCCACGCTGATGCTGACGATGGTCCGGGACGGTACATTGTATAGCATGACCGGCAGGGAGGTCGAGGTCGCGATCGCTTCAAAATGGCGGTAAAGCCCTTCCTGGTTCGGTTTATTATAGTAGGGAGCGACCAGCAAAACACCGTCCGCGCCGCACCGCTCGGCTTCCTGTGTCAAATGGATGGAATGAGCCGTGTCGTTGCTGCCCGTACCGGCGATGATTTTACAGCGGCCTGCGGCATGCTTCACCGCAAAATCGAACAATTTCCGCTTTTCTTCATCGCTTATAGTAGGGGATTCCCCCGTCGTTCCGCAAACGACCAAGGCATCGGATTTCTGCTCCTCAATCAAATAATCGATTAAGCGAGCGGTTCCATCCAAATCGATATTCCCTTTTTCATCAAAAGGCGTTACCATGGCTGTAATCAATCTTCCAAACTCTGCCACGTTTTATCCTCCTCCCATTTTCCGCGTCCTATTTACCTGCCAAGTTCAAATTTGTCGTGCAAAGCGCGGAGCGCTTGAACCATATCATCCTTATGGACCAGAACCCAGATCGTTGTATTCGAGTCCGCGGACTGCAGAATTTGAATATTTTGTTCCGTCAAAGCCTCGACGATTTTCGCCATAATCCCTGGAACCCCGTTGATGCCCCCGCCGATGACCGATACTTTGGCGCAGCCGGATAAAATTTGCGGCGATAATTCCAAGGAGTTTAGAACCGCTTCGGCTTTCAGCGCATCTTTGTCGAATACCGTATAAACAACGCCCGTCGGGGTCACATTAATAAAATCAACGCTGATCGCGTTTCCCGCCATCGCTTTAAAGACTTGAAGCTGAAGGTTGTCGCCTTTGCCGGCCGCTTCGACGCGAATCTGCGTCACGTTCGCCACATAAGCAATCCCAGTCACGTAGCGATCCACGATGCCCAGCTGAACGTCTTTAAAGCCTTCAGGGTTGGCCACCAGCGTCCCTTCTCCTTCCGAGAAGGTGGAGCGTACGCGCACCGGTATTCCCGATTGCATCGCGATTTCCACCGCCCGGGGATGAATCACCTTGGCCCCTTGATGGGCCATGTTGCAAATTTCCGCATAACTGACATATTCCAAAGGTCTCGCATCCTCTACGATTCTGGGATCGGCGGTTAAAATTCCGTTCACGTCGGTATAAATGTCCACCACTTCGGCATGCAGGGCCGCACCCAGCGCCGTTGCCGAAGTATCGCTGCCGCCGCGTCCCAATGTAGTGAAATCACCCGTTTGATTTTGGCCCTGAAAACCGGTGACGATGACGACATGATCCTGTTCGAGTTCTTCAAGCACCCTCGTCGGCACGATTTCCAGGATTCTGGCATTTCCAAAGTGGCTGTCCGTCCGAAATCCGGCTTGAGCGCCGGTTAACACAGTCGAAGAAACACCGTGTTCCGCGAGCAGGCTGGACAGCTTCGCCGCAGAAATAATTTCGCCGCATGCCATCAATAAATCCTGCTCGCGCGGCGGCAAAAGGCCGCCACCTTCGGCCACCAGTTCCAACAAAGTATCCGTGGCGTACGGATCGCCCTTCCGGCCCATGGCCGAAACCACCACGACGAGCCGGAAACCATTTTCCAGTTCCCGGCGAATGTGTGAGACGACATGATCTCTCGCTTCCGCAGTCGATAGAGATGTGCCGCCAAATTTTTGCACCAAAATGCGCATGGGTATTCCTCCAGTTAAGTAAGTGCGGAGTGTAGCTTAACTCCAAAGCAGGAAGCTAAACCTTCACCAAGTCCTCTCCGCGAATTGCAAAGCGTTCCATGACGCGCCTTGAGCAAATGATCCAAAACGATTTCCGACAGCCTCGGGCGTTCCGTTTCCTCTTGCTCATCCAGCAAGTCTCCCATTCTCTTGAATCGAACGATTATATTCTTAATTTCAAGTATGTTGCCACCCGCAGGCAGGCTCATCCATGAAAACGCTCGATAATCAGCGGCTGCAGCTGCTTGCCTTCCAGCGCCGCATAACAGGTTTCCGGGACCAGATCCATCTTGGCCACCAGTGAATTCGGCTTCCCTGCCGGATTGTCCTGGCCGAACGGAACGAAGTATACGTTTTTGGCCACGATCAGCTTGGCGATATTCGCCAGATTGAAGCCTAAACCGTCATTGGTCGACACGGCAATCACGAGCGGGCGCCCGTTCCGCAGTTGGGCTTTGGCGGCCATCAGCACCGGACTGTCCGTGACGGCATTCGCCAGCTTGCTTGTCGTCGTGCCCGTGCAAGGAGCGATGACAAGCACGTCGAGCAATTTGCTGGGGCCCAGCGGCTCCGCTTCGACAATTGAAGAAATAATATCATTCCCGGTTATATCTTTCAACTGTTTTCGCCAATCATCCGATTTGCCGAAACGGGTATCCGTCGTCAACACCGAATGGGAAATGATCGGGACGACCTTCGCTCCTCCATCGACAAAACGCCCAATCTGAGGCATCACCTCAGCGAACGTACAATGTGAGCCCGTAATGGCGTATCCTACCGTTTTATCCTGCCAATTCACTCTTCATCCCCCCGTAGTTGAAACTCCTCCAAAATCGACTGACAGATTGTATTGGCCATGATGATACCAGCCGTTTTGGGAGCGACCATACCGGGGAGACTGGGGGCAAGGATCGCCTTGATGCCGCGCTTCTCGGCAAAACGGAAATCCGTCCCGCCGGGTGCGGACGCAAGGTCGATAATAACCGCCCTGCGCGGCAATTTCGAGATGATTTGCGCTGTGACTATCATAGTCGGTATCGTATTAAAAATCAAGTCAACATCGCCGACATTGGCGGCCAAATCCCTTGTTGCAAAAGGCTTCCAGCCCATTTGCACCGCCCTTGCCATATCGTCTTCCCGACGTACTCCCACCTTCACGGTCGCTCCCAAACCCTGCAGCGTTTTCGCCATCGTAAATCCCGTACGGCCCATCCCGAGCACGATGCAGGTCGATCCGTGAATCGTGATGTCCGTATTCTGGATCGCCACCATCAGGGCCCCTTCCGCCGTCGGTATCGAGTTGTAGATCGCTACGTCGTCGCGCTCCAGCACTTCAATGATCCTAAGCCCGACTTTGTCTCCCAGTTGCTTCAAATAACTTTTGGCGATTCCCGTATATACCAAAGTATCTTTCCGCACAGCTTCAAACGCTTCCGGTCTGATGACAAGCTGTTCCGCAGAGAACGGCGCCGGTACGACACCATGATCATCGCAACCGATTACCGGAAGGATGATGACATCAGCGCTGGCCAGCAAGCCTGGGGTTAGCGCTTCTATTGAGACTCCTGGAAACGGCGTATCCAACCGGTCGAAGCCGACGATGCGCACCGTGGCATCCAGCTCCAAACATTTGTTGATGACCTCCACCTGGCGGGCGTCTCCACCGAGGAATACAATCGTGATTCCGGTTAGCATACTTAGATGGCACTCCTTCCAAGCAACACAGTATATACCATCTTATGCGGCCGCCTAAAAAGTGGTGAAAAGAGACGAAACGTCATCTTTGAAGGATGGAAAAGACCACCTGAAGGGAAATAATTCCCCCTACCAAGCAGGAAAGACCACCCGATCAGATGTCGGGTGGTCTTTGATTCCAGCGAAAATGATAAGGGAAAAAAACGTCGTTATTCCGGCGATGTCCGTCCATTTGAGAGAAATAGGGGAAATTCATGGCGCTATTTTCCCCCGTTGCAAGGAAATGCCCGTATTCTGGACCGTTCGTAGGTAAATAAAGACGAAATATTCCACTATTGGGGATAAACATGCTAAGCTCTGGATAATAAGAGCATAAAGCTCCGCTATTTTGCAGGCTGAAAGTTTCTTGTTCCAAAAGCCCGTTGTCAAGCACCGATTTCTAACCACGAAACTATTCTAATGGTTGCCACGGCCGCTATTTGTTCCAAAAACGCTGATTTCAAATTCTAACGGTTGCCATGGCGCTTATTCACTTAAACCCAGCCCATTTTGCTTAGATTAAGGTAAATAACGGCGCTCACAACCGTTAGAATTTAGAAAAGGTCTTTATTCTTAAAATAACAGCTACTACAACCGTTAGATTCCCGGCGTGCGATTGTACCGGGTCGAAAACCCAAGCTTTTACAGGAAATCTCAAAAGTATCCGGGCTTTGCCGTTTATTTCGTGCCGGTATGGCCAAAACCGCCGGCTCCGCGCTCGGTTTCGGATAGCTCGTCCACTTTGGTTAAGGCTACTTCCGGCACAGTTTGAAAAACCATTTGCGCGATGCGTTCATTGCGTTTAATCGCAAACGGCTCCTGGCCAAGGTTGATGAGCAGCACCTTGATCTCGCCGCGATAATCGGCATCGATCGTGCCCGGCGTGTTGAGACAGGTGATGCCATGCTTCAAAGCCAGGCCGCTGCGCGGGCGGATCTGCGCCTCCAGACCGCCGGGCATCGCAATCGCGATCCCGGTCGGGACGAGCGCTCTCGCTCCGGGCTGCAAGACCAGATCCTCCGTAACCGCGGCGTAAAGATCAAAGCCGGAGGCCAGCTCCGACATTTTGCGCGGCAGCTCAATATCTTCATTTCCAGCAAAACGTTTGATTTGTACTTCAAATGACAAGTTCATCTCTCCTTAATCCCATAATGGCCCGATCGGACCCGCCAACCATCGCCAAGGCGAACGGCTTGCTGAACATGCGCCCCAGCACGTCGTTCACATCGTCCATCGTCACCGCCTCAATCCGGGCGATCATTTCATCCAGCGTATAATGCCGTCCGAGCATCAGTTCGTTTTTCCCCAACCGGTTCATGCGGCTGCCCGTGCTTTCCAGACTTAAAATCAAGCTGCCCTTCAGCTGCTCCTTGCCTTTGCTGAGTTCGCTTTCGCTAATCCCGTTTACGGACACATCGTGCAAAAGCTCCTTCGTCAGCTCCAGGACCTCTTTCGTTTGCCGCGGTGCCGTACCGGCATATACCGTAAACAACCCGCTATCGGCATGTGAGCTGTGGTAGGAGTAGACGGAATAGGCCAATCCGCGTTTTTCGCGGATCTCCTGAAACAGCCGCGAGCTCATACCGCCGCCAAGCGCATTGTTCAGCAAGGTCATGGCATACTGCTTCTCATCACCGATCGGCAACCCCGGGAAGGACAAACAGATATGATTTTGTTCCGTTTTTTTACGGTGAAATTTAAGGCCGCCGAGAAAATCCGGCGCGGCCAGCGAAAACTGATCCCCACGAACCGCGAAATCGCCGAAATATTTTTCCAGCAGCTCAATCACCTGATCGTCGATATTTCCGGCAACGCTGATCACCGTATTTTCCACCGTATAATGCCCGCGCATATACGCGCGCAAGTGGTCGGATTCCATGGCCCGAAGCTGTTCCTCCGTCCCTAAAATCGGCAGGGCCAGCGGATGGTCCCCATAAGCGGCCTGCGACACCAGATCGTGCACCATGTCATCCGGGGTATCCTCATACATGGAGATTTCCTCAACGATGACATTTTTCTCTTTCCGCAGCTCCTCGGGGTCAAACAGTGACCGGAAAAACATATCCGACAGAACATCCACCGCGATCGGCAAGTGCTCGTCGAGCACCTTCGCATAATAACACGTGTATTCTTTGGACGTAAACGCGTTGACATTGCCTCCGATCGCGTCGAATTGCTCGGCGATATCCTTGGCGCTGAAGCGCTCCGTCCCCTTAAACAGCATATGTTCGATAAAATGCGAAATCCCGCCGACTTCGGGTTGTTCATTGCGCGAGCCTGTCTTGACCCAAATGCCAAACGAGACCGAGCGGCAGGTCGGAATCTGTTCCATAACCACCCGAAGGCCGTTTTTTAATTGCGTTTTCTTCACGAAAGGCCCTCCTAAAATTTCAATAAACGCAGTTCCTATCCTACCAAAAAAAGGCGTTCCGCTCAACTCTCCGGTACTTCGACCCGATCAGGCGACAGCGTCTGCTCCACCGTGCCGAGAACGAGCCCTTTGCTGCGGATAACCCGGATCACATCCTTCAGCGCGTCCCGGGTTGGCGCAGTCGGATGCATCAGGATCAATGAGCCCGGGCCTACATGGTTTGCGATCTTGTTTACAATGCTTGAAGCCGGAGGTTTTCTCCAATCCACCGTATCCACCGTCCAAAGCACCGTTTTGAGTCCCTGCTCCGCAGCGAACTTGACGGTTTGACTGTTATAATCCCCCGAAGGCGGGGCGAACCAGCGGTTGTCCACGCCCAGCTTCTCCTTCAGCAAACCCTTCGTTTTGGAGATTTCCAAACGGGCCCGGGACGCCTCCAGCTGGCTCATGTTCGGATGGGAATAAGCGTGATTTTCCAACAGATGCCCCCGTTTTTGAATTTCCGCGGCGATCTCCGTATTTTTCTTGAGCCAGCTTCCGTCCAGAAAAAAAGTCGCTTTCACCTTCGCTTCGTCAAGCGTGTCCAGCATCGGGAGGAGGTACTCTTCTCCCCAGGCCACATTGATCATCAGCGCCGCCATCGGTTTGTTCGGATTTCCCCGATAAATGGGCTGCGCTCCCAAATCATCAAGGCTCACCTGCGGCTTAATTTCCCGGTATATGTATTCGATCTCCGCTCCGGCCGGCAGCAGCTTCGCCTTCTGATAAGTTCGCTCGATGTCCACTTCCCGGCCGTTATACCCCGGAATCGCCTTCCAAATGCGATCGACGGTGGCATTAACCGGCTCGATCCGCCGTTTGGCGGCTTCTTCGCGTATTTTAAGCAGCAGATCGTCTTGTTTATTCCCGTCCTTATTCCCGTCTTGACCCAACTCATTGCTTTCATAAAAATCGCTAATCAAACGGAAGGCAAAACTTCCGTTTTGTCCACCGCTCTGCTCCACAAATGACCGCACTCCCGCCCATTGCCCGAGAATCATCACAAATGCGATGCAGGCCGCAATGATCACAAACTTGTTCCGCCCCATGCCAGGTTCATCCCTTCAACCGGTTTTTGTCCCCATCATATGTAGACAAGTCCCGATTTATGCACCTTTAACCCGGCCCCTTGGTTCATGCGCATTAAAAAAGAGCCAGAATTGATTCATTCTGTCTCTTTTCCCGCACATTTTAAGTTCTTATGCAGCCGTTCATCCTTTATGAAGGAGCTTTTTCCGTTTGGGCAGTCAAAACCGCTTTGCGGGAAAGATTGATCCGTCCTTGGCTGTCGATTTCCGTCACCTTGACGGTTACCGTATCGCCGATGGCGACGACATCCTCCACTTTGCCTACGCGTTCCGTCGAAAGCTGGGAGATGTGCACCAGCCCGTCCTTGCCCGGCAAAATTTCCACAAAAGCGCCGAATTTTTCAATCCGTTTTACGGTGCCGACATAAATTTCGCCGACGACGACTTCCTTCACGATCCCTTCGATGATCGAGCGCGCTTTGTTGTTCATCTCTTCGTTGGCCGAAGCGATAAAGACGCGGCCATCCTGCTCGATATCGATTTTCACGCCGGTCTCCTCGATGATCTTGTTGATAATTTTGCCGCCGGCCCCGATAACGTCGCGGATTTTGTCCGGATTGATGTTCATGATCAGGATCTTAGGCGCATAAGGAGACAAGTGCTCCTTCGGTTTTTGGATGCGCTCCATCATCTTCCCCAAAATGAACATCCGGCCTTCCTTCGCCTGCTTCAATGCGTCCGTCAAAATCTGCCGGTCAATGCCGTCGATCTTGATGTCCATTTGAATGGCAGTCACGCCTTCCGCGGTTCCGGCCACTTTAAAGTCCATATCTCCGAGATGGTCCTCCATCCCTTGGATGTCTGTCAAAATGGACACATGCTCTCCGTCTTTGATCAGCCCCATCGCTACCCCGGCTACCGGAGCTTTGATCGGCACGCCCGCATCCATCATCGCCAGGGTGCTGGCGCAAATGCTGGCTTGCGATGTCGAACCGTTCGATTCCAATACTTCCGAAACAAGACGGATCGTGTAAGGGAATTCCGATTCCGGCGGAATCACTTTCGAAAGCGCCCGTTCGCCAAGTGCGCCGTGACCGATTTCGCGGCGGCCTGGTGCGCGCAGCGGACGCGCTTCGCCTACGCTGAACGGAGGGAAGTTGTAATGATGCATAAACCGTTTCGACTCTTCCAGGTCGATGCCGTCGAGAATTTGCACATCGCCCAGCGCGCCAAGCGTACAAACGCTTAGAGCTTGCGTTTGGCCACGCGTAAACAGACCGGAGCCGTGCGTACGCGGCAACAGGTTGATATCGCATTCGATTGGACGGATTTCGTTCAGCTTGCGGCCATCCGGACGAACTTTTTCATGTGTGATCAAGCGGCGGACTTCTTCTTTAACGATGTCGTGCAGCACTTCCTTGACGTCGGCAAGCAGTTCCGGAGACTCTATGTATTTCTCTTCGAAATAGGCCACCGTCTCCTCATTGATAGCGTCAATTGCATCCTGCCGCGCATGCTTCTCGGCGATCTTCACCGCTTCCACGAGACGATCCTTGGCAAAGGCGCGCACTTCTTGATTTACGTTTTCTTCGACCGCGTGCAGCTTCACCTGCATCTTCTCTTTGCCGGCAACTTGGACAAGCTCTTCGATCACGGCAACGATTTTTTTGATCTCCTCATGGCCGAACATGATGGCTTCCAGCATGATCTCTTCCGGCACTTCGTTCGCTTCCGCCTCAACCATCATAATCGCGTCTTTCGTCCCTGCCACCACGACGTAAATATCGCTGGCTTCCTGCTGGGATATATTCGGGTTAAGCACGAATTCGCCGTTTACCCGTCCTACCGCCACACCGCCGATCGGTCCGTTAAACGGAACATCCGAAATGCTCAGCGCGGCCGACGTTCCGATCATCGCGGCGATTTCAGGCTCGCAGTCCTGATCCACGCTCATGACCAGATTGACGATTTGCACATCATTGCGGAACCCTTCCGGGAACAGCGGACGAATCGGACGGTCCGTCAAACGGCTGGCCAAAATGGCCTTTTCGCTGGGACGGCCCTCGCGTTTAATGAAGCCGCCGGGAATTTTACCGACCGCATACAGCTTTTCTTCATAATTGACCGTCAGTGGAAAAAAGTCCAGGTCCTTTGGTTCCGAAGAGGCCGTTACCGTGCAAAGCACAGCCGTATCCCCATAACGCACCATAACCGCTGCGTTCGCTTGCTTGGCCAATCGGCCCGTTTCAAGGATAAGAGGTCTTCCCCCCAGATCCATTTTCACATGATTCTCCATGTAATCCCTCCTTATCACAATAAAAGTTCGGTACAAAGTTCATTATTTCCTGCTTTAGCTTAAATCATAAGAAGCGATGAACTTGTCCCTTCACAACAAAAGCTCCTGACGGAGCTTTTCGTTAACGCTATTCATAACCGCCCGAAATACCCGTTCATTTGGAAAAAGCAACCCGGCGGCTCATCGTTCGCTTGAAAGCGTCCGACGGCAACCAGGCTGCTTTTCGTAAAGATGTGAAATTAACGACGCAATCCGAGTTTTTCGATCAATGCGGAGTAACGCTTCACGTCTTTGTTCTTCAAGTAAGCCAGAAGCTTACGGCGTTGGCCGACCATTTTCAACAGACCGCGACGGGAATGATGGTCTTTCTTGTGCGTGCGCAAGTGATCCGTCAAGTTCGTTATGTTCTCCGTAAGGATAGCAATTTGCACCTCTGGGGATCCGGTATCGGACTCATGAGTTTTGTGCTCGTCGATCAATTGTTGCTTACGTTCTTGAGTCAATGCCATCCTGTTCACCTCCTTTTTCTCAATCGCCGTTAGCCTCGTCGCCGGCGGTGAAACCGAACAACCAAGCCAAGGTTATAGTTGCGGCCCGGAAAGAAAACCCATGGGCGTAACAACGTAAATCAGTATACCATACAACCCGGATAAAAGTAAATGCCGCTGGCCTGTTTACGCTTTTTCCGCCTTCAGCAAGCTTTTGGCGGTTTCGGCATCTCTGGTAATTTGCGCGATCAGTTCATCAATCGAGGCGAATTTGCGTTCCTCGCGCAGGAAATGAACCAGTTCGACGGACAAGCTCTCATCATAGATTTCTCCGGAAAAGTCAAACAAATGAACCTCGAACCAAGAGACGATCGTATCGTTGTGGAAGGTCGGCTTGACCCCCACGTTCATCACGCCTTCGTAGGAGCGGCCGCCGTGATGCGCCCGCACGGCATAAACGCCGCTGGATGGAATCACGTAATGCTCGGCAAGCTTCAGGTTGGCTGTGGGAAAACCAAGTTGCCTGCCCCGCTTCTCGCCATGCATGACGGTGCCCGTCAGCGAATAGCTTCGCCCGAGCCAGCGGTTGGCCAGCCGGATGTCTCCTTCCTGAAGCGCTTTGCGGATGCCCGAGCTGCTCACCTTCTCGCCGTCGATCAGGAACGGCGGAACCGTGCTCACATCCAGGGCGTTTTCGCTAAGCTCGCGCAGCATGCCAGCCTGCCCTTCTCCCCGGTAGCCGTACCGGAAGTCAAACCCGACGACAGCGGTCTGCACCTTAAGGGGCACCAGAATACCGGTGACGAAATTTTGCGGGCTCACCCGCGAGAACGCCTCATTAAACTCCACGATATATACATAATCCACGCCCATACTGCGGAGGAGACGTTTCTTCTCCTGCGGCGGGGTCAAATATCCGTCGTAATCGCCTTTTTTCATGACTTCCTTCGGGTGAGGGTGAAAAGTCATGACGGATGCGGGCAGACCAAGCTCGTCCGCCAGCTTGACGGCCGTCTCGATCACGCTGGCGTGCCCCAAATGGAGACCGTCAAACTGGCCGATGGCGAGTACCTGCGGCCTTGCACCCGTTGCAATAAATTGTTCGGTTAAAGGGTATGATAAGCTTATCGTTTCCATCAAAAGTCTCACCTGCAATTCCCTCGGATTAGCATAATCGTTCATATATTTCAATCGGGAAGGAACACCTTTACCGCTTTGACGGCAAGCGTTTCTTCATCCGTCTTGAAAATCCCTAAAAACCGCTGCTGCGGATCGTAAAGCCGGATCAGCTCCCCCCGGTTTGCCTGGGGATTCACCGCAGCGGCGGGCAAGCGCTGGCCTTGCAGGGCCGCCTTTACTTTGTCCTCGGCGAGCGTATGAGCCGGCAGATGCCGGACTCCCTGGTCAACCGGCAGCAAATAGGAAGCCAGATCCCCTTGCGCAGCATGCCGGGCGATTTCTTCCAGCGTTAAACAGCTCTGCTCCGTAATCCCGGCCGACATCGTCCGCTTAAGCTGCGCCATCGCCGCCGGCACGCCAAGCGCCCGGCCGATATCGACGCAAAGCGTGCGGATGTAAGTTCCTTTGGAGCAAAGCGCCCGGAACTTGATGGCCGGATGCGGCCCCTCCGGATGGAAGGAAAGCAGCTCAAGCTCGTATATCGTCACTTCGCGGGCTTTGCGTTCTACCGTCTTCCCTTCTCGCGCCAACTCATAAAGCCGCTTTCCGTCGTGCTTGAGGGCGGAATACATCGGCGGAACCTGGGAAATCGTGCCGACGAATCGCTGCAGCTCCTGCCTTACGGCCTCCTCTGTCACCGATACTTGATCAAGCTGCTCCACCACCGTACCCGACATGTCTTCGGTGTCCGTAGCCACCCCCAGAATCAGGGTCGCCTCATACTCCTTGGGCAGTTCTTGCAAATATTCGACCATCCGGGTGGCCCGTCCCAAGCAGAGCGGAAGCACTCCGGTGACGGCGGGGTCCAACGTGCCCGTATGGCCGATCCGCTTCATTTTGAGGATGCCGCGGCATTTGGCCACAACGTCGTGCGAGGTAAAACCGGCGGGTTTTAGAACCGGCAGGATGCCTTCATACGCGGTCATAACTGCAGCCTCACCTGCTCCACCACGCGCGGCACGATCGTGTCCAGCGTTCCTTCGACGCGCGCTCCCGCGGCCCGGACGTGCCCGCCCCCGCCAAAGCTTTGCGCCACCTTGGCCACATCCACTTTCCCTGCGGAACGCATGCTCACTTTTACGGCTTGCTCATCGATCACCTTAAACAGAAGACCGACCTCCACCCCTTGAATATTGCGGGGATAGTTGACGATGCCTTCCATGTCCTCATGAACCGCACCGGCGAAGTTCAAGTCCTCGTCCGTCACGACCACCCAGCTGATTTTGCCATCTTTGGTAAGCTGAAGCCCGTTTAAGGCTCTCGTCAGCAAGCGCAGCTGCGGCAGGGTCATTTGCTCCAGCAGCAGTTCGGACAAGCCCGGTCCGTCAACGCCGTACTCCAGAAGCTTTGAAGCCGTCGCCATCACTTTGGGAGACGTGTTCGAATAGCGGAACCCGCCCGTATCGGTCAGCAGTCCGGTGTAGAGCGTCGTAGCGATCGTTTCGTTCAACTCCAGGCCTATAAATTGGATAAGATCGAATAAAATCTCCGCCGTGGCTGCGGCGTGAGGGACGATCAAATTAATATCGCCATATCCGTCATTGGTCGGATGGTGATCGATGTTCAGCAGCTTGGCGCCTTCCGCAAACAGCTCCTTGGTTGTTCCGACCCGTTTAAAATCAGCGCAATCGACGCAGATCACGTAGTCGAATTTCCGGTCCAGTGGCTCTGCCGACAGATCGCGAATCCGTTCCGCCTGCTGCAAATAAGCCATCCGCTTAGGGATCGGCCCTTCGTTGGCCATTACGTATTTTTTACCCAGACATGACAGAAGCCAGCCCACCGCGAGGGTGGAACTGACTGCGTCTCCGTCCGGCTGAACATGCGCCACCACGAGAAAATCATCATGCTCCGTCAGAAAAGCCTGGGTCTGACGCAGCTCCCGTTCATAGGTCTGCATTGCCGGTCTCCTTTTTAAGGTTGTTCAAAAAGTCAGCTTTTGATCACGAAGCAATTCATGAAGTGGATTCGGCATCGAATCTTGAATTCAGCTGGGGCCAAGCATATGCTTTCGAAGCATGTTTCCTCCGGAAACATTTCAGGTGCTCACGTACCCAAGACGTACGCTCCGCTCCTGACGTCCCGAGCTTCATCCAACCTTCTCGGTGCTGAAAACCTGACTTTTTGAACTTTTACCTAGAATCATTTGTCGTGCTCGTGCGTAATTTCGCCCAGAAGCTGTTCAATCCGGCTGCCATAAGCAATCGATTCATCGATTTTAAAGATCAGCTCCGGCGTATGCCGCAACCGGATCCGCTTGCCGAGCTCGGTGCGCAAAAATCCGTTGGCCTTCTCCAACCCTTTCAGCGATTCGCTTTTCTTCTCATCATCCCCGAAAACGCTCAAGTAGATTTTGGCCTGCGACAAATCGCTTGTCACATCTACCCCGGTCACGGTAACAAAACCGATGCGCGGATCTTTCAGTTCCTTCTGGATAAGCACGCTAAGTTCTTTTTTAATCTGTTCGCCTACGCGGCCGGTTCGATTTTTGGCCATTTATGACACCACCTTACTTCCGTTCAACGGTTTCCATGATGAAGGCTTCAATCACGTCGCCTTCTTTAAGATCGTTGTAGTTATCAAGGGTAATCCCGCATTCGTACCCTTGTGCAACCTCTTTGGCATCATCCTTGAATCGCTTCAAAGAATCGATTTTGCCTTCGTAGATTACGATGCCGTCGCGGATCAGACGCATTTCCGCCGAACGGGTAATTTTGCCGGAAGTGACCATACAGCCCGCGATCGTTCCGACTTTGCTGATCTTAAACGTATTGCGGACTTCGGCATGCCCGATGACGGCCTCTTTGTATTCCGGATCCAGCATCCCCTTCATCGCCTGCTCGATCTCCTCGATCGCGTTGTAAATGACGCGGTGCAAGCGAATATCCACCTTCTCCTGCTCGGCCGTCGCTTTCGTCTGGTTGTCCGGACGGACGTTAAAGCCGATGATGATCGCATTGGAAGCCGCGGCCAAAATAACGTCGGACTCGGTTATTGCCCCAGCGCCGCTGTGGATGATCTTCACGCGCACGCCTTCAATGTCGATTTTCTCGAGCGCGCCCTTCAGCGCCTCCACCGAACCTTGAACGTCCGCTTTGATGATCACGTTCAGCTCTTTGATTTCGCCCTCTTTAATGTGGCGGAACAAATCGTCGAGCGTCACGCGCGTATTTGCGCCCAGATCGGACTGCCGCTGCGTGATTGCACGTTTGTCGGCGATAGATCGGGCTTTGCGCTCGTCCTCAAACACCATAAGCGGATCGCCCGCCTGTGGCACTTCCGTAAGACCGGTAATTTCCACCGGCGTAGAAGGCCCCGCTTCCTTGAGACGGCGTCCCCGGTCGTTCACCATCGCGCGGACGCGACCGAAGCAGTTGCCGGCCACAAAGGCGTCGCCGACTTTCAGCGTTCCGTGCTGTATCAGCACGCGGGCCACCGGTCCGCGGTTTCTGTCCAGCTCGGCTTCAATAACCGCACCGCGGGCGCGTTTGTCCGGGTTGGCTTTGTACTCGTTGACTTCCGCTACGAGCAGGATCATTTCGAGCAGGTCTTCCAGTCCCATCTTTTGCTTGGCTGACACATTGACGAAAATCGTGTCGCCGCCCCATTCTTCCGGCACAAGTTCATATTCTGTCAATTCCTGCTTGACTTTATCCGGGTTGGCATCCGGTTTGTCGATTTTATTGACTGCCACAATGATCGGCAGACCCGCCGCTTTAGCGTGGTTGATCGCTTCGACCGTTTGCGGCATCACGCCGTCGTCAGCCGCAACGACGATGATCGTAATGTCGGTCAGCTGCGCTCCGCGCGCCCGCATCGCCGTAAACGCTTCGTGGCCCGGCGTGTCGAGGAAAGTGATCTTCTTCCCGTTGATCTCGACCTGATAAGCGCCGATATGCTGGGTAATGCCGCCGGCCTCGCCGCCGGTCACGTTCGTCGAACGGATGGCGTCAAGCAGCGTCGTTTTCCCGTGATCGACGTGACCCATAATCGTCACGACCGGTGGACGTTCCTTCAAATCCGCCGCGTCGTCAACCTCTTCGATCGTTTCGAAACGGTCTTCCTCGACCGGAATTTTCACTTCAACCTCAACGCCGAAATCGCCAGCCAGCAGCAAGATCGTATCGATGTCAAGCTCCTGGTTGATCGCGGCCATGACGCCGAGCAGCATCAGCTTTTTGATCACCTCGGAAGCATCTTTATGCAGCAGCTTCGCGGTTTCGCCAACGGTCATCGTGCCGCGGACAATGATTTTCTTCGGCGTGTTGTCGATTTTTTCGCGCGGCGGCTGTTGATGTCCGCCACGGCCCCCCCGGCCGCCTTTGCCGCCGCGGTTGTTGTTTCTAAAGTTGCCACTACGGTTGTCGTCAAAACCTTTTTGGTTTTTGCCGCCATGATTGCCTTTTCTGCCTTGACCTTGACCTTGACCTTGGCCTTGGCCTTTGCCTCCGCCATTGTTATTATTGTTGCCAGCCGAAGCAAAATTGCGGTTTGGCGCTTGCCCACGCGGGTTGGCTCCGCCGTTTCCTTGTCCGCCTCCTTGGCGGTTGCCCCCACCGTCACGGCGCTGCGAATCGCCGCCGCTTTGGCCTTGCCCCCGATTTCCTTGAGGATTGCGGCCTCCGGCATTGCCCGCGTTTTGCGCAGATGCGCGCGGACCTTGCTGATGTCCTCCGTTTGGACGTTGGTTTCTTTCCTGTACAGCGGTAGTTCCGCTTTTTGCATTTTGGTTGTGGTTTGGTTTATTATTCATGCTTACCTGCTTTTCATGTTGATTTTTATTTTTGGCTTGACCGCCGGGGTTCCCGTGAACCTTCGCCTCCCGGCCTTGTTCTCCGCGATTTCCCGTCCCTTCCGGGGCCGGATTTTTCGCAGCCTGGCTTCCTCCTGCGGAAGCCGGTGCCGGCGATTTGGACGGGGATTCGGCGCGGCCCGAATTTTCCCGCTTGGCAGCGGCGTTCGTCTTAATATCCTTGAAAAATTGCTCCACGCGCGTTACGGCATCATTCTCCATCACGCTCATATGGTTATTCACCGGGATATTAAGTCGCTTAAGAATCGTAATGATTTCTTTGCTGCTCATGTTGAGCGATTTTGCATATTCATATACCCTGAGCTTATCTTGTTTTTCTTGTTTACTCAATATACTCCACCTCCGACGTTTTCGCGATCGCTTTACGAACCATATCGGCAAATCCCTGATCGGTAAGGGCCAGAACCACACGTTCCGGCTTTCCTACACTCGATCCGAGCATATCCCTGTCAAACCCGACCAGCAAAGGAACTTTGTACGTACCGCATTTGTCGCGATACTTCTTTTGCGTATTGGCCGACGCATCGCCGGCTACGATCACCAATTTGGCTTCCGCAGAGCGGATCGCCTTCAGTACGACTTCATCTCCCGTCACCAGCTTGCCCGCCCGCATGGCAAGCCCGAGCCCGGACAACGCCTTATTCATCGTCATCCTCTTCGCGGCCTTGGCCAGCGAGAAACTCCTCTTCCACCGCCAAAAAATCACGGGCCAGCTGCTCATAAACCTCCGGACCGACCGGCGCTTTCAGCGCGCGGTCGAGCGCTTTGGTTTTATGGGCAAGCTTGAAACAAGCTTCCTTTCCGCACAAGTATGCGCCGCGCCCTGATTTTTTGCCGGTCAAGTCGATCGACACTTCGCCTTCCGGCGAACGGACGATGCGGATCAGCGATTTCTTGGGCATCATTTGCTGGCAGGCTACGCATTTGCGCAGCGGTACCTTTCTCTGTTTCATCCTTCAACCGCCCCCGATCAATCTACGGAGATGGAATCCTGAGGCATTTCATCCTGATCGGTTCTTTCTCTTCCGAATTCCTCTTCCGCTTGGGTTTCGCTCTTAATATCGATTTTCCAACCGGTTAATTTGGCCGCCAGACGAGCGTTTTGGCCTTTGATGCCGATCGCCAGCGAAAGCTGGTAGTCCGGCACGATGACGCGCGCCATCTTCTCGGCCTCAAACACCTGGACCTCCAGCACTTTGGACGGGCTGAGCGCATTCGCCACATATTCCTCGATATTTTCCGAATAACGGACGATATCGATCTTCTCGCCGCGCAGCTCGTTTACGATCGTTTGCACCCGGGTGCCTTTTGGTCCTACACAGGAGCCGACCGGATCGACCTCGCTGTTGCGGGAATATACCGCGATTTTGGAACGGAATCCCGCTTCGCGCGCTACGGAACGGATTTCCACGACGCCGTCGAAAATTTCCGGCACCTCCAGCTCAAACAAGCGTTTCAGAAGGCCCGGATGTGTGCGGGACAACAAAATTTGCGGCCCCTTCGTTGTATTTTCCACCTTCGTAATGTATGCCTTGATGCGATCCCCGTGCTTGAACTTCTCGTTCGGCATCAGCTCGTTTAAGGGCAGATGCGCTTCGATCTTGCCGAGGTCGACATAAATGTTGCGCAGATCCTGGCGCTGCACGATGCCGGTGACGATATCCTCTTCCTTCTCGACAAAAGCGTTATAAATAAGTCCGCGCTCGGCTTCGCGAATCCTCTGGGTCACGACCTGCTTGGCGGTTTGCGCCGCAATGCGGCCGAAATCGCGAGGCGTAACTTCAATCTCGGTAATATCGTCAAGATGATAGTTCGCATTGATCTCGCGAGCGGCCGCAAGCGAAATTTCCGTGCGCGGATCAAGCACTTCTTCCACGACGAGTTTGCGGGCGTATACTTTAATCGCGCCAGTATGGCGGTTCATATCCACGCGAACGTTCTGCGCCGTATTGAAGTTCCGCTTGTAGCTGGAGATGAGCGCGGCTTCAATCGCTTCGAACAAAATATCTTTGCTGATTCCTTTTTCCCTTTCCAATTCATTCAAGGCTTCGATAAAATCCATACTCATTTGCCTCGAGTTCCCCCTTTCATAGTTCCCAGCATGTCACGCTTAACCAAATGTCTGCTCTTCTAGAAAATGATTGCCAACCTTGCGCTAGCTACTTTGCTGTATGGAATCGTGTGACTCTTCTTTCCGACTTCAACGACCAATTCGTCGTTCGCGAAGGAAAGAAGCCGGCCTTCAAACTCCTTCAGGCCGCCTACCGGTTCATATGTAGTAACAAAAACGTCTTTGCCGACGGCTCCCGCTACGTCCTCGGCTTTTTTAAGCGGACGTTCCGCCCCCGGCGAGGACACTTCCAGAAAATAAGCCGATGGAATCGGATCGTTCTCATCAAGCTTCTCGCTAAGGTATTCGCTGATCCGGCCGCAGTCATCGATGTCGATGCCGCCGTCTTTGTCGACGAATACGCGCAGGAACCAGTTGCTTCCTTCCTTGACGTACTCCACGTCAACCAATTCAAAGCCGTGTTCCTCCAGATAAGGCGTGACCATTTGCTCTACGGTCGCTTTGATCTTCGGTGTGCTCAAGCGTACATTCCCTCCATCACGTTCATTCCTGTATACCAAAGAGTAAAGAGTGGGTTTCCCCACTCTTTAAACAACGGTTCTATCTTCATGATTGCCAAAAAAATTATAACATAGTCCGCCAACAGTGACAAGTAAAACACCTTTACTACTAGAGGTAGTTCAAAAAGTCAGCTTTTGAAGATTTAAGAATGAATAGTCGCCCGAGCGTCTCTTCCTTAAATCGCAAGAAAAACTTCATCTTAGGGCGGTCTGTCTTCTTTGATTATTCATCGATAGAGTTTTTCTTATCACGAAGCAATTCATGAAGTGGATTCGACATCGAATCTTGAATTCAGCCGGGCCTTCCGTTGCTCACGTACCCAAAACGTACGCTCCGCTCCTGACGTCCCTAGCTTTATCCAACCTTCTCGGTGCTGAAAACCTGGTTTTTTGAACTTATATTTAAAACTTATTTTAAAACTCATACTTAAAATAGCGACAACTGGTTGCTTTCGGGGAGTCCGCGGAAGCAGCCCATGGTGCTGAGCAGCTCGACGATCGTTTTGCTCGCCTTCGACTTCTGCTGGAAGTCCTCGATCGACAGAAATTCGCCCTGTTCTTTGGCTGCCGCGATATTTTTGGCGGCGTTCTCCCCGATGCCGGCAAGCGCCGAAAACGGCGGAATCAGCGAATCGCCATCCACAGTGAACTTCGTCGCGTCGGAGCGGTACAAATCGATCGGTTTGAAATGGAAGCCGCGCGCGGTCATCTCCAGCGCCATTTCCAGAATCGAGAGCATCGCTTTCTCTTTGGGCAGCGCCTGGAAGCCCTTTTGCTCGATCTCCTCGATTTTGCGGTAGATCGCCTCGTATCCCTGACAGCAGAGCTCAATGTCGAAATCCTCGCCGCGCACCGAAAAATAAGTCGCATAAAATTCGATCGGATGATAGAGCTTGAAATAAGCGGTGCGTACCGCGGAAATGACGTATGCGGCGGCGTGGGCTTTCGGGAACATGTACTGGATCTTCAGGCAGGAATCGATGTACCACTGCGGTACTTTGCATTTCTTCATCTCTTCGATCCACTCCGGCGTCAGCCCTTTCCCTTTCCGCACGCTTTCCGTGATTTTGAAGGCAAGACCGGCGTCCATGCCCGCTTTGTAAATCAAAAACAGCATGATGTCATCGCGGCAACCGATCACCGTTTTGATGTTGCAGGTCCCGTTTTTGATCAAATCCTGCGCATTGCCGAGCCAAACACCCGTACCGTGCGACAACCCGGAAATTTGCAGCAGGTCGGCAAACGACGACGGCTGCGATTCCACCAGCATCTGCCGGACAAACTTCGTCCCCATTTCCGGAATGCCGTACGTAGCGACCGGCGTGCGGATCTGTTCCGGCGTCACCCCAAGCGAATCCGTCGAGTTGAAGATGCTCATCACCTTCGGATCGTTCATCGGGATCGTCGTCGGATCGATGCCCGTGAGATCCTGGAGCATCCGCATCATCGTCGGATCATCGTGTCCGAGAATATCGAGCTTGAGCAGGTTCGCGTCAAAAGCGTGATAATCGAAGTGCGTCGTTTTCCATTCCGCCTCGGTGTCGTCGGCCGGATACTGCACCGGAGTGATATCCTCCACCTCGATATAGTCCGGTACGACCACGATCCCGCCGGGATGCTGGCCCGTGCTGCGCTTAACGCCGGTACATCCCGCCGCGAGGCGGTTGAGCTCGGCCCCGCGCCAATGCTTGTGATGCTCTTCCTCGTATTTTTTGGTGAAGCCGTACGCCGTTTTCTCCGCTACAGTTCCGATCGTGCCGGCGCGGAACACGTTTTTCTCGCCGAACAGCACTTTCGTGTAGTTATGGGCATGCGGCTGATATTCCCCGGAAAAGTTAAGGTCGATATCGGGAACTTTGTCGCCCTTGAACCCGAGGAACGTTTCAAACGGGATGTCGTGGCCTTCGCCCTTCAGCGCCTGCCCGCAATTCGGACATGTCTTGTCCGGAAGGTCAAAACCGCTCGGCACACTGCCGTCCAGGAACCATTCGCTGTGCTTGCAGTCCGGGTTTTGGCATATATAATGCGCCGGCAGCGGGTTGACCTCGGAGATCCCGAGGAACATGGCGACGACCGACGAGCCGACGGACCCCCGGGAACCAACCAGATACCCGTCCTGGTTTGATTTTTTGACCAAACGTTCGGAGATCAGATAGTTCGCCGAGAACCCGTATTTGATGATCGGCTCTAGCTCTTTCTCCAGCCGCTTGACAACGACGTCCGGCAGTTCCTCGCCGTAAATCTTTTTGGCCGTGTCATAGCAGGTCTGGCGGATTTCCTCTTCCGCGCCTTCAATGATCGGCGTAAACAGTTTATCCGGGAACAGCTCGTATTCTTCAAATTCGTCAGCCAGCTTGGAAGTGTTGGCAACGACCACCTCGTAGGCCTTTTCCTGGCCAAGAAAAGCGAACTCCTCCAGCATTTCCTCCGTCGTCCGAAAATGCGCATCCGGCTTGCGTATATCTTTCAGCGGGCTAAACCCGGTAATACCGTGAATCGTGATGTCGCGGAAAAGCTTGTCCTTCGGATCGAGATAGTGCACATTGCCGGTAGCGACCACCGGCTTACCCTGCTTCATCCCGATGTCCACGATTTTGCGGATCGCCGTCTCCAGTTCGGTCACGCTGCCGACCAATCCTTTATCCACCAGATGCATATACATCGTTAGCGGCTGGATCTCGAGCAAATCGTAAAACTCGGCCACAGCTTCCGCTTCCTCCACCGATTTGTTGAGCACCGTCTCGAAAAATTCGCCTTTTTCGCAGCCGGACATGATCAGCAGCCCTTCGCGCATTTCCACCAGCTTTGATTTCGGAATGCAGGCAACCCGTTTGAAATACTCGGTGTGCGATTTGGACACGAGCTTAAACAGGTTTTTCTTGCCTGTAGCGTTGAGCGCGTAGATACCGCAATGAAACGGGCGCGTATTCGAAAGATCTTTGCCGACCTTATCGTTCAGCCGGTCCAGCGTTGTATACCCTTCGATCTTGATCGCATCTTCGAGCAGGCCGTTCAAAATTTCCCCGAGCGCCAGCGTATCGTCGATCGCCCGGTGATGATTTTCCAACGACACCTTGTATTTGGCGGCGAGCGTGTTCAAGCGGTGATTTTTAAGAGTCGGAAACAGCATGCGGGCCAGTTCCAACGTGTCGAGCACCGGGTTGTTCATCTGCGGCAGGCCCAGTTCTTTCAGCTTCGCATTGACGAAATCGACGTCAAACCGGGCGTTATGGGCCACCAGTACCGCGTCACCGGCAAACTCTATGAACCGCCGCAAGACGGGCTCCACATCCGGGGCGTCCCGAACCATATCGTCGTTGATGTTGGTGAGCTGCTGGATGTTGTACGGAATCCGTTCATGCGGGTTCACAAAGGTGGCGTACCGGTCGATTTCTTTGCCTTCCTGCATTTTGACGGCCGCAATTTCAATGATTTTGTTTTGGGTCACTGAAAGACCGGTGGTCTCGATGTCGAATACGATATATGTAGCGTTCTTCAAATCATCTCCCCGCGGATTCAGCACCACGGCGACATCATCATTCACCACATTGGCTTCGACGCCGTAAATCATTTTAATGCCGTTCTTTTTCGCCGCTTTCGCCGCGTCCGGATAACATTGCACCCCGCCGTGATCGGTGACGGCGATCGCTTTATGCCCCCATTTGGCGGCCATCTTTACGTAATCGCCGATTGGGGTGACGGCATCCATAGTGCTCATCGTCGTATGCAAATGGAATTCGACCCGCTTCTCCGGGGCGTTGTCCTTGCGTCCCGAAGGCCCCGTGATTTCCATCAGGTCTGAAGGAATCATCACCAGCTCGGGAATCTGCATAAAGCGGTCGAACTCCACTTTGCCGCGGGCTTTCACCCACTTGCCATTGGCCAGTTGACCCATCACCTTCAAATCTTCCTTGTTTTTTGCAAACAGTTTCATCGCCAGTGAATCGGTAAAATCCGTTAAATTGAACGTAAACAGCGTATTTCCGTTACGAAGTTCCTTGCGGTCCAGCCCGAAAATCGTCCCCTGAATCGTGATTTTCTTCTCTTCGTCCTGGATGTCCTGAAGCGGCACCGGCTGCTCCTTAATGTCGTATCCGATTTGCAGTTTGACGACTTCACCATCCACTTCTTCCGGCGGCGCTTCCACCGTCATACTTTCCATCATTTTCTGGATGACCTCGCGCTCTTCCTCCACGATCCGCTGTTGGAATTCCTCGAACGCTTCAGCGTTATTTTCGCCGGTTTGCAGCTTTACCCGCAGCTGCAGAGCAAAATAAGTTTCGTAAAACGTCACGATCGCGCGGTCGATATTTTTCTTGCGGGCCAGCTCCAGTGCGGTAGCATCGCCCAACGTCACGGTGACGAGATCGCTTTCCACCTCAAACCCGGCGCGCATCATCCATCCGTTGACGGATGGAACCTGGCGCTGCACCCACTCCAGGAACAACTTCCAGTACTCGCCTACAATTTCTTTGGAAGATACGTCCCCGCCGTATCTGAATTCAAAGGAAATTTGCGCGATGTGCTCCATTTTTTCCTTGATGCGAAGGCAAAAAGTGCGGTAGGCTTGAGTCGGCACCAACGTATCCTTCATTATCGTGATTTTCCATTCCTTATTGCTGCGGCTAACCTCAACCCGCTCGATATGGCCGTCGAGAAAATAGGGATCGATTAACGAGGCGGGAAGCTCCGCCTGCTTCATCAACAGCTCAAGCCGGTTTCTCTTTCCCTCAGTCTCCGTCATGTCTTCCTCCCCCATTTTAGTGCTGAGTGCAAAAAAACTCCCGGCGGGAAACCGGCAGGCAATGAACCTGCCCGACGCTTCACTGCCGAGAGCCCTCTGTTGGCTGCGAAAGTTTGCCCGCGCCCGAGGCATCGTTTCAAATTTTAATAGGCTCTGGCAAATACGACGGTATGCTTGGCTTGTTCCCCGCAAACAAGACAAGTGTGCTTCGTCTCTTTTGGTGCAAACGGAATGTTACGGCTGGTCGCGCCGGTTTCCTCTTTCACCTGGCGTTCACAAGCCTCCGAGCCGCACCAGCCGGCCAGTGTAAAGCCGCGTTTTTCTTCAATGCTTGCCTTCATTTCATCCAGTGTTTCCACGGAATAGAAATGCTCTTCGCGGTGGCTTAAGGCACGTTGGTACATTTCCTGATGCACCTGATCGAGCATCACCCGGACTTCTTCGACCAGATTGTCCTGCTGAACCACCTTTTTCTCGCCGCTGATTCGGGAGACAAGGACGCACACGCCGTTCTCCATATCCCGCGGTCCGATCTCCAGGCGTACCGGCACACCGCGCATTTCGTATTCGTTGAACTTCCAGCCCGGACGAAGATCGGAACGGTCGTCGATACCGACACGAATCCCGGCCTGCTTCAACCCGGCGAACAATTCGTCGGCTCTTCCCACCACCGCATCCCACGTTTTCGGCGGGCCGATCGGAATGATCATGACCTGCTTCGGCGCAATCTTCGGTGGCAGAACGAGGCCACGGTCATCGCCGTGAGCCATAATGAGCGAGCCGATCAGCCGCGTGCTTACTCCCCATGAGGTCGTATGCACATATTCCCGAACGTTTTCACGATTCAAATATTGAATATTAAAGGCCGATGCAAAGTTGGTTCCCAAATAATGGGAGGTTCCGGCTTGTACAGCGCGGCCGTCCTTCATCATCGCTTCGATGGAATACGTGTCCACCGCGCCGGCGAATTTCTCGGACGGCGTTTTTTGTCCGACAATGACAGGAATCGCCAAGTAGTTCTCGACAAAATCGCGGTAAATCTCCAGCATGCGCATCGTTTCTTCCCGCGCTTCCTGTTCGTTTTCATGGGCGGTATGGCCTTCCTGCCAAAGGAATTCGCTGGTGCGCAAGAACGGCAGCGTCCGTTTCTCCCAACGGACCACGTTGGCCCACTGGTTGATCAGCACCGGCAAATCGCGGTAGGATTGAATCCACTTCTCATACATGTGCCCGATCATCGTTTCCGAAGTCGGACGAATAGCGAGCCGCTCCTCCAATTTCTCGCCGGCGGCTTCGGTTACCCAAGGCAGCTCGGGGTTAAAGCCTTCGACATGCTCTTTCTCCTTCTGGAAGAAGCTCTCCGGAATGAACAGCGGAAAGTAAGCGTTGCGATGTCCCGTTTCCTTAAAACGGCGATCCAGTTCCTCCTGAATGTGCTCCCAAATTTCGTAACCGTCCGGTTTAAAAACGATACAGCCGCGCACCGGCGAGTAATCCATTAAATCCGCTTTTTTAATGACGTCGATATACCATCTGGAGAAATCTTCTCCCTGCGGGGTAATCTCCGTAACGAATTGCTTCTCCTCTTTTGCCATAAGAACCCTTGTCCTCCCGTTAAAAAACAACAATTTTTATTTCACCGCGTGATTCGCACGGTTCGGGCAACCGGTCAGCCGTGGAACAAACGCAATATATCATTATAGGTGACCGCGATCATCAGCAGGAACAGCATCGCAAAGCCGATAAAATGCACCATGCCTTCGCGGTTCGGATCGATCGGTTTGCCGCGCAATGCCTCGACTCCAAGGAACACGAGGCGGCTGCCATCCAACGCCGGAATCGGCAGCAGATTGAATATGCCAAGGTAAAGGCTCAGGATGGCCGCCCAATACGTAAGCTGGGCTAACCCTTGTTTGGCGATTTGCCCCGTCATTTCAAACGTGCGCACCGGCCCGCCCAGATCGTCCATGGAAAACTTGTTGATCAACTGCTTAAAGCCGAGAAAAATCCCCTCGGTCGTGGACACCATTTTCTGTCCGGCCACCTGGAACGTCTCGCCGAAGGAAGCGCTGCGGGTCGGGAAAACCGTCACGATCGTGCTGCCCACTTTTCCGTCTTCATTTTCGGCCCCGCTTGGTGTAATCGTAAAGCTCAGCGTTTCTTCGCCGCGTTTGACCGTCCATTCCATCGGTTTATTTTTGGAAGCTTGAATATTCTCGATCATTTTGTTCGCATCGGTGCCGACCGGTTGGCCGTTGATGGTCTCGATAATATCTCCAGGCTGAAGCCCAACTTCCGCCGCCGGCATCCCTTTCACAACTTCGCCAATTTGCAGATGGCTTGGCGATTCCAGCGGAATCCCCGCCATTTGCGTATGCAAAACAAACAAGACAAAGGCCAAAATAAAGTTCATAAAAGGCCCGGCGAAAATCGACAATGCCCGCTGCCCCACGGTCTTGCTGCCATACTGCCGATCCCTTGGTGCGATTTGCGTTTCTTTGCCTTTGGCAACCAGCATCGCCTGCGGATGAACGCGGTAAGACATCACCTCTCCATCCACATCCAGGCGAACCGCAAGATCGTCCTGCAAATCAGCGTGCTGCACCTCGCCGCGGATGACATTTTTGCGGCTGTCCAACCGGTCCAAATAAATCTTGCGAACGGTATCGCCATCCAGGCGCAGCGCGACGGTTTGTCCTTCGGCAATCTGGATCAGTTCGGGTTCCTCTCCCGCCATGCGGGCGTACCCGCCGAAAGGAAGCAGGCGCAAAGTAAACTGCGTCTCATCTCTTTTAAAGGAAAGCAGCTTCGGCCCGAATCCGATCGCGAATTCCCGCACCAGAATACCGGCGCGTTTCGCGAAGAAATAGTGCCCCCATTCGTGCACCGTGACGATGATGAAGAACATGAGCACCGTCAAAAATATGATTTTAAGCAATTCCAAGCGTAAGCATCCTCCTTTTGGCCACGGATCGTCCTAGGGCGTCTTCTTAGATTAACATTATTCTCCGATCAGGCACAAGAGAATACCGCCGCCGGACTTTTCCGGTGCAAATGAGGAATTTTATAGAGGTTCCGGCCAAGCAGGCGGGCTCTATAAAGATTCGGCCATGTTCCGGGCCCAGCGGTCGGCGGAGCGAATCTCTTCCAGATCCGGCTCCTCCTGAACGTCATGTTTGGACAACACCGTTTCAATAATCGTCTCAATCTGCAGAAACGAAATGTTTCCGCTCAGAAATCGGGCGACGGCCACTTCATTGGCAGCATTGTAAACACAAGTAGCTGTACCACCTATTTTACCACACTCGAAGGCCAGTCTTAAACAAGGGAACCGGGTATAGTCCATCTCCCGGAAATGCAGCTTGCCCACTTCCGCCAGGGACAGCCTTTTCGCTTCGGACTTCCAGCGGCCCGGATAGGAAAGCGCGTATTGGATCGGGACTCGCATATCCGGCGTGCCTAGTTGGGCGATCACGCTGCCGTCACGATATTCAACGAAGGAGTGGATAATGCTCTCCGGATGTAAGAGCACCCCGATCTGTTCGTAAGGAAGGCCAAACAGCCAATGCGCTTCGATGACCTCCAGTCCTTTGTTGACCATCGTGGCCGAATCGATCGTAACCTTGGCGCCCATGGACCAATTGGGGTGCTTCAGCGCATCCTTAACCGTGACGTTTTGCAGCTGATCGCGGGTTAAATCGCGGAACGATCCGCCGGAAGCCGTCAACGTAATTTGCTGCACCTCTTCGATTCGCTCTCCGTTCAGGCACTGAAAAATAGCGGAATGTTCGCTGTCTACCGGCAGCAGAGCGACGTCCTTGCGCTTAGCCGCTTCGGTGACTAGATGTCCCGCCGTTACCAGCGTTTCCTTGTTCGCCAACGCAATATGCTTTCCAGCCTCAATCGCGGCGATCGTTGCCGGCAGTCCGGCGCTGCCTACGATGGCGGTAACCACCGTCTCGGCTTCCGTCCCCGCGGCCACCTCGATCAGTCCCTGCTCCCCGTAATAAAGCTCCACGCCTTCCGGAAGCTGGGGACGCACCCGCTCGGCCAGCTCCTTCGTGGCCACCGAAGCTTTTTTCGGGCGGAACCGGTTTACCTGTTCGGCAAACAGCTCGATATTGCCCCCGGCCGCAAGCCCTTCGATTTCAAATTGCTCAGGATGCTGCCGAACGACATCCAGCGTTTGGGTACCGATCGATCCCGTCGATCCGATCAACGCTATTTTTTTCATATCGCACCTCTAAAAAATGGAGTAGAACTACCTCATTTCAATCAAAGTTTAAAAACCGAGCTTTCAGCACCGAAGCATATGCTTCCGATGTGCGTTTTTTCAAAACGCTTTAGGTCGGACGAAGCTAGGGACTGAGTAGCTCGGCATCGTCCCCATAAAATAGAGGAACTTTAGGGTCTTATTTTCCGAATTTGAGCCTATTCATCACCATAAGGGAACTTTTGGGTCTTATTTTTGATGAACAGGTCGAAAATGCTGCCTTTCGCCACTAGATCGTGAAAATACCGCCATAAAATTCCCCTATTTCACGCAACATGGGGGACATCGGCTGAAATAGCGCCCTTTTTTTCCTTTATGTTGTCACCCGGGATTTTCAATAGACTATTTTGCCGTTTTCTCAATTCTTCACTTGCCATCATACTGACGTTATTTCTCAGAATCGTCTACTCGTTCTTGCCTCGTGATCAAAGCTCGGTTTTTAAACTACCTTACGGGAGGAGAATAAGGATGTGTATGAATGGGAACACCACAATCCAACTGTCGCAACGGTCCAAAATCCCGCCATGGCCGGGCAGCAGCTTTCCCGTATCCTTAATCCCGTACGCACGTTTGTAGGCCGATTGGATCAAATCGCCGAATTGACCGACGACAGCGGCGGATATCCCTACCACCGCGGCTCGTCCGAAGCTTAACAAGCCGCCGGAAGCCATGGCAAAAATCACCGCTACGACCACCGCAAGCAAAACACCGCCAAGCGCCCCCTCGACCGTCTTGTTCGGGCTGATGGCGGGCCACAGCTTGCTCTTTCCAAACCGGCGGCCGGTGAAATAAGCTCCGGCGTCGCTGCTCCAGATCGAAGCCAGCAGCAGCAAGGTCCAAAACAGCCCGTGGCCGTCCGGCGTGCTGCGTGTCTCAGCGATCGAAGAAAACCCGATTCCAATGTAAACGACGCCCAGAAACAGCAGCGCGGCTTGACCGATCGGAACCCCGTTTTTGGAAATCACCGTCACCGCCAAAAACAGCAGCATAAGCAGCCAGAGGATCGCCAAGGTCGGAAGCGGCATGGGGATTTGCAAGAGAGTCCAAGGAAAACCCAGATACAAAACGCCCAAATATCCCAAAACGGCGGTTCCGCCAAACGGCGGCAGCCCGGTCATGCGGACGAATTCGTAGTAGCCGACCAGAGCCATTATTAAGATGAGTACATGATAGGTTAGTCCGCCCAGCCAGCACATGCCCAGAAAAAAGCCGCCGGCAACGATTCCTGTAATCAACCGCTGTCTCAAGAGTTCACACCTTCCATCGCTAGCTTAATCCACCGTAACGCCGCGTTCGCCGCTGATATTCGGCCACCGCCTCGATCAAATGCTCCTGCTGGAATTCCGGCCAATAAATATCCGTAAACCATAGCTCACTATATGCCGTTTGCCAAAGCATGAAATTGCTGAGCCGCAGTTCTCCGCCGGTCCGGATGAGCAAATCCGGGTCCGGCAGCCCGGCCGAAAGCAAATGTTCTTCAAGCGAATCGGGGGTAATATCTTCTATAGGCAGTTCCCCGCTTTGCACCTTCCTGGCAACGGCCTTGACGCTCTCGGCCATCTCGCGGCGGCTGCCGTAATTCAGGGCAAAATTCAAAATGAGTCCGGTATTGTGTTTCGTACGCTCAGTCGCTTCTTCCATGGCGGCTAATGTATGGGGAGGCAACATGTCCGTATAGCCCATCATTCGCACCTGGACATTTTTTTCAATCAGCTCGCCAAGCTCAATCGCCAAAAATTCCTGCGGAAGCGACATCAGAAAATCGACTTCATCCTTCGGCCGTTTCCAATTTTCCGTCGAGAAAGCATACAGCGTTAAAACGGAAATGCCAAGTTCGTCAGCCGCAATCGTCGCTCGCTTGACGGCTTTCATACCTGTACGATGTCCGACGATTCGCGGCAGACCAAGCCTGCGCGCCCAACGTCCGTTGCCGTCCATAATGATGGCCACATGCTTTGGAATGTTGTCAGGAGATAAAACAGCAGGTGCTGGACGTTGCTTTTTTTTCCACCAGGGTTGAAATAACTTGATCATTCCTTTTCCTCCAGCCGATGATGAAAAAGAGACAAACCCCACCGTAAAAGGAGGGGCCGCTTATCGTCTCTTAAACTTCCATAATCTCTTTCTCTTTCGCAGCAAGAACCTTATCTACTTCCGCGATGTATTTGTCCGTCGTTTTCTGAATATCCTCTTGATGCCGGCGCGACTCGTCTTCCGATATGTCCGTTTTCTCCAGCTTCTTGATCTCGTCGTTGGCATCGCGGCGAATGTTACGGATGGCGACTTTCGCCTCTTCTCCATGCTTCTTCGTCATCTTCACGAGTTCAACGCGGCGTTCCTCCGTTAACGGCGGAATCGTTAACCGGATGGACGATCCGTCATTCGCCGGGGTCAACCCGAGATCGGACTTCTGGATCGCACGTTCGATATCGGACAGCGACGATTTGTCCCAAGGCTGAATCAATAGCGTCCGGGAATCCGGCGTATTGATGTTGGCCAACTGATTGACCGGAGTCGGCGCTCCGTAATACTCCACTTGAATGCGATCCAAAAGCGATGGGGCCGCTCTTCCCGCACGCAGCGTAGCAAGATCTCTTTTCAGCGCCTGAATTGCTTTGTCCATACGTTCTTCGGCATGCTTTTTAACCGACTGAGGCACTACTCAACACTCCCTTTAACGATCGTCCCGATTTTTTCACCGAGCACGACGCGCTTAATGTTTCCTTGTTCCGTAATAGCAAACACGATCAGCGGAATGTCATTATCCATACACAGCGATGAAGCCGTGGAGTCCATAACACCTAGGTTTTTATTCAGCACATCCAAATAAGTGAGCGATTCGTACTTCACCGCATTTGGATCGACAAACGGATCGGCGGAATAAACGCCGTCCACTTTATTTTTCGCCATAAGGATAACTTCGGCTTCGATTTCGGCGGCGCGCAGCGCAGCGGTCGTGTCCGTGGAGAAAAACGGATTGCCCGTGCCGGCCGCAAAGATGACGACCCGGCCTTTCTCCAAATGACGGATAGCGCGGCGCCGGATATAAGGTTCGGCGATTTGCTGCATCGCGATGGACGTTTGCACCCGGGTCGGAACCCCGATCTGCTCCAGCGCGTCCTGCAGGGCCAGGGAGTTCATCACGGTCGCGAGCATGCCCATGTAATCGGCCGTAGCCCGGTCAATGCCCTTGGCGCTTCCGGCAATCCCGCGCCAAATATTGCCCCCGCCGCAAACGATCGCTACCTGAACGCCCAGTTCCACCACTTCCCTGACCTGTTCGGCGATGGATGTAATGGTGTCCGCGTCGATACCGTACCCGTTTTGACCGGCAAGCGACTCTCCACTGACCTTTAAGACAACACGTTTAAACACTGGCTGTTCCAAATGTATACCTCCACATCGAACTCATTCGCGACAAACAGTAAAGAAAAACGTCTATTCACGGACTGTGATCTTAAAAAAGAAGGAACACGGCGTGTTCCAACTTTCCTTGCGTTTATGTTTGGCCTTTAGATTATTTATTTACTTGGGACATTACTTCTTCTACGAAGTTATCCACTTTCTTCTCCATACCTTCGCCAAGCTCATAACGAACGAAGCGGCGGACGGAAATGTTTTCGCCGATCGTGCTGATTTTTTCGCTAACCAGTTGGGAGATCGTTTTGTCCGGGTCTTTAACAAAAGCTTGCTCCAGCAAACAGAACTCTTCGAAATATTTGCCGATGCGGCCTTCCACCATTTTTTCCACGATTTTTTCCGGTTTGCCTTCGTTAAGGGCTTGTGCCTTTAAAATTTCCTTTTCCTTTTCGATTTCTTCCTGCGGCACTTCTTCGCGGCGAACGTAACGCGGGCTCATCGCAGCGATATGCATGGCGATATCACGGGCGAAATCTTTAAATTGATCCGTCTTGGCAACGAAGTCGGTTTCGCAGTTGATTTCCACCAGAACCCCGATCCGTCCGCCGGCGTGTATGTAAGACTCAACCACGCCTTCCGTAGCGATGCGGCCAGCTTTATTGGCGGCAGCGGCAAGACCTTTTTCACGAAGCAATTCAATCGCTTTCGTCAGATCACCGCCGGCTTCTTCCAGCGCTTTTTTACAATCGAGCATCCCTGCGCCCGTTTTTTCACGTAGTTCTTTAACCGTTTTAGCGTCAACAGCCATTGTTTAATTCCCTCCGTTATTGTTATAAAAATCAAAAGCCGATTTTTAAACTTCCTCTTTAAAAAAAGGGTAGTGAGAGGTTTGACACCTACCAACCACCCTTTTCATTTAGTTTATCGTATGTTGTGAGCAACCAGCCGCTTACGCCGTTGTTTGCTCGCCTTGGTTAGCTTCGATCACGGCATCCGCCATTTTGCTGGTCAACAGTTTAACCGCGCGGATCGCGTCGTCGTTGCCCGGAATGACGTAGTCGATTTCGTCCGGATCGCAGTTCGTATCAACGATACCTACGATCGGGATGCCAAGTTTGCGGGCTTCCGCTACCGCAATGCGCTCTTTGCGAGGGTCGATGACGAACAAAGCGCTTGGCAGACCTTTCATGTTCTTGATCCCGCCGAGGAATTTCTCCAGACGATCTTTCTCCTTGCGAAGAATGATAACTTCTTTCTTCGGCAATACGGTGAACGTGCCGTCTTCCTCCCAAGTTTCCAATTGTTTCAAACGGTCGATCCGTTTTTGAATCGTTTGGAAGTTGGTCAACGTACCGCCCAGCCAACGTTGGTTAATGTAGAATTGGCCAGCGCGTTCCGCTTCTTCTTTCACGGAATCTTGAGCTTGTTTTTTCGTGCCTACGAACAGAATGGTTCCGTTCTCTTCGGCAATGCTTTTCACGAAATTGTAAGCTTCTTCGACTTTCTTGACCGTTTTTTGCAGGTCAATAATGTAAATGCCATTTCTTTCGGTGAAGATATAACGATCCATTTTCGGGTTCCAGCGACGAGTCTGGTGACCGAAGTGAACGCCTGCTTCAAGCAGTTGTTTCATGGAGATTACTGCCATCTTCACGCACCTCCTAAGTTTGGTTTTTTTGATGCTTCCTCCGCAGGTTTCATTTCCCGACAAGACTCCCTTGCTTAAAGAGGTAGTTCAAAAAGTCCGCTTTTGATCACGAAGCAGGTCAAGAAGCGGATTCGACGTCGAATCTTGAATTCAGCCGGGCCTTCCGGTGCTCACGTACCCAAAACGTACGCTCCGCTCCTCATTCCCTAGCTTCATCCAACCTTCTCGGTGCTGAAAACCAACCTTTTTGAACATTTTATTAAGAGAGCACCCATGTCGAAATCAACCTGCGTGCGTTATAACACCGTCATTTAATATACCATATGTGGAAATCGGATGCAACCGAAGTTTCCCGTATTTTCGCCCTTCGGAAACGAAGCACGCGAAAAGGCGCCTTGCGGCGCCTTTTTCGAATTAGCCCGGTTTATTTCCCCGAAGCCTTTGGCGAAATTTTAGCAATAATCGAGTCGTAATCTTCACTTTCGCTAAAGGTATAGGTTCCGGTACGAATTTTGTTGTTGATTTTTTTCGCTTTGGCCGCCTTCAAAAAAGCTTCCTTGTCCGTAATCACGCCGGCCTTATATAAGCCTTCCGCCACGCCGGCAAGCGTGCTGCCGTATGCGATTTTGTATTCGACGGAAACGGCGGGTTTTGCCGGCTTTGCGGGCGTTTGCGGCTTCTCCGCTTCCGCGCTTGCCGCCGGCTTGTTTTCTGCCGGGCTTGGCTTGGCCGGTACGGCCGGAGCTTTCGGAGCATCGGGAGCCTTGGTTGACGCCGGAACTTCCGGCTCCGCTCCTTCTCCCCCATCCTCCTGGCTGTTGCCGGCTTTCTCCTGCCACTGTTCTTCGGTCAGCAGCTCTTCATCCGCAGCGACGACTTTCAGGCCTAGTTGTTCGGCGGCTTGCTTCACCTGCTCGGCCGTATAAAGCTTGCCGCCACCTTGCCCAAAAATCATCAACTGCAAGAGGAGCGCTCCGGCAATCAGTCCGCAGCCAAGCCCCAGCATAAAATGACGGTTTTTGATCATCGGGACTCCTCCTTCTTGGCCAGCTGCAGGATTAGCTGCACCTCGCCCCGCTGAAGTCCCGTCGATTTCGCGATCATATCGATCGATTTTCCTTTTTCATATAAATCAAACAGTTCCGGATACCGGCTGCGCACATGATCGGTGTTATCTTCCGTTTCGGGCACCTCGGGCACCGGTTCGGCGATGGGTTCGACAGCCAAAAGTGCGGCCAAGTCGGACGCTTGTCCGGAAACGGCTGCATTTGCTGGACCCAGGCTTGCTTCCGCCGCGGCCGCAGCCGGGACGGAAGCGGGAGCAGCGTTCTCCAACGCGGAAGCCGCCAAGCTTTCCAAGCGCGATTCGCTCTGCCGGGCCAAAAACTCCACGTCGCTAAGCCGTTTGCGCAGCTCGGCGATCTGCTCCTGCTGGGCCAGTTGTTTGGAGGCAAACTCCTGCTTCATCTGGGACACCAAATCGATAAGCTCCTGATTTTCTCTTTCGATTTCCGACATGTATTGTTCCAGCGTGGCTTCCATCTCTTTCGCCGCATCGTTCTTCGGGCTCGAGGCTTGGCGTCCCGGCAAAAGCAGGGCGTAAACAAGCGCCGCCGCCCCCAGAAGTACAACATAGAACCAGGGGTCTCCAAATGACAATGTAATCCTCACCTTTTTTGCTGTTGAATTGAAGTGCCAAACTTAAGGTCCGCTTGCATCCTCCCCTGATCCATGAGGTGAAATCCCCGATTTACAGAGAGAAATCGATGTGCCGCCCTTTGTATGGATGCTCGGCCAATTGTTCCGGCTTCGGCTCCTGCTCGTCCGGTTTGCCGCCGGACCCGCGTTCCGGTTCCTGTTCCTCACTGAAGGAACCATTTCCTTCCCGCCTTACGTTCTTATTACGGTTGCTCTCATCCACCCCAGCACTCCGCTGGCGCTCTGCTTCGCCGGTTTTAACGGCTTGCATCGAAAGCAGACTTTGATCGAGAAGAGGGCGATGCTGCTGATCATGCTGAACGCGCCCCGCTTCGCTGGTACGCGGGACCGCGATTTGCAATTCCACGGGTTTCATATTCATGGGATCACCTCATCCGAAATGAAGTAAAAAACTTCGATAAGATCCAGGTAGTCCTCCTCAAGAGCCGTTTCTAGATGTAAGCCGACATGGAAATATCCCCTTCGCTGTAGTAAAAAGACATGCGCGAAATAGGCTCTTTGATATATTTCGTATAACGGCCAATCACGATTTTGGAACCGCCGTAAATCATTTTTAATACGTCAACACGGGCCTTGCCGGTATCCTCCAACGCTTTTTCGATCGCCAGCATGCGTTCTTTCATTAGATCCAATTCCTGCATATTCGATTTTCTCGTCAAATTCAGCTTGGAACGCATCGCCACCTTATCCGGCGTCAGTTTGCCCAGCGATGCGAGCTGATCCAAAAGTGTCAGCGCTTTCTCGGATTTGTCAAGATTCGCCAGTTGCTCCTTAACCTGCTGGCGCAATTCCTGAAGCTCGTTGCGCAATTCCGGCAACGCGCCCACCTCGATCGAGGTTGTCGTCGACATCGGGTTGCCGATGATCCGGGCAATCACTTTTTCCCCGGCCTGAATGCTGCCGCCGACGATAAGCCCTTTTGCCCCGCTGCACAAGACGTCGCGCCCGGCGCGGATATTGGAGTGCATAATGCTCTGGGATACGCTGACATCCTCACCTGCCTGGACGTTCCCGTCCTGAATAAACGAGCTTTTCACGTTTTGGCCGGCTTTGACCAAGCCTTTGTTATAACCGATGATCCCGCCGCTGATTTCGATAGATCCGTCAGCATACAGCTCCGCCCCTTCAACCCCGCCAACAACGCGAATGTCCCCGGCCGCACTGATCCTAAAACCGGTCAGTACATTACCGCGGACAACGACTGTTCCTACGAAATCGATATTGCCGATGCTGTAATCGACGTCCCCATTGATCTCATATACCGGGAAGACGTTCAACTTCCCCTTCTCGGTGAGCGTCACCAAACCGTCAATCGCCGCATACAGAGCGGTCTGCTCCGGGTTCAGCACAACGTTCTTCCCGACTTTAAAGCGGGCGGCTTTCCCCTCTTTGCAGGGAATCGTTTCCCCGGTCACGGCCGTTCCCGGGCGTCCGGGCACAGGAGGGACAAGTTCGGCGATAATTTGGCCTTTACGGATATTGTTCAGTCTCGTAATATCCTTCAAGTCCACTTTGCCGTCTTCGGTTTCCGCCGGTTGATGGCGATTGTCGTCATCGAGGGAAATCGCGTAGCGGATTGAACCGTCTTTCCCATGCACCGGCTCCTGTCCAATGGCTATCGGCGTTCTACTGAAGAAGTACTCCTGCGGATTGGACGCAAAACGTCCGACAATGTCTTCCTGAATCCCGAATTTCAGTCCTTCGCTATGTAGTAATTGACGCAGCGCGTCCTCCGTACAGGAAAATTCGTCTTCCTTCTTTAAAAACTGCAGGTAGGCTACCGTCTTGTCATCATTTAACGTGACACTTAAGATCTGCCTTAAATCGTCCATAAGCTCCAAGAAGCCGTTCCTCCTCTCTTCCGTTTCGCTCGTTCATGATTTACCCGTCAGTCTTCGCACATCAGCAAATCCCGCTGTTTCTCCAGACTGCCGCGTAGCCGTAAAATCGCTTTAGAGTGAAGCTGGGAAATGCGCGACGGCGAAAGCGACATCACTTCCGCGATTTCGCTTAATGATAAATCTTCATAATAGAGCAGGGAGACGACCGTTCTTTCCTTTTCGGTCAATTTTTCGATTCCTTTTGCCAATGAATCCCTTAAATAAAACTCCCTAACTTTATAATCCGGGTTTTTTGCTTTTTCGTCAACGAGTAATGTGAGACGAGTTTCCGATTCTTCTTCGCGAATCGGGTCCTCGAGGGAACAAAGCGTCATCACGGCGACTTCTTGGAGCATGCTCTGAAACTCTTTCTCGCTGATGTTCATGTAGGCGCTCATCTCCGCGTCCGTCACGGAGCGGAGATATTGCTGCTCCAAATGCTGATAGCCCTCTTCGATTTTTTTGGCTTTCTCTCTCACGGAACGGGGAACCCAATCCCCCTGCCGGAGGCCGTCCAGAATCGCTCCTCGTACCCGCCAGGATGCATAGGTTTCGAATTGAAGACCACGTTTGTAGTCGAATTTTTCGACCGCATCGATCAGCCCCATCACCCCGTTGCTGGCTAAATCATCTTTGGAAACGTTCTTGGGAAGGCCAACGGCGAGACGTCCCGAAACGTAGTCGACAATATGCAGATACTTTTCGATAAGCTGTTTCTTGGCCTCCAAATCGCCGTGCTCTTTCCATCTTTCCCAAACCTCGGCATAATTCAGAGTGGATGTCTTCCGCTCGTTCAATTGCCTTCACCCTCCTTATTTTTCTGTCAGGTGACGAACGACCTTAGCCAGCTCTTCAGGATCTTTGTCGTCAGGTGTTTTTGCGAGTTTCGGTGGATTCAGCGGCGTAAAATCCGTGACTTCGCCTGGCGAATCTGAGGACGGCTTCAGCAGTTCATTTAGCTGCTCGCTTTCGTCCGGTGTCGTCAGGTCGAGATTGCCCCCTTTACCCTCCTCCGAAAGCATAGCCTCCTGCGGCTCGGCCGTTTCGTTTTCCGGAATTTCCTTCAGAAACCCGAACATCCAGCTGGCCGCAAAGGCAAGTCCAAACCAGACGGCAAAGGCGATGAGTCCCCGAATAAAGCTGGTCATAAACAAATTGTTCCCCGCCGATACCGCAAATGTAATTAGAAAACCGATAAAGCCCAACAACCAGTAATATCGCGTTTTTCCAGCCATGGCTACAATTCCTTTATCCCCATTTGTACACTTCGCACATAAAGAATCCCCGTTTCATTGTCCAGCTCGATGGTCCGGCCGTAATTTCCTCCGGTATCTTCCGCCAACAAGGGAATTTTCAATTCCTTCAGCTTCATTTTGCAAGATTCCGCGTTTCTCGGACCGATTCGCATCGAATCTCCGCTCCCCCCAAATGAAAACATCTGCGATCCGCCGGCCATTTTGGCCACCAGCCGGGATGGAGAAGCCCCGAGATCCATTAGTTTCTGGTACAGTGCCGGAATGGCCGTATCCGCATATTTTGCGATGTTCAAGGATCCTTCCCGCGCGATCTCCGAAGAGGGCAGCATGACATGCGCCAAACCGGCCACTTTCAATTGCGGATCATATAGCGTAAGCCCAACGCAGGAGCCTAGCCCAGTCGTACGAATCAATCCCTGCTGTGTTATGACGTTCAACTCGGCCATGCCCACTTTTACAACGCGCTGTTCATCAATCATGCTGGGCCGGTACTCCCAACGCAGTGAAAATTTTGGCGAATGACTCCGGGTCGGGAATCAGGAAAAACTGTCCCTCTACCTCATGATGTCCCTCGATAAACGTAGTATCGATCAGCAGGGCGGAGTCTCCCATTTCACCAAATTGCAGGAGTCCGTAACTCAGGATCGCTCCCGCCATATCCAGCGCCAGCGCAGGTACCGTAGGCGCCATCGACAGCGACGTAAAATCGGCCAGCGAGGACAAATAGGAGCCCGCCAAAATGTTGCCGATTTCCGAAAGCGCGGACCATTCCATTTCCGAAAAGCTCTCCTCGCTTTCCACGTCAATCCCCGCAAGGCGATGCAGCAACTTTTTGGCCGCTTCCGGGCTTAAAATGAAAAACAGATTTCCCGGAGCCTCGCCCTCCACGCGGAAAAACACCGCAAGCACGATATTTTCGGCGCCGCCGACGCGTTCGGCAACCGCTTCGAAAGGCAGCATCTGCACCTTCGGCACCGCCATATCGATCGGCTTGTCCAGCAGCTTCGACAGCGCGGTCGCCGCGTTGCCCGCCCCGATGTTGCCGACTTCTTTTAAAATGTCAAGCTTCAAATCCTCAAAGTCTTTAAAGAGCTCCACGGTCTTAATCCTCTAAACTTTCCAGCTGGATGATTTCTTTCCGGCTAAGCACTTCGGAAAGGTTTAGCATCACGAGCAAACGCTCCTCGGATATTTTGGCCACTCCGTCCAGGTATTTGGCTTTGACTCCGCCAACGACATCCGGCGGCGAATCGATCAAATCGGAATCCAAATCGACAACATCGTTGGCGGAATCGACGATAAAGCCGACCTCCAACTCATTCGCCGCAACGATAATGATCCGGGTCTGATCGGTATACTCCGTTTCCGGCAGACCGAAACGGCCGCGAAGATCGATGACGGGGATGACAACACCTCGCAGGTTAATAACCCCTTTAACGAAGGAAAACGTCTTAGGCACACGTGTGATCGGCATCATCCGCTCGATCGTTTGCACTTTATCCACTTCGATGCCATATTCCTCATGACCCAACTTAAAAACGATGACTTTTAATTCCTGTCCCATGTGGAAATCCCTCCTTATTGATTCGAACCTTATTTAATGAATGCGTTTGGATCAATGATTAACGCCACTTGCCCGTCTCCCAAAATGGTGGCCCCGGCCACGCCCTGGATCGAAGGGAGATATTTGCCCAGGTTTTTGATGACGATTTCGCTTTGTCCGATAAAATCCTCTACCGCAAACGCGGCCAACCGGTCGCCTTTGCGGATGACCACAATCTCCGTCTCTTCCTCTTCACTTTCCGAAAAGCCGGGAATGTCAAACAATTGGGCGAGTGACATCAGCGGAATATGCGTGTCCCGATATGGAATCATCGTGTAGCCGTGCACCTCGCGAACCTGCTCCCGCTTGATCAGTCCGGTTTCGACGATGGAGGAGAGCGGAATCGCGTATTTCTCCGCCCCGACTTTGATCAGCATCGCGGATATGATCGACAAGGTTAGCGGCATCTGAACCGAAAATTTGGTTCCGGCGCCAAGTTTGGATTGTACCGAAACGACCCCGCTGAGCGATTCGATTTTAGATCTGACGACATCGAGGCCGACGCCGCGTCCGGAAATGTCGGAAATCACTTCCGCCGTGCTGAAGCCCGGAGCGAACAACAGCATGTACACCTGTTCATCGGTCATGGAGGCCGCTTCGCTCTCCTTGACGACCCCGTTCTTGAGCGCTTTTTTCAGCACCTTGTCGCGGTCGATGCCGTGTCCGTCATCTTCGATTTCGATAAACACGTGGTTGCCGCTGTGGAAAGCGCGCAGGTTGACCGTTCCCATCTCCGGTTTGCCGGCAGCCACCCGTTCGGCCACCGACTCGACCCCGTGGTCGACGGCGTTCCGCAGCAGATGGACGAGCGGATCGCCGATTTCATCAATCACGGTCCGGTCAAGCTCTGTTTCGGCCCCCACGATGACGAGATCGATTTTTTTGTCGAGCGATTTGGCCAGGTCGCGGACCATCCGCGGAAACCGGTTAAATACGGTATCGATCGGCACCATCCGCAGCTTCAGCACGATATTTTGCAAATCGCTGCCGACCCGGCTCATATGCTCCACCGTTTCCGTCAAATCGCCGCGTTTTACTTCATTCGCCAACTGTTCCAGACGGGAGCGGTCGATCAGCAGCTCGCTGAGCAGGTTCATGAGCACGTCCAAACGGTCGATATCAACGCGGATCGTCCGCGACGGAGCCGGAGTGCCGCCGCCGGCGCGAGCTCCGCTTTTATGTTCCCCTTGCTGCGCCGGAGTTTTGGCTGCAGGCGCGGGATTGGCTGCTTTTGTCTCCGGAGCCGGTGCCGGCGCGGCCGCTGCGGCTGCCGCCGTTTCCTTGGTGCCGGCCGCAAGCTGGGCGAGCGTCTCATGATCCAATGCCGCAACCTGAGCCGAACCGATCTCCGAGAGATTCAAAATCATGCTTTCAATTTCAGCAGCCTCTTTCTGCGTTATGTAATAAAGCGAGAAACTGCGGTCAAACTTCTCTTGTTCAATATCCTGAACCGAAGGGTACGCCTTCACGATTTCCCCGAAGCGTTCCAGCAGGTCGAACACCATATAAGCTCGTGCCGCCTTCAACTGGCTGTCCTCGTGAATCGCGACCTCGACATAAAGCACCCGATGCCCCTCGGCGATCGATTGCTCCAGGACGGAATATTGATATTGGTCTAATTGGACCGCACCGGCTCCCGATGCTCCTTGAGCTTCCGCCGCCGGTTTGCCGTCCGCGCCGCCGCCCTGTCCAAAATCGCCGCGTACGATCGACTGCAGATCGGCCACGATCGAAGTGACATCGGCTTTCCCTTCTCCCCCTTGGGTGATGTCCTCAACCATCGACTGCAAAGCATCGAGGCCGCGGAACAGCGTATCGAAAATGAATTCCTGCATCTTCAGCTTCTCGTTGCGAACCAAATCGAGCACGTTTTCCATTTGGTGAGTGAGGGATGACAGATCCTCGAACCCCATCGTTGCCGCCATCCCTTTTAAGGTATGCGCTGACCGGAAAATGACCTGGACGATGCTGATATCGTCCGGGGTGCTTTCCAACTCAAGCATCTTTTCGTTCAGTGATTGCAAATGATCGTTCGACTCATCGATAAACATGGATAAATATTGATTCATGTCCATGGTGAGGCACCTCCTCCAAGAGATTCCGTTTATTTCACAACTTGTACAAGCTTAGGGCCGATTTCATGCAGCGGCAAAATATGGCTGACGCATTTCAGTTCGATTGCCGAGCGCGGCATGCCGAACACAACGCAGGTCTCTTCGCTCTCGGCAATGGTGGAGGTCACGCCGGCGTCATACAGCCGCTTCATGACTTTCGCCCCGTCGCTGCCCATCCCCGTCAGGAGCACGATATGCCGCTTTAGCGATTCCAGCGGGAGCAGCGATTTATACAAGACGTCCACCGACGGCCTGTGTCCGTTGCAGGGCTCTTCCTGCGACAGATGCAATCTGTAGCCTTCCGCCGGACCAGGCACCACGTTTAAATGGAAACCTCCCGGAGCAATATAGGCCGTACCTCTGAGCAGCTCCATTCCTTCTTCCGCTTCGACCACCTTCAGCTCGCTCAAACTGTTCAGCCGTTGGGCCAGCGATTTGGTAAAATTCGGCGGCATATGCTGCACGATGACAATCGGAGCCGGAAAATCCGCCGGGATTTTCTCCAGCACGGCCTTCAGCGCTTTGGGGCCGCCCGTCGACGTGCCGATCGCGACCAAATCGGTAAAGCTCTGTGGGGCGGCGCTGCGCGGGCGGGACCGTGCGGCTGCGCCGCCGGCCGCTTCCCGGGCCGCGGCGGCCTCCGCCTGAGCCGGCTCCAGCGGCGGCTTCGGGGCGGCCGTAGGCGCGCCCTGCCGCGCGGTGGCCGCGCGCGCTGCCGGCCGCGTTGCCGCTGCAGGCGGAGCCAGCGGCTCCCGGCGCGGCGGCTCGCCCGCAGGGCGCATGCTGGCCGGCGCCTTCGGCGGGCGCCGGTCCGCTTCGCCCCGGCCGGCAGCCGGCGCGGCCGGGGGCGGCGCCGCGGCCTGCCCAGGCTGCGGCCGGGGCAGGCGTGCGACTTCACCGCCGCTGCCCACAGCCCCGGGCGGAGACGCGGCGCCGCCAGCCGCAGGAGACGCTGGCCGCGGCGGCTTCTTCCGGCCCGGCGCAGCCGCCTTGCCGCCCGCACCCGCGCTGCCGTCCGCCGGCGGCGCCATTGCGGAGCGCAGTGCCGCCTCGCGGGCCGCCTTCCGCTCCGCAGCCAGCATCGCGCCCCGCATCTGCTCCCGCAGCTCGCGACCGACCTGAGCGATGTCATGCGAACTGGTAGAGGCCGACGGCTTGCGGATGAAGTCGAAAGCCCCAAGCTCCAGCGCCATGATGGTCTCCCGCATGCCCTGCTCATTGATTCCCGACAGCATGATGACCGGGAGCGGATGCTCCTTCATAATGACTTTTAGCGCGTCCAGCCCGTTCATCTCCGGCATCTCGACATCCATCGTTACGAGGTCGGGCTTCAGCCCCGCGATTTGCTCGATCGCTTCCCGGCCGTTTTTCGCCGTAGCCTCCACTTTGAAATCCGGATCCTGCTCAATGAGGTCGGTCACGATTTTTCGCATAAACGCCGAATCGTCTACCACCAATACTCGATAAGGCATTGATTGTTCCACCCCTGTTCCAGAATCATTTTGCTAGCTTCAACCACTTCTGCATGAATCCCTTGATTCCTGACGTAGTATCCCTTGGCTTGATCTGTGGAACATTCATATAAGCGACAGCCAAACGCTCGATATCGCGCGCCGCCGCCGAGCCGGGAAAGGCGATGGTAAAAGGCACCTGTTTCTTAACCGCCTGCACGACGCGCGCATCATCGCTCAAATAACCAAGAGTAGGGATGTCCATCCCCAAAAAACGGTGAGCCACCAGTGATATTTTATCGGCAACCTGACGGGCCTCCCGTTCGCCGGTAACCCGATTGATCACCAACCGGAACGGCACTTGCTCGTCCAAACCGTGTACGACTTTGATCAATGCGTACGCATCCGTGATCGACGTCGGTTCAGGCGTGGTCACCACCAGGCATTCGTCGGCGGCGGTGATAAATTTCAACGTTTCTTTGGACAATCCCGCACCGGTATCAAAAATGATATAGTCCATCTCCTCCGAGACGGATTCGATTTGCGAGGTGAAATAGTTCAAATCCGCCTCGGATAACGCAAACAGATCCGCCAAACCGGATCCGCCGGCAATAAACGGTAATGAATGAGTTCCCAGTTCAATAATTTCCGAGATGTTTTTTTCGCCTTTTAGCAGATGGTACAAGCTGTACCTCGGTCTCACGCCCATCAACACGTCGATATTGGCCATGCCGATATCGGCGTCAAACAGCAGCACTTTGCGTCCAAACGACTTTAGGGCCAAGGCAAAATTGAGCGTAAAATTCGATTTGCCGACCCCGCCTTTGCCGCTGCTGACGGTGATGATCCGGGCTGAACCTTTTCTGGGGACCGATTCAGCAGAATCATCCCGCGACGAAACCAGTTGTCTGAGTGACTGGGCCTGATCATTCATAACTTTCGTTCCCCCAGAAGGATGTCGACCAGCAGCTCCCGATCCGCTTGCAGCAGATCATCCGGAACGTTCTGGCCGTTTGTAATATAAGAAACCTTTAGTGGATAATCATTCAGCAAATTATAAATCGGCCCAACGCTTTCCGTTTCGTCCAGCTTGGTGAAAATCACTTTATCCAGGCCGTATTTGCTGAAATGCTCGGTTATTTTTTTCATGTCCTGCGTTTTGGACGTCAAGCTGAGTACCAGATACATTTCGCTGACATCCGAAGGCGCAAGCAAACTGTGCAGCTCCGCCACAAAAATTTCGTTCAAATAGTTCCGCCCGGCCGTATCCATCAAAATCAAATCGCAATCCTCAAGCCGCTGCATCGCCCGCTGCACGTCTCCCGGCGATTGTACGACTTCAAGCGGTACGTTTAAGATCGTGGCGTAAGTGCGAAGCTGCTCAACCGCCGATATCCGATACGTATCCGCCGTGATGAAACCGACCTTTTTGCGGGCCCGGAAAATCTGATCGGCCGCCAGCTTGGCGATCGTCGTTGTTTTGCCGACACCCGTCGGACCCGCAATATAAACGATGCGCGTCCCCTCTTCAATCCCTGAGCCGATCCGGTCCCCCAAAAAGGCGCCGGCCTTGCTGCGGAACTGGGCGGCAAGCTGTTCATCGCTGAGCGATTTTTCGGATCCTACCCACTCCTGATACACTTCCTCGATCCAGGAATCGCAAAGATCGGCCGACACCTCCTGGCCAAACAGCTGATTCTGAATCGATTGCAAGGCCTGCGGCAGCTCGCGGCCGCCTTCTTGGTTTTTGGCGAGCTGGCTTAGCCACATCTTCATCTGCCGGATGTCTTCAAGCAGACGTTCTTCCCTGGAATCTGCAGCCGAAGCGGCAGTCGTGCTTGAGTGCTCCATAGCCGGACTTAGCGGTGCAGGCTCTCTGCGGTAATTCGGCTTGTCCAAAACAGGCGCGGCATCGACGGCAGGCGCCGGAAGGGAAAATGGCGCCCGCTCAGGGGCCAAAGGAAGCGCGTTCCCGCCGGCCGGCGGTTCCTCCCGCTCTTGGAGCGCGATGGCCGCGAGCGCCGCGTTTGCCGCGGTTGACGAAGACGGGCTCGCTGCCGCCGCTCCGAGCTGCGAAGTTTTACGATACGCCTCGGGGACGGCCCGCCTTGCTACCGGAGCAGGCGCCTGCGGGGTTGGCCTAGCCGCTCCGGTCTTGGGGGAAGAAGCTTCATTTCCCTCCGTCGCGGCGATGACCTCGATCTTCTTCTTTCCGAATAATCCGAAGATGCCGCCGACCTTCATCTCTTTGGTGCTCAAAATGACGGCATCCACCCCGAGTTCACTTCTGATCTTCAGCATCGCGTCAGGCATCTCGTCGACGATATAGCGCTTCACTCTCATAAATTCACCACCCCGACACTTTGGATTTCAACATTAGGTTCAAGCTCGCTGTAGGACAATACCGGGATATCTTGCATGCTGCGCTCAATGATTTGCCGTAAATACATCCGAATGGTCGGGGAGGTCAACAAGATCGGCTGCTGTCCCATCTGCACAAGCCGGTTGATCTGTTCCGTAAGCTTCTGGAACACGGTTTGCGTCGATTGGGGATCCATCGTCAAGTAGCTGCCCTGTTCCGTTTGCTGGACGCTTTCCGCGATTTTTTTCTCCAGCGACGGCCCTACCGTAATGACCCGCATCGTTTCGCCCGGCCGGGTGAACTGCTGCGTAATCTGACGCGACAGCGCCTGTCTGACATATTCGGTCAACACATCGGGATCCTTGGTGTAAGAGCCGTAATCCGCCAGCGTCTCGAAAATCGTGACCATGTCGCGAATAGAAATTTTTTCGCGGAGCAGCTTGGCCAGCACTTTCTGCACATCCCCGATCGATAGGATCGAAGGGATCAATTCGTCGACAAGAACCGCGTAATGTTCCTTGAGGTTGTCGACCAATGCCTTCGTTTCCTGCCGTCCGAGCAGTTCGTGCGCATGCTGTTTAATCAGCTCCGTCAAATGCGTGGCTACGACGGAAGGTGGATCTACGACCGTGTACCCGGACAATTCAGCCCGGTCTTTGGCCGTTTCATCGATCCAAAGGGCCGGAAGACCAAAGGCAGGCTCCCGGGTCTCAATACCTGTAATCGATTCGTCATCCATCCCGGGACTCATTGCCAAATAGTGATTAAGTAATAATTCACCGCCGCCTACGACATTTCCTTTTATTTTTATGACATATTCGTTAGGTTTTAGTTGAATATTGTCGCGAATGCGAATGACCGGAACGACAAGTCCCATTTCAAGCGCGCACTGGCGCCGGATCATGATGATCCGGTCCAGCAAATCCCCGCCTTGACTCGTATCGGCCAAGGGTATAAGCCCGTAACCAAATTCGAATTCGATCGGATCGACCTGCAGCAGGTTGATGACGCTCTCGGGGCTGCGAACTTCCTCGATTTGCTGTTCTTCCTCCTGCTGCTCCTGCTCGATTTGCCTGCGGTTCATATTTTTTTGCATCCGCATGGCCGCAAAAATCATCAACCCCGAAAATGGGAGCGTAGTCCAAATGCCAATCGGCGTAAACAGACCAAGCATAGCGATCGTCCCCGCAACGATATAAAGCAGCTTCGGGTAATTGAATAACTGCCCGGTAATATCTTCGGCCAGATTGCCTTCGGAAGAAGCCCGGGTCACGATCAGACCAGCCGCGGTGGAAATCAGCAGCGCCGGAATCTGGCTGACCAGGCCGTCCCCGATCGTCAGTATGGAATAAGTCGATAGCGCTTCTCCAAACGGCATGCCATGGATCGACATCCCGATGATAAAACCGCCGATCAAGTTGATCAGGAGGATGACGATGCTGGCGATCGCGTCGCCTTTCACGAATTTGCTCGCCCCGTCCATCGCGCCGTAGAAGTCGGCTTCCCGTTCAATTTTGGAGCGCCGCTCTCTCGCTTGCTGCTCATTGATCAGCCCGGCGTTCAAATCGGCGTCGATGCTCATCTGTTTCCCCGGCATCGCATCCAAGGTGAAGCGGGCCGCAACTTCAGCCACGCGCTCCGAGCCTTTGGTAATGACGATAAACTGCACAACCACCAGAATCAGGAAGACGACAAAACCGACCACGGGTTGTCCCTGCGATATCCATGAGCCAAACGTGGCGACAACGTCGCCGGCTTTGGCCTGTCCCAGAATCAGCTTGGTGGTAGAAATGTTCAGTGCCAGCCGGAATAACGTCGTAATCAGCAGCATTGCCGGGAAGATGGAAAACTGCAATGCTTCTTTCGTGTTCATCGCGACCAGCAAAATGATTAAAGCTAAGGAGATATTTACGATCAGAAGAATATCCAGCAGCAACGTCGGGATCGGGACGATCATGAGCAGAACGATGCCGATAATGCCAACAAGAATGAATAAATCTCTATACTTTTTCACGGGGGGTTCCCTCCGTCCCTTCCTTATTTCACTTTGCCTTTTATTCTATAAACATAGGCCAGTACCTCAGCGACGGCCTGAAACAGATCGGCGGGAATCGTATCGCCGATTTCCGTTCTTTGAAACAGCGCCCGTGCGAGGGGCTTGTTTTCCATTGTGATGACGCCGTGCTCCTTAGCGATCTCTTTAATCCGCAAGGCCACGTAATCCTGGCCTTTGGCGATGACCTGGGGAGCATCCATTTTCGAGTTGTCGTATTTTAAGGCTACGGCGAAGTGCGTCGGGTTCGTAATAATGACGTCGGCTTTCGGCACTTCCTGCATCATCCGCTGCAGCGCCATCCGCCGCTGCCGCTCGCGGATTTTTCCTTTGATCAGCGGATCGCCTTCCTGATTTTTGTACTCGTCCTTGATGTCCTGCTTGGACATTTTCAGACTTTTTTCGTGCTCGTATTTCTGGTACATGTAATCGAGCACCGCAAGTACAAGCAGGGCGGCGGCAATCTTGATTCCAAGGTTCGTCGTCATCTCGGCGGCAAAATGAAAGATTCCCTCTGCCGGAAGATGCACCAAGGCGGAGATGCTGCCCCTAAAGCCCCAAATCGTCGAATATACGATATATCCGATCACCGCAAGTTTAAATAACGTTTTAATAAATTGAAAAAGCGAGCGCATCGAAAAAATTTGTTTGAAGCCTTTGATGGGGTCGAGCTTGCTGAGCTTCATCTTCAGCGGCTCTCCCGTCATCATAAAACCGACTTCCGCCAAGTTGGTGGCGACCGCGACGACCATAATGACGAGCAATATCGGAGCAAGCAGCAGCAAGATCTGTATCGCATAATCGCCAAGCATGGTCATGACGTTCTCTTTCGTCACCTCGGTTGTGAGCCGATTATAGAACACGTCCACAAACAGTCCGACCAGCCGTTCCTTGATAAATCCGCCAAAAAAGAGTAGACATAAAAATCCCGATAATAGGACGAGCGCTCCCGACAGGTCCTGGCTTTTGGCCACTTGACCTTTTTTACGGGCATCTTGCCGCTTCTTGGGCGTGGCTTTTTCCGTCTTCTCGCCGGCGAAAAGCTGCAAGTCAAGCGAATAGCGATACGCCACCTTCAATCCCCCATCCTACGTCGGTCTTTGCCCGATCGTGCTGAGCAGGTCATGCAGCGCATCAAACAGCACCTCGAACAAAGCTTGGAAAGCATAAATGAAGCTAGGTACAAGCAACAGCATCACGAGCAGCCCAACGATAATCTTCACAGGAATCCCGACGGCAAAAATGTTGAATTGCGGAGCCGTACGGGCCAATAAGCCGAGGGCTACGTCGGTGATAAATATGGCGACGACTAACGGGGCTGACATCTGGAACGCCAGCAGAAGCGCTTGTCCGAATGTCTGAGCCAAAAATTCCGTCAAATTTCCGTTGTAGATCCGCTGAAACACATCGTTGGATAACGGAACCCAGCCATAGCTGCGAATGATCGCATCCAGCAAGTAGTGATGCCCGTTCATGCTGAGGAACACCAGGGTTGCTATCACGTACTTGAGGTTCCCCAATACCGGTGCCGTCGCCCCCGTCATCGGGTCAAGCACGTTGGCGATGCCGAAGCCGACTTGCAGATCAATAAAGGATCCGGCCATTTGAATGACGGAAAAAATCAGAAACGCGACATACCCCATCAATAGTCCCACCAGCACCTCGCGAAGGATATAGAGCACGTATCCCAGATCGCCTGGGACGGCTTGATCCGGACCGATAATGAATAAAACCAGAAATGCGAGAATGCCCGCTAATCCAACTTTGAACGATGTCGGTACCGCTCGCGATGAAAATACCGGCGAAACTACAAAAAAAGCTGTCATTCGACAAAAAATAAGCAAGAAGACAGAAAATCCATGCAATAAAGTATCCATAATCTCTGCGGCCTAACCGATATAACTAGATAGATTGTTTAAGATCCCATAGGCAAAGTCGACCAGCGTCGTTAAAATCCAGGGGCCAAACAATAATAGTCCAACCAAAACGGCGACGATTTTCGGAACAAAGGCCAGCGTCTGTTCCTGAATTTGCGTCGTAGCCTGAAAGATACTGACCAAAAGACCTACGGCCAGCCCTAATATCAGCATCGGCGCGCTAACTTTCAAAACGGTGTAAACGGCTTGTCCGGCCAAACCGATGATAAATTCCGAACTCATAAACCGTCTTCCTCTCCTATAAATAAGTCGAATCAAGTTCAAAAAGTCAGGTTTTCAGCACCGAGAAGGATCAAAAGATGACTTTTTGAACTACCTCTAGGGGTTGAAACTCATCAGCAGCGACTTGACGACTAAGTACCACCCATCCACAAGCACAAAGAGCAATATCTTAAACGGCAGCGAAATCATGGAAGGCGGCAGCATCATCATCCCCATCGCCATCAACACGCTGGAAACGACAATATCGATGATAAGAAAAGGGATAAAAATCATAAAGCCCATTTGGAAAGCCGTTTTGAGTTCACTGATGGCGAACGCCGGAACCATGACCGAAAGCGGGATGTCCTCATAGCTTTTCGGTTTTTCCATTTTTGTGTATCCCATAAACAGCTGAAGGTCTTTGGTGCGGGTATGGGTATACATAAACTTTTTCATCGGCACAGCCGCTTTTTCCAGCGCCTCCGATTGGGTAATCTCGCCTTTGATATAAGGCTGCAGCGCTACCTCATTAACCGTTGAGAGCGTCGGGCTCATCACAAACAATGTCAGGAACAACGCAAGCCCGATCAGCACCTGGTTGGGAGGCATCGTCTGCGTCCCCAGGGAACTGCGGACAAAGCCTAGCACAACGACGATTCGCGTAAAACTCGTCATCAGCACCAGAATGGCTGGCGCAAGACTGAGCACGGTAATGAGCAGAATAATGGACAACGAACTGGTGCCCGTTTCTCCTCCCGTGCCACCGATCTGAATGCCGATGTTCGGAATCGGATCCACCGGTTCTGCGGAAGCCACGGAGACGGCAAGCACGCTACACAAAGCCAGCAGCAAGCTGACGAGTATGACTTTTTTCTTCATGAATCCCTCGACCGATCTGTAGATTGTTCTTCCGGATCCTGCAACAATTCCTCCATTTGCCGTTTCCGGTTTGGCATTTTCCGCAACTGTGATTGGAACACCTCGTGAAAAGCCGTACCTTCCAGTTCCTCTTCCTGAGGCGGTTCCTTTTTGAAGCGGGAGATTACGCCGGACAGAATGGAAGAAAATCCGGCAAACTCCGTCTCTTCCTCCGCCAAGGCCTGCCGCAGCGCCTCTACTTCAGCCGGGTCGGAGAACTTATCGACCAGGGATATGTCCTCTCCCACTCCGACGACGTAAATGGAGCCTCCGATTTCAATCACCTGCAGCGATTTGTTTGGTCCCAGACCCATGGCTCCCAAAGTGCGGATCGACCGGCTCTGGGACATGATGCGATTTCTTTTGCCGATAAAACGGAGCAAAACAACGATTAAAACAAGGATGAGGCCAAGGACAACGATGACCGTTATCAGGTTCCCCCATAGATTGACATCCCCAGCACCGAACTGGGGAGCCGGCTGATTCGGATTCATCTTATAGGCCTACAGTCCCAGCGTTTTGTTGATCGCTTCGATAACCCGGTCGGATTGGAACGGCTTCACGATGAAGTCCTTGGCGCCGGCCTGAATCGCATCGATAACCATCGCTTGTTGTCCCATGGCGGAGCACATAATCACTTTGGCGTTGGGGTCCAGGTTCTTAATTTCCTTCAGCGCGGCGATACCGTCCATTTCCGGCATCGTAATATCCATCGTGATCAGGTCGGGATGCAGCTCCTTGTACTTTTCGATCGCTTGCGCGCCATCTTGCGCTTCCCCAACTACCTCAAAGCCATTTTTCGTCAGGATGTCGCGGATCATCATTCTCATAAATGCTGCATCGTCTACGATTAGAATTCGGTTTGCCATTGATTTAAAATCCTCCCTAAACTTCTACTATTGTAATTTTTGGATGCGGTCCCACTGGCTGACGATATCCGTTACACGAACACCAAAATTCTCATCGATAACGACGACTTCGCCTTTGGCGATCAATTTGTTGTTCACCAGAATATCAACGGGCTCGCCGGCAAGCTTGTCCAGTTCGATGATGGAGCCTTGCGATAATTCCAGGATATCCCTAATCTGCTTTTGGGTCCTTCCTAATTCTACGGTGACTTTAAGGGGAATGTCCATCAGTAAGTTTAAATTATTTTCATCAACTTGCCCGAAGGATGGAGTTCCCAAGTTCGCAAACTGTACGGGCTGTACATTCACATTCCGTCCCGGAACGCCGCCGTAATGATGCGGCTCGCTGTAAGGTTGGCCTTGCGGCGGATAAGGATGCGCACCTGGCTGCCCGTACGCGGCCGGCTGTTGATATGGATCCGACTGATGCATCGGCGGCGCTTGATACGTTTGCTGAGGCGCTGCCGCAGGCTCATGATAAGCCGGAGCTGCTTTCGGAGCTGGAGCTGCCGCCGCGGCGCTTTCTGTGGACGCCGAATCCGTTGTCGAACCGCTGATCAGGCTGTTCACCATCTCCTTGGCGAATTTCACGGTCAACAGCTGCATGATCGTGGAATCAATCAAATCGCCAATCGTCAGTCTGAACGATATTTTAATCAGCGGATCGGCAGGCGGCAGGCTTCCCACCCCATGCCCGTCGGTCATGTTCAAAATATCGATTCCCGGCGGCGAGATGTTGACAAACCGGTTGAATATGGTCGACATCGATGTCGCGGAAGAACCCATCATCTGGTTCATGGCTTCCTGTACGGCGCTGATATGAATTTCATTCAATTCCTCTTCGGCCGGATTTCCTTCTCCTCCAAGCATCAGATCGGCGATGACCTGAGCGTCTCTCGTCTTGATGACCAGAGAGTTCATTCCTTCAAACCCGTCAACGTATTCAACGTGAACCGCAACATGCGGCTTCGGAAACTCGGCTTCGAATTGGGCCCGCGTAATGACGGAAACTTTCGGCGTCGTAATGTCCACCTTTTTATTGAGTAGCGTCGAGAGCGCGGTGGCCGCACTGCCGAACGTAATGTTGCCGATTTCGCCAAGCGCGTCCTGCTCGAGCGGGGTCAATACGTCGTCCACAGTAGGTTCGGACGCCGTTTCCTGGTTGGCCTGTTTGAGCAGGGCGTCGATCTCCTCTTGGGACAAATAATCTTTACTCGTCAAGTTCCTCAACTCCTTCGCTGACAATATCGTTAATTTGCACCGCAACTCGGTCTTTGATGGTTCCCGGGCTGCCGATATACTTCAATCTGTCTCCGATCCGGATCTGCAATCCTTCCTGGACCGGTTTGTTTAAGGAAATCACATCGCCGGCCGATAAGCCCAAAAATTCGCGAACGGTGATTTGCGATTCCCCCAGTTCCGCTACAATCGGCAGCATCGCCTTATTGACCCGGTGGCGGAGCGCATCGACCTCTTCAGGAACACGCGACTTTTTCTGGGAGACGAACCAATGGTGAACCGAAAGCTTCGGCATGATCGGTTCAATCACCACATGCGGGATACAAAGGTTGATCATCCCGGAGGTGTCTCCGATTTTGGTACTCAGCGAAATGAGCGCAATCGTTTCGTTAGGCGAAACGATTTGCATGAACTGCGGGTTCGTTTCCAGCCCTTCCATCCGCGGATTGATATCCACCACGGTTTTCCAGGCTTCCTGCAAGCTTTCAAAGGCCCGGCTGAAAATCCGCTCCATGATGATCGTTTCGATCTCGGTCAGGGAGCTGATTTTTGAAGGCGCGGTCCCGATCCCCCCAAGGAGTCTGTCCAGCATGGCAAAAGCAACGTTGGGGTGGACCTCAAGCACCATTCTTCCTTCCAGCGGCTCCGCTTCGAAAATGTTCAGAATCGTCATTTTCGGAATAGACCGAATAAACTCGTCATAAGGAAGCTGTTCTACCTGAACCACATTGATTTGCACGAAGGTACGCAGCTGCGCCGAAAAGTAGGTGGTGAGATAACGGGCAAAATTCTCGTGAATCCGCGTTAAGCTGCGAATATGGTCTTTGGAAAATCTCACTGCTCTTTTAAAGTCATATGAGCGGATTTTCTTCTGCGTTTCTTCCTTTTTCAGTTCTTCGGCATCCATTTCACCGGATGACAGTGCAGCGAGCAACGCATCGATCTCGTTCTGCGATAATACATCTACCAAACATCTCACCCCCTTAGAAGAATCAGTTTCGTTCGGGTATGTCTAGATCGCCTGCATAATGAAATTGGTAATATCGATTTGAATCAATTTTCCTTCCGGCAGCGATTTATTGATCAGGTTCAGCAGTTTGGAGCTCAAATTGTCTTTGCCCTGCGCCCCTGTCAGATCCTCTGGCTTGGTATCCGCAAGCGTTTTGATGATAACCGGCTTGATTTTGTAATCCTTGATCTTGTCGAATGCTTGCTTGGATGTTTCACTGTCCAACTGGAAGGCGAAATTCATGACGACGACGTAGTTTGGATCGGATAAATTCGTCTTGACGTCATCGATCGTCGAAGTGACTTTTACAATTTCATCGGCCGACATCATCTGGGGTTCAGCCACTGTTTCGACACTTGCCTTCGCTGGGTTGCCTGAATCCGATTTGTCCATTAAGCTTTTCAGATAGCCGGCGGCAACCACAATCAACGTAATCGCAAGCAAAATCGTAATTAGCCAAGGCAACATTTTTTTCATGACCATTCCTCCGTTTGTTGCACTTTAATAGTCGCTGCGTGGATGCCGATATCCCGGTAATACTCCTCGATCTTTGCGATCACATCGGCCGCCTTCTCCAGCACGATAATCCGCTTGCCCGTTACGAGCGTGACATATGTATCCGGCGTTTCTTCGACGGTCTCGATCATGATGGCGTTTAGCCACATCTGCGAACCGTTCAGGCGTGTTACTGAAATCATGGTACCCCTCCTACACGGTAACGGGAAAGTTAGGGATGCGGGGGAGGCGGTAGCTTACGCTCCCCCGCTAATGTTTACTAACGTTTCAGGTTAACGACTTCCTGCAGCACTTCGTCAGAAGTCGTGATGATGCGCGAATTCGCTTGGAAACCGCGCTGTGCGACGATCATTTCCGTAAATTCACCGGTGAGATCCACGTTGGACATTTCCAATTGTCCCGGGATTAATTTTCCGGTGCCTGCCTCGGCGTTATTCGGGTTCGTGTACTCAAGCTCCCCGTCTTCAATCGCATTGGTGGTCACCGCGTAAAGATTTCCGCCGATTTTCTCCAGGCCTTCCGGGTTCGGCACTTTCGTAAGACCGATTGGCCCTGCAGTACCAACAGTCCCATCGGCCAGCTTAGTCTGGATCGTACCATCTGCGGAAATGGAAAACGCCGTGACGTCATCCCCAATAGGCTCAAGCACCTCTCCACCGCTATCACAAACCAGCAAACCATCGGAAGTGACTATTTGGCCCAGCGCGTCAACATGGAAATCCCCCGCCCGGGTCAGGTAAGGAACCTCTTGAGCATCCGACAGCTTAACCAGGAAAAAGCCGTCCCCGTCGATCCGCAGATCGAGCGGGTTGTTCGTCGTCATCGCGCTGCCCCCGGTATGCAATGTATCGATGGAGCCGATCTGCACGCCCAGTCCAATCTGCTTCGCATTGATCCCCCCCGCGGCACCTTCCTCCGGTGTGGTTACTCCGGATATCGTCTGGCTCATGATATCTTTGAACATAACGCGCCCGGCTTTGAATCCTACAGTGTTTACGTTAGCGATATTGTTGCCGATAACGTCCAGCTTGGTTTGAAACCCGCGCATCCCGGATACGCCTGAATACATTGATCTTAACATCGATTTTCATCCTCCCGGCAAATAGTTTGGTAGTAGCCGCTTCAGTCGATCCGCGGCTGTTGGCTTTCCGTATCCGGTCCAGCCAATCAAGAAATAATAACGGCGCTATCGATCTGCGTAAAAACGTTGTCCTTCATGCTGTTGCCGTCCATGGCCGTCACAACCGTACGATTGCTGATGTTTACAATCAGCGCCATATCCTTCATTAAGATCAGCGAATCTTTAGCCCCTTTTGCGGCCGCGCTGTCAATCGCCGATTTAATTTGATGAAGCTGCTCCGGTCTAATCTCGATTCCCCGCTGCTCCAAACGCTTTACGGCGTGGTTGCTGAAATGAATCAGCTGGTCCGCAAGCATATCCTTGAAGGGCGATTCTCCCGGAACGTTCGTTTGCGGGCCTTTCCCTGATGATAAAGAGCTTGGCGGAATTCTTCCCGGATATAGATGCCCGATTTTTACCGGATCACTCATGACTCATCAGTTCCTTGATCAGGTTCATTTGGCTCATCCGGGGTATCCGGCTCTGCAGCAGGATTTCCAACCTGCTGTACATCGGAGATTTTGATTTCCTTGTCCCCGACTTTCACATAATGAACTCCGTCCCGAACGATGATGGAGTCGACTATCCCGCTATCGGTCTCGACAATAACTTCACCTTTTCCCGTTTTTACATCATAATTTCCGGTTTTCGTCTCTACGACCCAGGTGACTTCCTTACCGATCAAGCCGGACTCATTCCCTAAAGATTCTTGCATGGCGGCGAGTTGGTCCGAAATGTTTACAAGCTGCTCCAACGAAGTGAACTGCGCCGTTTGTGCGACAAATTGGGCGTTGTCCATTGGTGATAACGGATCCTGGTATTGCAGCTGAGTGATCATTAATTTCAGAAAATCGTCCTTGCCTAGCTCATTGCTCTTTGTGCTGGACTTTTTCGTATTCGTTTGCGAATAACCCGGCCACGAAATATTGCCCGTATATGCATCAGCCACGGAACTGCCTCCTTTCTACTATGCTCTTGCGCTAAAGGAGCTGCCAAAACCTTGTTCCTTCTCCCGCACCTCGGCAATCCACTCGTTCCACTCCTCATTTAAATCACGGGTTGCCAAAACATCTTCCTCGACCAGCGTACGGCGTCTTTCGCTTTGCTGCTGTTGTCCTGCTCCGCCGCCGGATTGCTGCCCGTTATGGTACATATGCGAAGACAACGCGGTATTTTGCGTCACTTCCAGCTTGTTCACCTGCAGCCCCTGAGATTGCAGCGCCGAACGAAGCTGTGACATTTGCTGTTCCAGCGATTCTTTGGCAAATACGTGCTCGGTCATAAACTGCGCCGTTAGTTGGCCGCCTTGCATCGTAATCTTCACATCAACCTGGCCTAAATGTTCAGGGTAGAGCGAAATTCTAGCTTCGGACACGCCTTGCAGCTTAACGATTTCCAGCTTGTTTACCAGAAAACCGCTCATCTCTTTAGCGAAATTCTCCACAGGTACCGGGCGTGGCGTATGCTTTACGGAAGCAACGCCGGCATCCCGAAACGCAAGCTGTCCCGCTGTAATGATATTGCCCGCTTGAAGCGGACTATCCACATCCGCATGATCCGCAGGTTCGGCCTCAACAGCGCTGAGCTCGTCCGCGGCACTAGCGGCAACGGAAAATTGCGATTTCACGGACTCTGTTTTAGGCTGATTCACCACAACGGTCTGCGGATTTTCGCCTTTCAGGGAGTCCCCATTTCCGTTTTGCCCCATATTCCCTTGGCTGTTCGTTTCCGCAGGTTTGTTCCCCGAAACCAAGTTATGCACACTTGGAAGCTCGGCAGCTTTGCCACTGGTTTGTGCCTGTTCGGAGGATTCCGGAATACTGTCCAGCACGTTTTGCAGCGAATCCAGCAATGCTTGAGTTTGGGAAGGGGAAACCGCGTTCGTCGCCCCCGAAATCGACTGCGCATCAGGTTGGGCGGTCAGCAGTTGAGCCAGTGCATCCTGCACGGCAAAGCGTACCGTTTCCGGATGCTGTGCCAAGGCCAGAATTTCAGCGGCGCCATCCGCTCCGGTTTCATCCGCCTGTGGCACGATCAAGCTCTGGAAGTTCTGCAGCCAGCCCTGGAGCGCCTCAAGCAGCGACGGGTTATCCTGAAGCGCATCGTCCAGCTTCGGAAGCTGCCTCAGCAATCCTTCGATCATCGACAGAAGGCTATCATTCACATTTTCTTCTTGAGTGCTTCCATCGCTCTGCATACCTGCCAAAGCGAGCATTTGGACATTGGCTTGCCCTGTTCCCAGGCCCGCATTTCCCAGCAGCATCGAAACCAGCTTTTGATCAAACGATTGCCCGTTTCCTTGGCCGGTTGCCGCGCTGACACCATTTCCGCCAACTGTGTAAACCAACACATTAGCCGCGGTTCCCGAATTTATCGATACCGATTGACCCATTTCTTTTTCACCTCCTTTCATGAACGGTTGCCCGCCGTTTAATCTCATTTGGCTAGCAGCTGATTCAAAATTTTGACCGAGGTTTTTTCGTCGGTTTTCGTCATGTTTTCCAAAATTTTCGAGCGGGTGTTATCATCGATGGCCTTCAAAATTTTCAAGCCTTTGTCCGGACTGACTTTGTAAGTTTGCAAAATCAACTGGGAAGCGGCGTCGGCCGACATGGAAGCAAACGTCTGGCTAAGCTGGGCATCGTCCAATCCTTTGGCCGAACCCGCCGCCGCGGCTTCCGAGGCAGCATCCTTCTTAAGCCGTGACTGCAGCGCGGCGATCGCCAAATCATCCGATGACTTCACATCCTTGAGCTTGATCGAAATATCCGCCGCTTTTTGCGGATCCATTTTTTCCAGAATCGCCACTTTGCTTTCATTGCTCATCGCGTTAAGCATTTGCAGCATTTCGTCCGTCGTTAAATTGCCGAAAATGGCTGCCGCTTTACTGGGGCTCATTTCCGCATACAGCTGAGCCAGCTTTTTTACTTCCTTTTGATAAGCTTCGGCTTCGGCAGCCTGTTGTTCCTCGGCCGATTGCTGCTTCGCCGCGGCTAGTTCTTGCTCAAGCTGCTTCGCCTTGTCCTGCTGCTCCGCAGCTTGCTGATTCGCCGCCTGCAGCTCCGTTTGCTGACGGGCAACCTGTTCCTTCAATTCCTTAACCGTAGCGTCCGTGCTTTCTTGCTGCTTCTTCACATCCGTTGCCGCAGTTGCCTTTTCTCCATCGGTCAGTTCGGGATCGGGCACGAAGTTGCTAATAAACGGCACTTTGTTCCCGATATCCAGCAGCGTATTCCGAAAGTTCGTGTTAAACAGATATAGCAGCACCGCAAAAAGAACAACCGTAAACAGGATCGGCGTCATGAAAAACAGAAAACGCGAGAATCCGCCGCCCGATTCTTCCAGCTCTTCCTCCAGCTTCAGCTCCGTCTTAGCCATTTGCTTTCCTCCTTCGAAAAACCCATAATTATCGCCCGCACAAAATTTAACGGGCTTTCATGGCAAACCGGACGGTGGCCATCTCATCCAGCTCGTTTTGTTCCCGAAGAAGCATTTCGTGCTGAAATTTTTCTTTCGCTTTTTCTTTGGCTTTCATCCAAACTTTTTCGTCCAGCAATTTCCCGTTTAAAATCGCCTTCTTGTGCTCCACGTTCAATTCGGCGCGTTTGACATCCCCCAGTTTACGGGTGATGGACTGCTCGATATATTCCATATACCGTTGAAGTTCCTGGAGCTTCTGCATCGAAGCGCTATTTTCCATTTCACATTGAATGGCCGAAGCGGTTCTGGCCTGTTCCTCGAACAACTGCTCCAAGGAACGCTGTTCCGACTGCAGCTCCCCGACGGCGGCGGACAACATCCATTCAGCTTGCGTCTTCTCGTTTGATTTCAAATCCAAAACTTTCTGATAGACGTAACGGAATTTCATCCTTTAAGGGTCATCTCCTTGCAAATTCGGAAATTAAGCGTTCTTGCGCTTCGGCGAGCGTTACCTTTTCGTTCACTTTCTGTTTCGAAAAAGCCCAAATGCTCTGTAGGTATTCCATCGCTTCGTCGATGTCGGCATTGGACCCCCGCTGGTAAGCGCCGATGTTGATCAAATCCTCGGAATCTTTGTACACCGCCAGCAGCCTTTTGTAATTTTCGGCCGCCTCGTTTTGCTCCTCCGGCACGATGTCTTTCATAACCCGGCTGATGCTCGCCAAAATGTCGATGGCCGGGAAATGTCCTTTGTTCGCTATGCCCCGGTTCAGCACGATATGTCCGTCCAAAATCCCCCTCACCGCGTCGGCGATCGGCTCATTCATATCGTCGCCGTCAACCAGCACGGTATAAAAAGCGGTAATCGATCCGGTCGGCCCGGTCCCCGCCCTTTCCATCAGCTTGGGCAGCGCGGCGAATACCGAAGGCGTATACCCTCTCATCGCCGGCGGCTCGCCAATGGCAAGTCCCACTTCGCGCAGCGCCATCGCATAACGCGTCACCGAATCCATCATCAGCATGACGTTCAGGCCTCGATCGCGAAAATATTCAGCAATCGTCGTAGCGATGAGCGCTCCTTTCATCCGGATCAAAGCAGGCTGGTCCGAAGTGGCCACGATAACAACGGATCGCTCCAGGCCTTCAGGCCCAAGGTCCCGTTCAATGAAGTCCAGCACCTCGCGGCCGCGTTCCCCTACCAAAGCGATCACATTGACGTCCGCCGCCGTATTCCGGGCAATCATTCCCATCAAGGTACTTTTACCTACCCCGGAACCAGCGAAAATACCTACCCGCTGTCCTTTGCCGATCGTCAGCAATCCGTCGAGCGCCCGGACCCCGATACTGATCGGTTCGGCTACGCGTGGGCGATTGAGCGGGTTCATCGGCTTGTTAAAGGTCGAGTAGTGGCCCATCCGCGAAGGCAAAAGCGAACCGTCGAGCGGTTGGCCCAAACCGTCCAGCACTTTGCCCAAAAGCTCGGATCCCACCTGCACAGTGAGCGGCTTTCCGGTTCCGACCACATCGCATCCGGGACCGATGGACTGGAGTTCACCCAGCGGCATCAGCAGCACTTTGTTGTCCCGAAACCCGACAACTTCGGCCTGCAGCGGTTGTGACGCTTTAGTCGGATAGATATAGCACACGTCGCCGATGCTGGCATCAGGTCCTTCGGATTCGACCATAAGGCCTATGACTTGAGTGACCTTGCCGTTGATCCGGACCGGATCAAGCTGCCTGAGATGGTCGATATAACGTTCAGCGTTCACGCTCATCGTTTGTCTGCCCCCGCTCTTCCGCCTGCATCGCGATGCGCACCAGCTCTTTTTTGATTTCGGTCAATTGCGTATCGATGCGGGCATCCACGCTGCCGAATGCGGAACGAATCACACAGCCCCGGTCTTTTACGGTCGGATCCGGCAAAATTTGCAGCTCCGCTTGCGAATCGATCGCCAGGCTGAGTTCCTCTCTGGCCGCCTGCACGAAAGCAAAGTGAACGGGTGAAACGCATAACGTAAGAATGCCTTGCTCCCGTTTGCGCGCCAAGCTTTTCTTGATCAGCTCCAGCGTAAAATCCGGATCGACGCTCAGCTGCTTATCGATAACTTTCTCGGCGATCGCGCTGCTAAGCTCCACAAGAAACGGTTCAGCCTCCTGAATGATCCGTTCTTTCTCTACGTAAGCCTGCTGCAGTACGGCTCCCGCTTCCTGCATCATTTCGTCAATTTTGGCCTTCAAAGCCAGCTCCGCTTGAACTTTGCCTTCCTCAAACCCTTGGCTGAAGCCTTCCGATTTGACTGCTTCTATTAAATGCTCATCCTGCTCACGGCGCTCCTGCCACCAAGTTTCGATTTGCTCCCGGGCTTCGGCAAGCAGTTGCTCGGCTTGTTCCGACGCTTCCCTTACCTGACGTTCAGCAAACTCCTTGGCATCGTCAAGCATTTGCTTGCGGATTTGTTCCGCGGCGATATCTTCCGGCGATGGAACATCTTCCTCTACGGCAGGGGTCTCCACTTTATCATGCTGATCCAAGGGAGTCTCGAACGATTTCGCCAAATTGAGCTGTTTCAGAACTTCCACCGGAACGTACTGCGACACCTTAATCAAATTAGACAATGATGTCATCTCCTCCGCCACGGGCGATGATGATCTCACCAGCTTCTTCCAATCTGCGGATCGTAGCTACGATGCGGGTCTGTGCTTCTTCGACATCACGCAGCCGCACAGGTCCCATGTATTCCATTTCTTCCTTGAACGTCTCGGACATCCGCTTCGACATATTGCGGAAAACGGCTTCCCGGACTTCTTCGCTGGCCACTTTGAGGGCAAGCTGCAGATCCGCGTTTTCGATGTCGCGAATAATCCGTTGGATCGAGCGGTTGTCGATGTTGACGATATCTTCGAAAACAAACATCCGCTTTTTGATCTCTTCGGCCAGCTCCGGATCTTGAATTTCCAACGAATCGAGAATCGTTCTTTCCGTGCCCCGGTCGACCCCGTTCAAAATTTGCACGATCGACTCGATGCCGCCCGCGCTGGTGTAGTCCTGAGTTACGGTAGCGGACAGCTTTTGTTCCAGGACACGTTCAACCTGAGAAATCACTTCCGGAGACGTGCTGTCCATCACGGCGATTCTTCTGGCAACCTCCGCCTGCTTCTCCTGCGGCAAAGAGGAGAGAATAGCCGCCGCCTGCTCAAATTGCAGATAGGACAAAACAAGGGCAATCGTCTGAGCATTCTCGTTCTGAATAAAGTTTAAAATTTGGTTCGGGTCCGCCTTGCGGGCAAAGTCGAAAGGTCTCACCTGCAAGGTCGCCGTCAACCGATTGATGATGTCCAGCGCCTTGGACTGCCCCAGCGCCTTCTCCAAAATCTCCTTGGCGTAATTGATGCCGCCCTGCGTAATATACTCCTGGGCCAGACAAATCTGGTGGAACTCGGCCATGATCATCTCTTTTTCCACGCTGTCCACTTTGCGGACGTTGGCGATTTCAAGCGTCAATTGCTCGATTTCCTCATCGCGCAGATGTTTAAAAATTTCCGCCGATACCTCAGGTCCAAGCGTGATCAACAATATGGCCGCTTTCTGTCTCCCGGTTAACACCGTGCTCGTTGTTTTTGACAATGCGTTCACCTCTAATCGTCAGCTAGCCATGTGCGAAGCAAGTTAACGAATTCCTCCGGCTTCTTCTTGGCCAGCGTCTCCAGTTGTTTGCGCACTTGGTTCTCATTCGTGACCGAATCCAAATTAATGGACGGGAATTCCGGAGTGAGAGGCATCGAAATTTCTTCTTCCTCTTCTGCCAGTTGTTGCTTGCGGCGACGGCGGAACAAGACGAATCCAATGCCTGCCAGTGCCAACAGAGCCGCCGCGCCAACTCCCCATACTACCGGGCTTGAGAGGCTCAGACCCGTATTCGGCTCAACGTTGCTAAGAAATGGTTGCGAAACAACTGAAACTTTTCGCTGTAGTTCAGCGTCTGTATATGTAGTACCGGAATCGGCAAGATATGAACCCACGATGTTGCTCAAAATATTTTCGATGGCCAAGCGGGTCGTATCGTCCAATGCTTGCTGTCCGTTGGGTGGTTCAACGGCAACGTTGATGGTTAAATCCTTAATGACGTAAGGGCTGGCAACAATATCCTTCGTAATCCGATTGACTTCGTAATTGATCGTCGAGGACGATTCCTCCGAAGAAGAGCCGCCGCTGGACTGGGCCGAAGGGTAATTTACGACATCCTGCTGGCCGGTTCCCGGGACTCCGCTATCAGGACTTGCCGTGCCCGTGTAGCTCTTTTGCACCTTTTGCGCGCTGATTTCGATCCCTTTCATATTTTCGGTATCGACCGGCGTCACCAGATTGTCTTTTTGCGTCACTTGGTCAAAATTAAGTTTGGATGCGACCAGCACCTCAATTTTGTCCGGTCCCGTCAGTCTGGAAAGGAACTGTTTCACACTCTGGCGAACATCGCTCTCAAATTTTTTCTGCAAGGCCATGTTCTCCTGAACCGCCGCCGACAGCGTGCCGCTTGTCCCGCCTTGTCCGCTGGGCAATAGTACGGTATCATCGCTGGATGACATGGAGATGTTTTCAACCGGCAAATTCGGTACCGATGTCTTGACTAGATTAAAGTATCCGTCGATAGCCTCCTGGTTTGCACGATATCCCGGATTGAAGGTGAGGACGACGGAAGCCGTCGCTTTTTCCTGCTCGTCCGGACTGGCAAACACGTTTTCTGCCGGAAGATTGATCAATACCTTGGCGTCCTTGACACCCTGCATCTGTTTCAGCAGTTGTTCAACTTCGCCGTTCAAAGCGTTTTTGTACTTAACGTTGAACTCATTATCCGTCATGCCGATCAGTGAAGAGCTTTCGTTAAAAGATTCCAGTCCGATAGAGCCGCTTTTGACGATCCCTTGGGACCCAACGTCCACTTTTACGCGGGACGCGTTTTTGCTTGGAACCGAAATCGCCGTTCCGTCCGGACTCAGCTTGTAAGGGATGCCCCCGGATTCCAAATAATTGATAATCCCGGCAGCATCGGTCGAATCCAGGTCCGTAAAAGCTACTTCATACTCCGTTTTGGAGAATTGGATCGTCATCAGGATCACGGCGAGCAATACGAATGCGATTGTAGCGAGCAATAATGTTTTCTGTTTTTTGCTGAATTGGTTCCAGTACCCGGTTAATCGGTCACGGTACTGAGCGATTCTCTCATTCACAATGTCACCTCATCCGAAGCATCTAAAATCGTTAAATTTGCGTACGCATGATTTCTTGGTAAGCTTCTATCACTTTATTGCGTACTTGCGTCGTCAACTGCAAACTTAACAAAGCTTGCTCTGAGGCGATCATCATCTGGTCGGCGCTTGCATTTCCGAGCATAAATTGATCATTTACTTTCTGGGCGTTCACTTCCTGCGCGGCCACTCCGTCCAACGCATCGCTCAAATAAGAACTGAAGTTCCTAATCGATTCGGCGGGAGTAGGCGTCTGCGGTTTGTTTGGCAGCTGCGGCCCCACCAGCGGTTTGATGGCGTCAAAGCTCATTCTCTCAATCAAAGGTCAACACTCCTAACTGCTTGATGTCTAGCTTGCTTTATTACTATTTGCCTATTTGCAGCGCTTTGGTGATCATCGCTTTGCTGGCGTTCAGCACCGTTACGTTAGCTTCATAGGACCGGGTAGCCGAAATCATGTCCACCATTTCTTTCAAAATGTCCACGTTCGGCATGTATACATACCCTTCGCTATTCGCGTCGGGATGCGTCGGATTGTACACCGGTTTAAAAGGAGCGGAGTCTTCTTGAATCTTCGTAATTTTGACCCCTTGGCCGTTAAATCCGCCCTCAAGAGCGGAGCTCAGCGCACTGCCAAAGTCCGCTTCCTTAGGAGCCATGACGACGGTTTTTCTGCGATAAGGAACCGCTTGGCCGTTTTCGATTCTCGCTCTCGTCGTCTCGGCGTTGGCGATGTTTGAGGAAATGACGTCCATACGGAGACGCTGCGCAGTTAGTGCGGAAGAACTAATGCTGAAACTGTTGCTGATTGTCACTTTGTTTATCTCCCTTCTACAGCCGTGCGTTTCATTTTGACCATGTAATTAAGCTGTTCGATGTAAGAATTGTACCGAAGTTGGTTTTCGGCAAGTTGGGTCATCTCGCTGTCGATGTCCACGTTGTTTTGGTTGTTGTTCATGATCGTGCTCTCATCCGTCAGGACTTTCGGCTCCGGAATACCCGTCGGCGGCCCTATTTCGAAATGTCTGGAATCAGTTCTTTTGCCCTGCAAGGCAGGCATGCCGCCATTCAGTTCGCCCTGCAGCAAGCTTTCAAAAGAAACGCTTGAACGCTTATAATAGGGGGTGTCCTCATTGGCGATATTATTGGAAATAACCCCTTGCCGAAGATTGGCGGCCTCTAATGCAGACTCTAGTCTGTTAAATCCCAACCCATTCAACAATTGCACCTTATTTCCCCCCTTTAAGTCTCATATGAGCAGTTAATCATCATAATTCAACAAACAGATCATAAATCCTCTTTTTTTCGACATATTTTTGCTATTTTTTGTCTTTCTTGCTGTCTTTCTTATGTCCTAGTTAGTGAAAAATTTTCATGATGTCATATATCCTAAGTTTCATGGAGATTCGACATTATTACAATAAGAAAAAAGCCCTATCTTTGGGACGTAATTAGTTACTTTTTTCATTATTTGAAGTTATTTCTATAAAACAGCCAGCATTCGACAATTTTCAATCAAACTAAAATTTATCAACTTTGTCGGAATAACAAAAAGACCACGCCTATTTTCATAGGTTGGTGGTCTTTCTTGAAGAATTTGTGAAAAAAGTGTCAGGTCCTGGGTAAAAAAGCCGAGAACATCAAAATAACGTCGAAAAACTCACAAAATGAACTGGCTCAAATCACGATCCTGGGCAATTTCTCCTAATTTTTCCCTTACGTATTCCGGAGTGATCACCATTTTTTCCAACGTCAGTTCCGGTGCTTCAAAGGACAAATCCTCCAGCAACTTTTCCAGAATGGTATGCAGTCTTCTTGCCCCGATGTTTTCGGTGTTGGCATTTACGGCGGCGGCGATTCTGGCGATTTCCCGAATGGCTTCGTCGGAAAATTCAATCTCCAGATTCTCCGTGCGCAGCAGTTCAATGTACTGTTTGGTAAGAGCGTTTTGCGGCTCCGTCAAAATCGAAACAAAATCGTCCAGCGACAAGCTGCTGAGTTCCACGCGAATCGGGAAACGCCCCTGCAATTCGGGAATCAAATCCGACGGTTTGGCGATATGGAACGCTCCGGCGGCGATAAACAAAATATAATCGGTTTTGATCGGACCGTATTTCGTCATTATCGTCGAACCTTCGACGATCGGCAAAATATCGCGCTGCACGCCTTCGCGGGAAACATCCGGTCCGGATCCTTGCCCCCGGCTGGCTACTTTATCGATTTCGTCGATAAAAATAATCCCGCTCTGCTCCGCTCTCGTGATCGCCTCTTGGATAAGATCATCATGGTCGATCAGCTTGGCGGCTTCTTCTTGCGTCAGCACTTTGCGCGCTTCTTTCACGGTCAATTTTCTTTTTTTGGTGCGCTTGGGCAAAAGGTTCCCGAACATTTCCTGCATGTTGATCCCGAGCTGGTCATTGCCTTGTCCGGCAAACATGTCCATCATCGTAGGCGCATTGTCCTCCACTTCGACCTCGACGATATCGTCTTCGAGCTGGCCGGCAAGCAGCTTGAAGCGGACTTGGCGGCGGCGCTCGACGAGGCTGCCGTCCTCCTCGGTTTGCTCTTGGGCCGGGACACTGCCCTGGTTTCCGCCTCCGAACAGCATTTCGAATGGATTACGCCCGCTTTTGGCCTTGTTTTCGGAAGGAACCAGAATGTGGACGAGCCGCTCATTAGCAAGCTCCTCCGCCTTGTCTTTGACCTTTTCGGTACGCTCCAGCTTTACGGTGCGGATGGCCGTTTCAATCAGATCCCGGACCATCGATTCAACATCCCGGCCGACGTAACCGACCTCGGTAAATTTGGTAGCCTCCACTTTCACAAACGGCGCTCCCACCAGTTTGGCGAGACGGCGGGCGATTTCCGTTTTGCCGACCCCTGTCGGACCGATCATCAGCATGTTCTTCGGCACGATTTCATCCTGCACCTCTTCGTGGAGCAGGCTTCGCCGGTAGCGGTTCCGCAAGGCTACAGCCACGGATTTTTTCGCTTGTTTCTGGCCCACGATGTATTTATCCAGCTCTGCGACGATTTGTCTTGGCGTTAAATTTTTCTCGCTCACGATACGTCCCTCCTGAGAAAATAATGTGGCCTAGGCCGCTTTAAAGCTCTTCCACGATAATGTTGCTGTTCGTATACACGCAAATTTCCGAGGCGATCTGCAAGGACTCCCGGACGATGTCTTTGGCTTCCATTCCACCGGCATGCCGTTTGAGCGCCCGGGCCGCCGAAAGCGCAAAGTTGCCGCCCGAGCCGATGGCCAGCACGTCATCATCCGGCTCGATGATTTCTCCGCCGCCGGAAATGAGCAGCATCCCCGAATGGTCCATCACGATCATCAGTGCCTCCAGCTTGCGCAGCACCCGATCCTGACGCCAATCTTTGGCGAGCTCGACGGCAGCCCGTTGCAAATTGCCATGGTGTTCTTCCAGCTTGCCTTCAAATTTCTCAAACAGCGTAATCGCATCGGCTACCGAACCCGCAAACCCGGCGAGCACCTGCCCCCGGTATAAACGGCGGACTTTTTTAGCGGTCTGCTTCATCACAACGTTTTCGCCAAAAGTGACCTGGCCGTCGCCCGCAATCGCCCCCTTGCCGTTATAACGAACGGCGCAGATCGTTGTAGCGTGAAAAGTCGGAATCATTTGTATCGCCTTCCTTTCTTTTTATCATCTCAACCCTCCCAAACCCTCCCTTACCGTAAGGGAGGGCTCCAAGGGCCCGCTGCCCTTTGGATACCCGCAAAGGGGACTAACGTGGGAGGTACTGTGGCGCTCCTTAGCGCTCTCCCTTCGGGATTCGCTTGAACTTCGTGCTGGGAACGCTTTTCTCCCCTTCGGGGTACGTCTTACTTTGGGTGTTCCTGGGTTACCTGCTTTGAACTAACGTGGGAGGCACTGTGGCGCTCCTTAGCGCTCTCCGTGCGGGATTCGCTTGACTTTGTGTTTGGAACGCTTTTCTCCCCTTCGGGGTACGTCTTACTTAGGGCGCTCCCGGGTTACCTGATTTGGAACTAACGTAGGAGTTACTGAGGCGCTCCCTAGCGCTCTCCCTTCGGGAATCGCTTGACTACGAGCTGGCAACAGACGTTTTTTTTAACGCTAGTTCTATGTTATGACTTAATGAGCTTGCTGGATTCCCTTTTGTACATAGAGTGCAAAAAAACGGTGGTTAGCCCAACCGTTCTTCTGTCATAAAGGTTCTCAAGCTTTGCAGCGCACGCTGGGCGAGCGCTTCGTTTTTCTCGGCTTTTTTGCGGTAGCGGGTGTCCAGCTTCGGGAACAGGCCGAAATTGGCATTCATCGGCTGGAAGTGTTCGAAGTCCGCGGTTGTAATGTACCGCGCCATGCTGCCGAGGGTGGTGTCCGCGGGGAGGACGATGCCTTCGGCGCCGGAAGCGGCGCGGGCGGCGTTGATGCCGGCGATCAGACCGGAGGCGGCGGACTCAACGTAACCCTCGACGCCGGTCATCTGGCCGGCGAAAAAGAGCGTTGGGCGCGCCTTCAGCTGATACGTCGGGTCAAGCAGCTTCGGCGAATTGATGAATGTGTTGCGGTGCATGACGCCGTAGCGGACGAATTCGGCGTTTTCCAGGCCCGGGATCATCGAGAAGACGCGTTTTTGCTCGCCCCATTTCAAATGGGTCTGGAAACCCACCAGGTTGTACAGCGTCCCCGCGGCGTTATCCTGGCGAAGCTGTACAACAGCGTGAGGGAGCGTGCCGGTATGCGGGTTAACGAGGCCTACGGGCTTCATCGGCCCGAATAACGCGGTCTGCTTGCCGCGCTGCATCATGACTTCAATCGGCATGCAGCCTTCGAAATACACTTCTTTTTCGAATTCCTTGAGCTGGGCCACTTCGGCGGAAATCAGCGCTTCATAGAATGCATCAAATTCCTCCTCTGTCATCGGGCAGTTGAGATAAGCGGCTTCGCCTTTATCGTAGCGGGAGGCGAGATACACTTTGCTCATATCGATCGAGTCCTTCTCCACGATCGGGGCGGCGGCGTCATAAAAATAAAAGTAATCCTCGCCGGTCAGCCGCTTGATTTGCTCCGAAAGCGCGGGAGACGTGAGCGGGCCGGTCGCGATCACGACGACGCCTTCCTGCGGGATCTCCTGGATCTCCTCGTTCACCACTTCGATCAGCGGATGCTCGCGCAGCGTACGCGTAATTTCTCCGGAGAAGCCATCGCGGTCCACCGCCAACGCTCCGCCCGCCGGGACCGCATTGCGGTCGGCGGCGCCAAGCACAAGCGAATTCAGCATCCGCATCTCTTCCTTCAGCACGCCGACGGCGTTGGTTAGGCCATTGGCCCGCAGCGAATTGCTGCAGACGAGCTCAGCAAATTTATCCGTGTGGTGAGCCGGGGTTTTTACGACCGGACGCATTTCGTAAAGCACGACGGGGACGCCGCGGCTCGCGATTTGCCAAGCCGCTTCGCTGCCCGCCAGCCCCGCGCCGATAACCGTTACTTTATTGTTATTCATAAGAGTTAAATCCCCCCAAGTCTCCTGCTGAGTATCTTAGATGATTTCCCGCTTCAAATATTGATTCGTACGATATTGGTTCAAGCGGGAGGCCGTGGTTTAATCATCGGCTCCGTCGTCGTTTTCCTCGATGGCCTCCACGTAGTCGCAGGAAGTGCATTGCAGCTTTCCACCCTGCTTGTTCCGCTTCTCTACGAGCAGCGAACCGCATTTCGGGCAAGGCTTCGGCGACGGCTTATCCCAGGATACGAAATCGCATTCCGGATAACGATCGCAGCCGTAAAAAATCCGCCCCTTCTTGCTGCGCCGCTCCACCACATGGCCTTCCTTGCATTTCGGGCAAGTTACGCCGATATCCTTGACGATCGGCTTCGTGTTCCGGCAATCCGGGAACCCCGAACAGGCCAGGAACTTGCCGAACCGTCCCAGCTTATACACCATCGGTTTGCCGCATTTCTCGCAAATTTCGTCGGAAACCTCGTCTTCGATCTCGATTTCCTTCATCTCTTCCTCGGCCACGCTCAGCCGCTTCTCGAACGATTCGTAGAATTCGCTAAGCACCCGGACCCAATCCTCGGCGCCATCTTCCACATGGTCAAGATCTTCCTCCATATGGGCCGTAAACTCCACATCGAGAATTTCCGGGAAAAATTGCTCCATTTGCTCGATGACCAGCTCGCCCAACTCGGTAGGCACAAACTTCTTCTCCTCAATGGCGACGTATCCGCGTTTTTGGATCGTCTCCAGGGTCGGCGCATAGGTACTTGGGCGTCCGATGCCCAGTTCTTCCAACGTTTTGACGAGGCGGGCCTCCGTATACCGTGGCGGTGGCTGGGTGAAGTGCTGCTTTGGCTCGATCTCTTCCGTGATCAGCTTATCCCCTTGCGCCAGCGGCGGCAAAAACTTGTCATCGTCGTTGGCGCTGCCGTCGTCGTTGCCTTCCACATACAGCTTCATAAATCCCGGAAAGCGGATTTTCGACCCGACGGCTCGGAACGTTGCTTCGCCTGCAGCGATATCGACGGACAACGTATCCAGCACGGCCGAGGACATCTGGCTGGCCATAAAGCGGTCCCAAATCAGCTTATACAGCCGATACTGGTCTCGGCTGGTGAATTCCTTGACCGATTCTGGATCGCGCATCGCCGACGTCGGGCGGATCGCTTCGTGGGCATCCTGAGCGCCGGCCGCTTTCTTCGAGTACTGGCGCGGCGATTCGGGAGCGTAGTCTTCGCCGTACTTGCCCAGGATATATTCCTTCGCTTCCTCCTGCGCCGACGCGGCAATCCGGGTCGAGTCGGTACGCATGTAGGTAATCAAGCCGACGGTGCCTTCCTTCCCAAGGTCAACGCCTTCATACAGCTGCTGGGCGACCGACATCGTTTTGGCGGCGCGGAAATTCAGCTTGCGGGCCGCTTCCTGCTGCAGGGAGCTGGTCGTAAACGGAGCGGCCGGATGGCGCAGACGTTCCTTCTCCTTGACCTCGGCAACACTGAATTTGGCTTTGTCGATCGATTGTAAAATCTCCTTAACCTGCTGCTCGCTCTTTAGCTCAAGCTTCTCACCCCGGAATTGATGAAACTTCGCTTCGAACGAGGATTCTCCGGTTTTTAGCCTCGCCGTAATACTCCAGTATTCCTCGGGTACAAACGCGGAGATTTCGTTTTCCCGGTCCAAAATGATCTTGACGGCAACCGATTGAACGCGGCCGGCCGACAAGCCTTTTTTGACCTTTTTCCACAGCAGCGGGCTGATCTTGTAACCGACGAGCCGGTCCAAAATGCGTCTGGCCTGCTGCGCGTTCACCAAATCCATATTGATCTTGCGCGGGCTTTTAAACGCATCCTTCACCGCCTGCTTCGTAATCTCATTAAATACGACGCGGCACGTTTCCTTTTCATCCACGTCCAGGACATGGGCCAAATGCCAGGCTATCGCTTCTCCTTCGCGATCGGGGTCGGCTGCCAGATAGATTTTTTTGACCTTTTTACTGGCATCCTTCAATTCTTTTAACACGGAACCCTTCCCACGGATCGTAATATACTTCGGACTGAAGTCGTTCTCAACTTCAACCCCAATTTGGCTTTTGGGTAAATCGCGAACATGGCCCATTGAGGCTTTCACGATGTATTTGCTGCCTAGGTATTTGCCAATCGTTTTCGCCTTGGCAGGCGATTCCACGATGACGAGTGAATCCGCCACAGGTTCGTCCTCCTCTCAAACATACAAACTTCCATCTGATATAGTCATATATTCAGCCACTCTCGGTTAGGAATGGACTATATTAGTTGATACACGGAGCCAGGGAGCTGGACCACCGTTTTTTTCATGATTAAAGATAACAGAACTGAATGTAAAAGTCCAAAATCCCATTCCGTTTTTACAAGCAATTCGTCAAAACTGACGATTCCCTGCTCCAACATATGGTATATGCGCCGCTCCTCATCTGTCAACTTGTTTGCGTTTTCCCCAGTTTGGACAGGCATTTCGGGCGCAGAAAAGATGGGACCATATTCCTCCCAAATATCTTGGGCGCAGGTTACGATTTTCGCTCCCTGCTTCAGCAGCGCCAGCGTACCGCGACTTTTGGGCGAGGTGATCGGGCCGGGCACGGCAAACACATCCCGGTTCGCATCCAGCGCCCAATCCGCCGTGATGAGCGAACCACTGCGGGCGTCCGCCTCCACGACCACCGTACCGCGGCTGACCCCGGCGATGATCCGGTTGCGCTGCGGAAACATGCCGGGATGGCCCGGCGTGCCGATCGGGTATTCGGAGACGATCAGCCCCTGCTCCGCAATGCTGCGGTACAGGGAGGCGTTTTCCGGCGGATAGGCGACATCGATGGCCGTTCCCAGCACGGCGATTGTCGAGCCGCCCGCCCGGAGCGCGGCCTCATGGCTGATCCCGTCAATCCCGCGGGCCAAACCGCTGACGACCGTAATGCCGTGGCTGCACAGCTCCTCCGCCAGCTGCACGGCAATCTTGCGCCCATAGGCCGTAGGCAGACGCGTTCCTACGACGGCTACCGACAGGGTGGAGAGCAGCCGGGGCTCGCCCAGCGTATACAGCACCCAAGGCGGGCGGGCGATTTCTTCCATTAATACAGGATACTCCGCATCAAAACGGGTGATCGCTCGAACTTTTTTACGCCTTATCAGCTCCAGCCGAGATTCGATCCAGCCCAAGGTGAAAAGCTTGGACATTTGCAAGGCCAGCTCGGAATCGAGCCCCCGCTCCATCCAATCCGCGGAGCTAAAGTCCGGCGCCCCCTCCCAACCGGGCCGGGACAGGATGCCTTGAATCCTCTTCCAGCCAAGTCCGGGGCTTTCGTGCAGCCCCACCAAAATCCATTTTTTCTCCATGTCCATTCCTCCATTCAGATGTATGCCAGGACAACAAAAAAAGCAACCTTCCCGCCGCAATGGGCCAATAGAAGGTTGCTTACCTTTTCCTTAATTATACCAAATAAAAATCAATGTGTCGTGCAGGCTTCGAGCAAACCGCGTTCTTCAAGCACACTGACGAGCGTGGCACCCATTTCCGAAGGGGTAGGGGCCACTTTGATGCCACAAGCCTCAAGCTTGGCTATTTTTTCCTTCGCCGTGCCTTTCCCGCCGGAAATGATCGCGCCGGCATGGCCCATCCGTTTCCCCGGAGGCGCCGTAACGCCGCCGATGAAACCGACGACAGGTTTCGTCATATTTTCCTTAATCCATTCGGCCGCTTCCTCTTCCGCCGTGCCGCCGATTTCCCCAATCATGATGACGGCATGCGTGCTCTCGTCTTCATTAAACCGGCGCAAAATGTCGATAAACTCCGATCCCTTGACCGGGTCGCCGCCGATGCCGACGGCCGAGGATTGCCCGATACCGCGGGTTGTAAGCTGATGCACGGCTTCGTACGTCAGCGTGCCGCTCCGCGATACGACGCCGACATGGCCCGGAAGATGAATGTATCCCGGCATAATGCCGATTTTACATTCCCCCGGGGTGATTACGCCAGGGCAGTTTGGACCGATCAGCACGGTGTTTTTTCCTTCCATATAACGTTTGACTTTAACCATATCGAGCACCGGAATCCCTTCCGTAATGCAAATGACGAGCTCCATTTCCGCCTCTACGGCTTCAAGGATGGAATCGGCCGCGGCAGCCGGCGGCACGTAAATAACGCTGGCCGTCGCGCCGGTAGCGGCTTTCGCTTCTTTCACCGTGTTAAAAACGGGCAGGCTGACCGTGCTCCCGTTTTCCAGCGCGATATCGACCTGGCTCCCCCCCTTGCCGGGCGAAGTCCCCCCCACCATTTGGGTGCCGTAATCCAGGGCGCCTTTGGCGTGAAACAGGGCGGTTTTGCCTGTAATCCCCTGGGTGATGACTTTTGTATTTTTATCGACCAAAATACTCATATTTCGAGCCTCCCCTTCATGGATAGGTAAAACTTAGGATACGAGCGAAACGATCTTTTGCGCGCCGTCGGCCATGGAGTCCGCGGATACGATCGCCAGCCCCGATTCGGCCAATATCCGCTTCCCGAGCTCGACATTCGTCCCTTCCAGGCGCACGACGAGCGGACGGTCCAGACTGACCTGTTTCGCCGCTTCCACGATGCCGGAAGCAATGACGTCGCATTTCATGATGCCGCCGAAAATATTGACGAAAATGCCCTTCACTTTGGCGTCGGACAAAATGATTTTGAACGCCTCCGTGACTTTCTCGGCCGTTGCGCCGCCCCCTACATCCAGGAAGTTGGCAGGGTCGCCGCCATAATATTTAATGATGTCCATCGTCGCCATCGCCAGGCCGGCCCCGTTAACCATGCAGCCGATGTTCCCATCGAGGGCGATGTAACTAAGATCGAATTTCGAGGCTTCGATTTCCTTTTCGTTTTCTTCTTCCAAATCGCGCAGCTCCAAAATGTCCTTGTGACGGAACAAAGCATTCGAATCGAAATTCAGCTTGGCGTCGAGCGCCAGCACATTGCCGTCTCCAGTCACGACCAGCGGGTTGATTTCCGCGATGGAGCAATCTTTGTCGATAAACGCATTGTACAAAGCCAGCATAAACTGCGCGGCTTTCCCGACGAGCTCGTTTGGAATGTTGATTGCAAAAGCCAACCGGCGCGCCTGGAACGGCGTAAGCCCTACCGCCGGATCGATCACTTCTCTGAAAATTTTCTCCGGCGTCGCTGCGGCCACTTCCTCAATTTCAGTGCCGCCTTCCTCGGAAGCCATCATCGTCACACGTCCGGTTCCCCGGTCCACGACGACGCCGACATAATATTCCTTCTTGATGTCGCAGCCCTGCTCGATCAGCAGGCGCTTAACCTCCTTGCCTTCCGGCCCCGTCTGATGCGTGACCAGCACTTTGCCGAGAAGCTCCTGTGCATAGCTTTTGACTTCGTCCAAATTTTTCGCAACTTTGACGCCGCCGGCTTTTCCCCGGCCCCCGGCGTGGATTTGCGCCTTGACGACGACAACAGGCGTACCCAGCGCTTCCGCCGCTTTCACGGCTTCGTCGGCCGTAAATGCCACCCGTCCTTCAGGAACGGCAACGCCGTACTGCTTCAGGACTTCTTTTCCTTGATATTCATGGATATTCATGCGTAAAAATCCTCCTATCAACAGGCGGTATTAGAGGTTAAAAAGCAAGCCCTCATCATGGAAACAACAGCTGAAACCCAGATTATTGTACCACTTTTTTAAAACGCTTTCCTTAAAAAGTTCATCATTTATACACAACTTTTTTATATCGTTTTCATCTCAAGTTGAGATGAATCATCACTAGACTCATTTCATCATTTTTAAGCGTGTATCCGCTGAAAAAAAGCTGGTTTTTGTCGGAACACACATCTCGCATTGAGATGAATTTCGACTTTTCCCGCAGCAATCCGCACGTTTGCCTCTATTGTTTCAATGTGAGAAATGTGTTTGCAAACCAGAAATAGCCGGCATCTGCGGCCGAATTTAGGTCTATATTCCTATGCTTATCATTAGTCGAAGGGACGTCAGAAGCTACTCTAAAAAAAAACACCCCCGTTCTATGCCACCCCGCTATAGGGCCGTCCCACTCAAGACCGTTCTGCGAAAAGCAAAAGTGCAGGCGATTTTTGTCGAACCCCCTCGAAAAGGGCAGTTCAACTGCAAAAGTGCAGTTCATTTCCGGTCATAAGCTACTTTTTATCCGATAGGCCCAAATGAGATGCACTATTGCACTTGATCCCATTCCAGCTACCTCGAAGGCGTCCTGATCCGCGTCTGAAAATTATAACATATAGAAAAGCGTCTATCGATGTACATTCAAAGAAGACAGAGAGCATTTAGCGGAAGTTTTCCCCGCGATTATAGAATTGTTCAGCTCCGCTGAAAACTTATAAACACAACATTCGCAGAGCAAAAATCAGCTTGAGTCCTTGAACTGAAGGTTCTCAAGAATTAAGATAGGCGGCTGGCAAAATAGAAAAACACCGCTCCGCTTGGCGAAGCAGGAGTGACGAGCTTCTACGATCAGACAGAAGAGGTGTCTTTCATTGTTATAGACCATCAACCCGACCTAAATCAACTGCCAAGGGCGTTGAAAGCTTGAGGATAGGGAAGACCGGTGGGTTGGGCGGCAGTTCAACACTCACTGTCCGGACGCTTTGCACGATTATCCCGTTTGATCAGGGTAGCGGAGAAATAGACAAGCTTGGGAGAAGAAAATATTTGGTGGAGAAGCAGGTAGGTTCGAGATAATTTAGACGGGCTTAGGAGAAGGAATCAGGTTTAGGGGAGGTGAAACAGACCGGACAAGAGATCAAGACAGGAGACCAAGGACAAGACGCGAGGGAAACGAAAAGACCATGATTTTGCTGTAGCCTGAACCCTTCCGTTTGCAGCAACGCGCACACCGTTCATGCTAGCTCGCACCAATCAAGTTGATCCGCATTAAGCTAACCCTTACCCATTAAGTTGATCTTCGTCAAACTCCCCCCGCCGTTCCAGCGTGTCGATCAGGCCGCAGCCGCAAGGGGCTGATTCGGTTGGCGCGCGATCAGCTGGCGGTAAGGGATCGCCGGAATCGCTACACATATGCGCAGCAACTTCTGCCGCATCGTTTCTTTCGCTCCGGGCAGGTGCAGCCGGCGGCGTCCGGTATACTCGTTGAGGTACGCCTGCAGATGCTTCAGTCCCAAGGCTATATATGTACTCTTCAACGATTCCCACGCTTCTCTCACCACTTTCCGCAAGGGCGCATACAGCCGATAGGCTAGAGGGAACGACTGCACCGCCGATGTACGGACATCCACATGCCCGTTGATGAGCGCAGCGAGTTCGAGACGGTTTGCTCTTTGTCCGTCTCCTCGCTTATGCGGCACCAGGCGGATTTTGACCTGCTTCGGCTCGCCCGACTCTGTCACTGTGCATCCCGCTACGACCGCCGAGGCATATGGATGGGAAAACTGACACCGGGACGGATCGCGCCCGTACAGATCGCTGTTCACCTTCACGTCTCCGCTTCTCAGCAACTTCTGGGTATCGAACTCCCCGACGGCATGGCGTATTTTGTGCAGCATCAACCAGGCGGTTTTGTAGGTGACCCGGATCACTTGGCTCAGCCGCATCGCCGAGATGCCGTCCTCAAGCAGGAACAAATCCAGGACCTTAAACCACTTGAGCAGGGGCAAATGTGTTCCTTCAAAAATCGTGCCGACCAAAGCCGACGTTTGATGTTTGCACTTTCCGCACTCGAACAAGGGGATATGCCGGGAAGTCAAACGACTGCACCGGGTGTGAGCGCAGCGCGGGCAGACGAAGCCGTTCGGCCACTTCATCGCGATTACCGCCTCCATGCAGACCTGCTCGCTGTTATAACGGCTGCTGAATGATTGAAGTTCCGTTCCCGCATTGACCTCCATGTTCGCTCGCCCCCGAATC
>NZ_JBKIAX020000013.1:0-169561 GCF_046567315.2 Paenibacillus lacisediminis | reverse complement strand
GTGTTACTCACCCGTCCGCCGCTAACCATCAGGAGTGCAAGCACTCCATCAAGTCCGCTCGACTTGCATGTATTAGGCACGCCGCCAGCGTTCGTCCTGAGCCAGGATCAAACTCTCCAATAAGGGATGAACAAATCTTTCGTCTAAAAAACGAAGGATTTTTCATCCTGGATCGGAATGAGGCTCATACCCAAAGGCTATGAGGTGTTCCATCCGAGGTTTGACTTGCTCATTTTGAATCTGACGAGAAAGGATCTAATTTCAATGCCGGCGTGAACCGGATTGGAATTCATCCAGTTTAATTCTCATTTAATACTCACTCGTTGTTCAGTTTTCAAAGATCAATTCTTTTTTCGTTCCGTCTCTATACAATAGCGCCGAAAGACTAATATATCACAGCGGCAAGCTTCACTGCAAGTAGTAAATCTTGTCATTTCACTTACCACCATGCCGGTTTATCCGGCAGGATGATTAATGTAACATATCATCTATGCTCATTTCAGGGCGTAAGTTTTTCCAACATTCCGCCGTTTATCGTTTGCTCCTCTCTGCAACCTTTCGCCGTGGCCGGCGTAACGCCGACACAACTTAAAGGGCAGGAGAACCAATATATCACATCAGGAAGCTCTACGGCAAGAAGTAAATCCTGCCATTCCCTTATCGCCTGGCCATTTTCACGGCCGGAGAATTAATATAACATGTTTTGTTGCGGATATACAAGCTAAACTGTCTTCCAATATTGGAAAACAATACGTTCCCATGTAGTAGCAGTTTGCTGATAAATCGGACGAAAATTGCAAGAACTTTAACTCAACTTCCGCAGCATGAATTTGGCAAGTAGCCTTGATGTAATTGGGGAAGGCTACCGTCTACCGGTGGAGTTGACGCTGAATTAGGGCGGGAAGCTTTTTCCTGACTTCGACAGCGACTTCGCGGATCTGATCCAATAGTTGTTGCAAGGCGTTCGCCCCCACCCGAGCGTGCCTGTTTCCCGATCCTGGTCTCTTGGTCTATCGTTGTATAAAAACCTGCCAATCAAACACATTTTTGCAGATGATCGAAATACGTACTTTTACTATTAATATAAAACGGAATGTTACCTAGGCCATGGAGAGACCCGAATGGAGAGACCCGATGGGATCAACTGCAAAAGCGCATTCCATTCTCCGTAAATTTCTATTTTAGAGCGGTTGAAATGCAAAATGCATCTCTTTTGGGGCTATCCGATAAAAAAGTAGCTTTTGACCCGAAATGAACTGCACTTTTGCATCTGAACCACCTGTTTCGAGGAATTTCGACAAAAACCGCCTGCACTTATGCATTTCGTGGGATTTCCCCCGCTTCCTTATATCGCAACGTGCCGGGAGTAGCTGATTGTTCTTTCCATGCTCCCCCTGCTTTTAAGTTGGTTTTCGTTACATGCAAAAAAGACAAAACGCCCATTAGCCGGATATGTAAAGGATTGAGGCGGCACTCCTTTTTACTGCAGCCTCAATGGAAAATAAAATTTTTCTATTCCGTTCCTGCTTTTAAGGCTTCACTCATAGATACGGCACTGACTTTTTTCTTGCACAGCAGCTTCGACAGCTCATAGCAGAGCATGATAACGACAAATCCAACTCCGATGTAAAGCGGATCAATGATCACGGGCATGGCAAAAGGAGCGCTGTTTTCAATGGCTTTCATCCAGCCTCCCATGGCCGCAAAACTAAGCAGTATACCCAGGATATATCCAACCACGACGATCATCGTCGAACTGTTAAGCACCAGGGAATTGACTTCCTTTTTCCGGTATCCGAAAACCTTCATCAGCGATATCGTACTCTTGTTTTCTTCAATGATCATGGAGGTTACAACATAAATAATCATCATTCCGATGAGAAACGCCACCGCCGCAACGAACACGACCATGGACGCCAAAGGCGCCATTAACTCTTTTACCGCTGCTATCTTATCTTCGATCGACAATACGTAATACCGCTCGTTGTCCGGGATATTCAGCCGCTCATTACTGAAAAGCTCGTTATAACTTCCTTCCGGCATCCCGAACTTCTCGTTGTAATCCGCCAGCGGCATATAGACGGCCATGTTAAAGGCATCTGCAATCCCCCCGACCTTTAGCGTAAATACCTGATAGTCCGTTCTGCGGACGATGTTGATCGTATCTCCCGGCTTCGCCTTCAGTTTATCGGCGATCGGCTTCGTAATAATGACCTGATCCAAACTCAGCCGCTTGCCGGATTCGTCCTTGACCGTGGATATTTTAGAATCCGGCAGGACGCCCGCTACGTTAAAAACCTTATTCTCGTCGCCCTCCAGCTGAAATTTGGATACCGCGAAAGGTTCGGAGCCCGCCGGTACCGGCTCCGTTTGCAGGTTTTCAAATACATACTCGTACGTGTAATTTTGCGAGTTTTCCACTTCGTTTTTAAGGAAATAATCCATCCCGCTTTTCAGAAAAAATCCTAAGAGCAGAAACAAAGTGGCTACGGCGCAACCGGCGAGCAGCAGGACGAGCCGGGGCAGACTGCGGAGCTGTTCCCGGACTTTGAATTTCAAAGCGAATTTGAGCTTTTCGAGCTTCAATCTGCGCTCCAGGAAATTAATTTTGCTCTTTTCTTTATTCCCTTTCATCAACTCGGCGGGCGAATGTTTCAGTTCCTTCCTGATGATAAACCAGCCGCTTACGCCAAGGATTAAGACGGGAAGGAGCAGGCTTATGGTGATGATAGCCGGATTGTAGCCGATTCCGTTCAGCGGGATGTCGAATAACTCAAGGTAGACAGACAGCATCATACGTACGAAAAATAAACCGAGAGCGGTTCCGAGGACGCCTCCGACGATAGCGATCACAAGCGGAAATTTCAAATAATGGCGATAAAGTTCCTTTCTTCTATACCCTAACGCATACAATGCACCGGCGATCACGGATTCGCGCTTGATCAGCCGCCCAATCACGTTGCCCAGTAAAACAGCGGTCAACAATAAAACCGCAGTAGGTATTGCCTTCCCCATTAGACTGGCGGAGTCAAGCTTCGCGGCGACGCCTTTGACCCTTGCATTGATGCCGATGTCTGTCCATTGGACGATATCAATGCCGCGGCTTTTCAGCAGCTCCATGAATTTCGTAGACTGGGCGCGAAGGCTCTCTTCAGGATGGTTGAATTTCACCGCGTAGAAACGGCTTCCTTCCGCCAGCGCGGTGAAGTCCTCCTTACTGATGACGGCAATGCCGAAGTTCCGCGGCGAATACAAGATGTCCGTTTGCGTTTTCAGCGGATAAATATAATTCGGCATCCCCATAAATCCGGCAATTGTAAACGGCTTATCCAAGATAGTCAACACATCGCCGATTTTAAGCCCATGGGCGGCAGCAAAGGCCGGATTGAGCAGTATACCGCCGCTGCCGCTTAGTTCGCTGCCTCCGATGATGGCTGGAATATTGATCCTATCGTTTTTGGTGAAGAGACGTAGTGTACTCCCTTCTGAAAGCGTGTAGTCGAAAGTTTGGCCTTCTTCAATCACTGCGTCTGCAGCCAGCTCAAGCTCCCGTAAATGGTTAATGCTTTTGTCTGTTATAAAAGAGGCATCTTCCTGCACATAACCTTTTTCATATTCATGCATCAGCCGCTGTAAATTGCCGCCTACCAGAACTAAGTTCGTAAACAGAAAACAGCTGAAAACAATCAGTAAAATGGAGCCGATATATTGCGCTTTGTTCCCCAGGAAAACACGTTTGATTCGCTTATTAATCACCATTACCATTCAATCCTTTCCGCCGGAACAGGATGCGGATTAACCGCGTCCTCCACGATTTCCCCGCTGCGCAGCTTAAATACCCTATCCGCCATAGCGGCAATGGCGGCATTGTGGGTGATCATCAAAATGGTAGTCCCATAGGTTTGGTTCACCTGCTGAAGAAGCTGCAAGATGCTGCGGGACGTATCAAAATCCAGCGCGCCGGTCGGCTCGTCACAAAGCAAGAGTTGCGGATTTTTGACGATCGCCCTGGCAATGGAGACCCTTTGCTGCTCGCCGCCGGAGAGTTCCCTGGGGAAGCGGTGTTTTTTATCCTTCATTCCCACTGCTGCCAAAACCTCGTCCGTATTCAGCCCGATTCCCTTTAAAACTTCGGTTCTGACCACGCCCGTTGTATAGCTTTTCTTTAGGTTGGCAACATCAATAAACATAATGGGGTTCCTCCCTTTATCGGTACAAGGCTTTGCGGAGAAGTTGCAGATACTCCTCAAGTCCTTGGACCAGTTCATCAGAATGCGCTTTGTAGGCGGCGAGATCATCGCCATACCGAAATTGACTGTCGAGGAGACCGTTTATCGTCCATATGATGATGTTTTGCGCTTTTTGCTCATCAATGCCTTCCTTAAATAGCGTTCTGTCATTATTGGATCTTTGACAGACTTGCTGTATCGCCAGCAGGGGCGAATTCAACAAATCTCCGGGCAGCCCCTCGGGAAATACTTCTTTCAAGGCGGCATATGCTTTCGTCAGAACGCTGAATTCAAGCGGGTATTGAAAGGCCAGCTCTAACTTCCGCTTTGATACCCTCCTGATATTTTCAAGAAAGTCAGAGCTTTCTGAAACAACCTTTTCATACTCCGCAATAATGATGTCCGAAGCATATTTAATGAGAAACAGGAAAAGTCCCCTCTTGGACCCAAAGTAATGAAACAGCAATCCTTTGGATATCCCCGCTTCCTTCACAATGACATCGGTGCTCGCTGCCGTATAACCTTTTGAAAACTCCTTAAGCGCCGCATCGATAATACGCTTGCGTTTTTCTTCTTCCATCGTCATAAATTTGTGATCCTTAACGTCGTACTCTTTGACAAACTCGGAATCATCCGTTTTTCTAGCCAGCTTCCTCACCTCATTCAGAAGTTCGATTGACTACAAGTCAATCTTTAGGTATAGAATAGCCCCATATTGACTAGAAGTCAATATGGGGCTCGACACAATTTGCGGGTATTGGATTAGAAAAGTTAGTGCGTCTACGCGAAGGGTTCCGATAACGGCGGTTTCCCCGCATCGAGCAACACTTGGTTTCGTCCCAAAAAGGCCGAAAGAATAAGCATGAGCAGACCGGTGCCAATCAGCAGCCACTCGATTTGAATGACATCGGCGATTGGGCCAAAAATCAGCATGTTGATCGGCATCATCGAAGTCGATATCATACCGATCACACCAAATACGCGGCCCAAGAAGTTCTCATCCACTTTTTCCTGGATCAGCACGTTGGTCGGGGTGTTGAAAATCGGCATCGCCACGCCGAAAACGGCCATAAAGAACAAGTAGATCCAAAAGGACGGAACGACACCGAGCAAAAACGTGCAAGCACCCATCAGAAGACTCGCGACGGTCATCGTGTGAATTTTGTTGCGAAATCCGCCCCACGCGGCGATGAGTCCGCCTCCCGCCATCATGCCGACGGAAAAGGCAATTTCAATCGCCGTGAGCCGCCACACCTCATCCCCGAAGGTACGCGTTACCTGGAGCGGCGTCAAAAAAGCGGCGGGCGCCATCATCAACATAAATACGGCAAAATACACAAAAAACGTTTTCAGGAAAACATGGTTTTTGATGTAAGTCAAACCTTGCTTCATGTCGCTGAAATACCCGGTTGCTTGCCCGCTCGCGGCTTTTTGATGAACCGGAATTTTGAAGAACAGCAACAGCGTCAAAATGGCGATGGCGGCGGTCACGACGTCGATGAAAAAAATCATCTCGATGGACGCTACGGTCAACAGCGCGGCACTTACGATCGGAGAAACGAACATGATCACCGCCTGCAAACTTCCGTTGGTTCCGTTAACCTTCGTCAGTTTATCGCTCGGAACGATCTGCGGCAAAATCGCACCTACCGCCGGAGTTTGAATTCCGGTTCCCAACGCGCGCACCGCGGAGATCACGAACAGAAGCCAGGTCGCGTCATAGCCCAGCAAAAACAGCACCGCGAGCACCAGCGTTACCATCGCGATCATTCCATCCGCCAGCATAATCAGCAGCTTCCTGTTGTAACGGTCGGCCCATACGCCGGCAATCGGGGACAGAATAAACGTCGGAATGAATCCGCAAAGGATATAGAGCGTCATCATCATTCCGGATTTCGTATTCAGCGTAATATACCACATGATGGCATACTGCACCAAAGATGAACCGAATAGTGAGATCGTCTGGCTGCTTAAAAAAAGAATGATGTTTCTTTTCCAGTGATTCATTGGCGGATTGTTGCTTGACCTGTCTACGTGGCTCACGGTCATCCCCTCTCTGTTACTTCGATTTTTTTATTATAAGTATATCATTGGGTTTTGATAAACATTTCTTCTCGATTGCTCACTCTTTGCCGGGAGCCGCATCAAAGCCCCATCATATTATGCTTGGCTGCTCAATAAAATTTTGAGGGGAACAATATCTAAAATTGAGTATCAGGGGAGGCTTATTGTTGTGCAAACGACAAAATCGTATGCGGCCCTTGCCGATCGGAGCACTTATGAAACCTTTCGTGCGCTTGTGAAAGCGATCATCCCGAGCACGCCGGTTCTGGGGCCGCTGCAAGCGCCGGGCGCCGCCGAACTGTACGCTCACGAATACCTGATTTGGGAGCTCGACCATACCCTGGCACTTATGTTCGGTATTAGCCGGACCGATTTCCCGCTATCCGCCTCCACCGCACGGATGCTGAACACGGGGGCGGTTCAGTTCGTAGCCGGCGGTGGTGCGCCGGATGCACCGCGGGTTCCCGTCTGGGCCGTGAGTCCGTTCTCCGCCCTCGCTCCCGCCGACCGAATCCGGGTCCTCGCCTTGCTTGAGCAGCTCCGGTTCGATCTTGGCCTGCTGCCTCCCCCCTACCGGGACGACGGCGGGTTCCTCAAATTTATCATCGATTATTTGAACCGGGGGACGATGATCGGGAACTACTCGGAATGGTCCGCCTACGGTACGACGCGGCTCGATACCCCGACCCGCCGCAGGCTGGAGCATTTTCCCATCGGGTGGCGGCAGGCCGGATATCCGGGCGTTTCCTCCGGTTACCGCGCATTCCGCGGATTTATGCTGTTCATCGTCAGGCATGAAGGAGGATACGAAATTGTACGACGCTGATGTCATCGTTATCGGATCCGGGGGCGGCGGTGCGGTCGCGGCCAAGGAGCTCGGGGAAAAAGGTCTGAACGTGCTTGTGCTGGAGGCCGGTCCTTTTTATGGGAATAAAAAATGGCCCGAACCGAACAGCGATCGCGGCGGAGAGTGGAGTTCCAGCTTCGGCGATCTCGACGTGGGGATTTATAAAAAAATCTATAATCGCTACGAAAACAACATGAACGATGTGGTGTCGGGCGTTTTCCGCTTCGGACCGGCCGATCGGCGGCGCGCGCCGTGGCACCGGGTAATGCGCCAAAAAGGCGATATCTGGCAGTTAGCGGGAGTCGGGGGAACGACGCAACATTACTGGAGCCAATCGCCGCGGGCATTCCCGCTGGCCGTGGACAACGTCTGGCCGATCAGCTACACGGAACTGATTCCATATTACGAGAAGGTCGAAGCGACCTTGCCCGTCAATTTCTCGCCGACGACGCCTAAGGAGGAATTGTTTTATTATGGGGTGAAAAAAGCGGGCTGGCAGCTCAACCCGACGCTCGATGTGGTAACGCCCGGTTACCGCCCAAACCCTAATGCGATCCTGCCTCCGAACGCGAATTTGATGAATCCCGATTATACACTGGAGCAGCTCAACGAGCTGGAAGGGTGCAATCTGCAGGGGCATTGTGTCAACGGATGCACGGCCGGGCCATCGGTCGACCGGATTGCCAAACGGGGAACGCTCGTCAGCTACATTCCGCTCGCGCTCAAAACTGGACGTGTTGCCATACGGCCCAATTCTTTCACGACCAAAATATTGACCGATCACGATCCACAGGGCGGACTGCGGGCTATCGGCGTACGCTTCCGCGACACCTGGACCGGCGAAGTCGGGGAGCTTACGGCCGGTGCGGTGGTCATGGCGGCTGGGTGCATCGAATCGCCGCGGCTTTGGTTGAACTCTTCGCTGCCTTATAATGCGTGGGTGGGCCGAGGACTGACGAATCATTGCTTCGATTGGGTCGGGGGCGTATTCGACGAAAAGGATCTGTTGAGCATCATGGGATTACCGGCCGTCTATCCATATATGGGGCATACGTCCGGCGCCAGAGTCGATATTCCCGGCACCGGGTGTTTTCAGGTCTCTTGCCTCAGTCCGGGGCTGATGTCCTTCCTGACTTACGGTTTCAGTGAAGCCGGTTACGACGCCTTGAGGGATCCGGAACCGGAAGCCCCTTGGAATATACGCGGACGAGTGGTTGGACCGGAACTAAAAGAATTGATGGCAAATTATAGCCGGACGATGACTTATTTGCTGCTGACGGATGACGAAACGCTTTATCGCAATCGGGTCGAAGTAGACCCGCTGTTAAAGGACGAGAACGGGCCAGTCCCGGTCGTGTATTACACCCCGAGTACAAAAACGCTGCAAAGGCGCGACCAGCTGGCCAGATATGCCTGCGAATCCTTGAAAGCGGCCGGTGCCAAAAAAATCATCCGCTCCGATACCCCTTTCGCCTTTCAGCTTCATTTGGAAAGCACCATGCGGATGGGCTTCGTCGTGGACACGAACTGCGAAGCTTATCAGGTCAAACGGCTATATATTGGCGACAACAGCGTCCACTTCAACGGAATTGGAGGTCCGAATCCGACGCTGACGACCCAGGCGCTGGCCACCCGGACGGCCGAAAAGCTTGCGGCCAAATATTTCGCCTAGTCCGGCGGCAGGGTCACGGAAAAATACAGAACAACGCCCGATAATGCGACTATACCCAAAAAAACGATCGCCTTGCCGAAGTTTTTCATCTCCTTTTTCCCGCCTCTTTTCCAAAATCTTATGGTTGAAGTATGCATGCCTCACAGGGAATTTATTCCCGCTTCTCCGGCCGTGTCTTTTGGCACCGGCCGTTTGCTTTGTTCCTGAATAAACTGGAAGAAGCAGGATACCCTACTATCTAAGCATGAACCTATTGGAGTGAAGCTTGTTGAAAAACACACGTCTATCGAAGCGCCTGGCAAAAAAGCTGTCAGGGATCGACCCGACTCCCGACGTGCCGCTTTCGGACAGTCTCGTCCTCAACGAAGCGGCAATCAGACAGAATTTTATGCATTGCGCCGATCTGGTCACGCGGAAATTTTATATTGTTCATTCACTTCCCTGCTTGGCGGTGTATCTCAAAGTGTTGGTCGATCATACGCTTTGGGACGAAGGGTTGTTAATGCCGTTAATGAAGCTGGATCCCAAGGAAGCTGAACCCCCGGAGCAGTTGATTGAACGCTTGAAACATCACCTGCCATCGATTGTCGCAATGAATACGATATCGAATCTGAAGGAAGCCGTCGGAAGTATCGTCAATGGCGAGGTCGTCTTATTTTTCGAGTCTTCCAGGCAGGCATTATCCATCAAGATCAGGGACAAACTGCAGCGGCAACTGGAAGAACCTAGCACAGAATCGGTAATTCGCGGCCCGCGGCTCGGCTTTATCGAGAGAATCGATGTCAACATGGCCCTGCTTCGCCATACTGTTCGGACGCCGCAGCTTAAGATGGAGAACATCGTCTTGGGAACGACAACGCAAACCGAAGTAGCGATCGTCTATATCGACGGCCTGGCAGCTCAAAACATAGTAGAAGAGGTCCGGCGGCGGCTGGCCAAAATCGAGATGAACAGTGTCATGACCTCCGGGTATATTGAAGAGTTGATCAGCGATCATCCCCTGTCTCCGTTTCCGTTGATTCAGTCGACCCAGCGGCCCGATGCCGTGTCGGCCTCGCTGATCGAAGGCAAAGTAGCCCTGCTTGTAAACGGCTCGCCCTTTGCGCTGATCCTGCCCGTGACGTTCTGGTTCGCATTCCAGACGGTTGAGGATTACTACATCAATTTCCTGTTCGGTTCCATGCTGCGTATGTTGAGGTATTTGTTTGCTTTCTTGGCTCTTACCCTGCCTTCCATCTTCGTAGCAGTCACAACTTATCATTCCGAAATGATCCCGTCCTCGTTGACGATGACTCTTGCGGCATCGCGGGAAGTTGTTCCGTTCCCTGCACTTATGGAGTCGCTCATGATGGAGGTCACGTTCGAGGCGCTTCGCGAGGGCGGTGTCCGCCTGCCTCGTCCCGTAGGGCAGACCATCAGCATCGTAGGCGCGCTGGTCATCGGACAAGCAGCCGTACAGGCCGGCATTATATCGGCGCCCATCGTTATTGTAGTGTCGCTGACGGGGATCGCCTCGTTTCTGATTCCCAATCCGACTTTAAACCAGGCGGTCAGCCTTTTGCGTTTTCCGCTGCTGATTTGTGCCGGGACATTCGGGCTTTACGGATTCGGGGCCGGTTTGATCGCCATTCTGATTCACTTGACCAATCTGCGGTCCTTCGGCGTCCCTTACCTGTCCCCTGTTGCTCCGGTTCATTGGGCTGGTTTACTCGATGTTTTCTTTAGAGCCCCCTGGCAGGTACTTAATAAGCGGCAACGCCGCATCGGGCAGGAATTGGAGCTGAAGAAGAAATGAATTTTCGCCGAATCGCCTTGACGTTCGCGGCTTTATGGTGCTGTCTCGCCATGCTTACGGGATGCTGGGACCGCAAGGAGATGGACGAACTTGCTTTTGTTATGGCTTCCGGTCTCGATCTGGCGGAAAACGGGGAACTGGTTACTTCCTTGCAAATCGCCTTGCCGATCGGACTTCCAACTCCCGTGCAATCCAAAGGAAAAAAGTCGTTTGTAGTTCTTTCGGACGAGGGAAAGGACGGCATCGACACCCTGAACAAGGAGCAGCAGCAATTGTCGCGGACCATCAAACTGGGGCTCCGGAGAGTGATCGTCATCGGCGAAAGCCTCGGCAGACACGGATTAAACCAGGTGTTGGATACGTTGATGCGCTCCCCGGAAAGCAGGTATAACAGTTATATCGTAACCGCTTATGGAACGACGGCCAAAGAGGTCCTCAGCACCCCTTACCTGCTCGAGGAAATTCCCGCCGACGGCATAAACAACATTTTAAAAAACGATTCTACCCTGGCCGTCAAAGCCGATGAGTTCTTGGATGCGCTTGCCGCTCACGGGAAATCTCCGGTAACGGCGGGCATCCAGCTAACAAAGGACGCAACCGGAAATCCGACCTTCAAACTAGACAAGATTGCCGCTTACCGCAGTAACAAGCTGGTGGGATTTCTTTCCGGAGACGAGCAGAAAGCGTTTAGGCTGTTTCGGGAAAATATCCATGCGCTAAGCTGGGCGGTACAGTTCGAGCCCCCGAACCCCGAATACAAAGGAACCGTGAATATGAACGTCTTAAAGGTGAAGCGGGACATTCACACCCGAATGATCGAGGAGAAACCCGCCATCACGGTTCACCTCACGGTAACGGGCATAATCAGTGCCAATGATACGGAACTCGACATGACCAATTCGGAGGTACACAATCGCCTGGAAAGGAAATATGAAGACGAACTGAAAAAAGCGATGGAAAGCGCTGTCTCGATTTCACAGCAGGAATTTAAATCGGATATATTCGGGTTCGGCCGGAAGGTCCATACCGATCACCCTTATACCTGGAAGAAACTGAAGGAGCAATGGGATGTGATGTACTCAACGATTCCGGTAGAAGTGAACATCGATGTCCGAATCGAGCGGTTCGGAAGAACGCAGGCTGCCGGACATCTTATCAAACGCGATTAACAATAAAATTGAGGATGGTTGGCATGAAGGTAACCGGCATGCAGGTTTTCTGGATGATTACTTTGATGGCTATGGGAATGACCTTAATCATGACGTTAACCCCCAGCGTAACCGCGGCCAGGCAGGATATATGGATGTCCATTATCGTTGCCGGCTGCATTACGTTTGTAGTTACCTTGATAACCACTCGAACGACACTGCTGTACCCGGACCAGAATTTAATTCAAATGTCCCAGACCCTCTTGGGAAAATGGCTGGGCAAAGCGGTTATTCTGATTTACTTCATTCAATGGTACACCATTCTCCCGATCGTTTTGCGGCAATTTAACGACGTCATCCATGTCATGATGTTGCCGATGACACCGAGTTGGGCAATTATGTTGATTATGCTTGCCCTGATCATCTATGCGACTTATTCCGGGGGGATTGAATCGATCGCCCGCTGCAGCGAGATTCTCGGCCCCATCGTCATCATCATGGTATTCCTTACCTTGCTCGCCAGCATCAACAACGTGCACCTGGATTCCCTGCTCCCCGTGTACGCGGACAGCGGCATCGCGGCGATATTCAAAGGCTCGCTTGCCCCAGCCTCCTATCTTGGGCACTCCGTAGAGTATCTTATGCTTGCTTGCTTTTTGACCACCCCGCGCAAAGGGGGGCGGTACGCCTTCGCAGCGGTGATTGTGGCCGTGTTTGTCGTCCTGATCGCCATGACGATAGCTACGACGACGATCGGAGTGACGCTAACCTCCAAAATGTGGTACCCTTTTTTTGAAATGTCCCGAAAAATATCGATATTCGGATTTATCGAAAATCTCGATCCGCTGCCGATTATCGTTTGGTTCGCCAGCGTATTCATCAAACTGGCGATCTATTTGTTCATAACCAGCTACGGGACGGCGCAATTTCTGAATATTGAAAATTGGCGAATCATGATCTGGTTCATCGCGCCGGTTGTCCTTCTTTTCGCCTTGATTCCGCAGAACGTCGCCGAAGCGGTCAACCATTACTTACTCAATTATTGGATTCCCGTCGCGCTTCCCGTCAACATGTTGGGCCTTCCCCTACTGCTGCTGACCGTGGGAAAGATCAGGCAAGGGCTGAGCCGGCCGAAAAAATAAGCCCGGCAAAAACCAGGGGTTGATAACTCGACTTTTGCAGAGCAAAAATCAGCTTGAGGATAGGGAAGTGGGGTGGGCGGCATATCAACGCTCGCTGTCCGGAGACTTTGCACGATTATCCCGTTTAATCAGGTACCCATTAGTTGATCTGCATCAAACTCCCCCACCGTTTCCAGCGTCTCGATCAGGCCGCAGCCGCAATGGACTGGCTCGGTTGGCGCGCGATCAGCCGGCGGTAAGGGATCGCCGGAATCATCGCGCACATGCACAGTAACTTCAGCCGCATCGCCGAAATGCCTTCTTGGAGCAGGAACAACTCCAGCGCTTTGAACCACTTGGGCAGGGGCAGACGTGTTCGTTCAAAAATCGTGCCGACCAAAACCGACGTTTGATGCTTGCACCTTCCGCACTCGAATCAGAGGATACGCCGGGAGGTCAGACGACTGCACCGGGTGTGAGCGCAGCGCGGGCAGACGAAGCCGCTTGACCACTTCATCGCGATCAGCGCCTCCATGCAGGCCTTCTCGCTGTGGTAACGGCTGCTGAATGGTTGAAGTTCCGTTCCCGCATTGATCTCCATGTTCGCTCCCTCCCGAATCAAAAATTCACGAACATAAGTACCATTTATCCCATCATACCAAACATATGTTCCCTTATCAAGCCGAAAATCTCACCTGAACCGCCTCATTTTTTCCCCTTCTCTTTTTCTTCTCTCTTTTTTTGGAACCCTTGCTCTAACCCCCTGCTCCCTGCTCCCTGAACGAAAGGGATAATCGTGCAAAGGCAAGCTGCAGGCAGGAACACCAAGACATGAACCCTTTAGACAGCCCCCTCACCTGGCGCCGATTTGTGACACTGCTCGAAACGGCTACGGTTTGTGTCCGATTTTTAACAGTAATACGCGGGCTCCCCTCTGTGATAGAATATTACGTATTAGTTAAGTAAAAGGGAGGCAGCAACTTATGAAAAAGCAGTTGGATAAATTGTAACGTTTTTTCAGGAGAGCGCTTTATTCCTATCGAATCCGCGGACCGCCCTCCTTCTTATTAACAACATCCAAATAAAAAAACAGGAGGTTGGGTCTAAGATGAGAAGCGAACAAGAAATGATGCAATTGATTCTGGACTACGCAAGAAATGATGAACGGGTCCGTGCGGTCGGGATGAACGGATCGCGAACGAATCCGAACGTTCCTAGAGATAGGTTTCAGGATTACGATATTGTGTTTCTGGTTACGGACATGAATTCTTTTATCAGGGACAAACATTGGGTCGACTGCTTCGGAAGCCGGATCATCATGCAAACGCCGGAAGACATGAAGCTGATTCCGCCTGATTTGGATGGGAACTACTCTTATCTTATGTTGTATTCGGATGGCAACCGGATCGATCTTACCCTTTGTCCTGTCGAGAAAAAAGAAACCTGGAATAATGGTGACAAACTATCCATAGTCCTGCTGGATAAGGATCATGCTTTGCCGCATCTGCCGGAGCCAACCGATCAAGATTACTGGGTGAAGCGCCCGTCAGCCGCTCTTTACGCAGATTGCTGCAACGAATTTTGGTGGGTTTCCACCTATGTGGCCAAAGGCTTGTGGAGAAGAGAAATGACATACGCAATGGACCATTTAAACATGTATGTAAGACCAATGCTGATCAAAATGCTGGAGTGGAAGGTTGGTCTGGACACCGGGTTCTCTCTCAGTGCAGGGAAAAACGGCAAGTATTTGGAAAAATATCTGCCGAATCAGAACTGGCTGGCATTGACGTCCACTTATCCGGATGGGACATATGCAGCAGTCTGGCGCGCCTTGTTTGCCGCATTGGATTTGTTTCGCAGCACGGCTAAAGAGGTGGCGGAACGGTTGAATTACGAGTATCCGCTTGATGATGACAGAAACGTCACTGCATATTTGAAACAGGTGCAACAGTTAGAGCCGTGACCTAGCATAATGCAGCGTAATAAACAAGCGGTAAACTAACATTTATTCAAAAAACAACCGCCGTCAGCAGCATAGCCGACAGCGGTTGTTGTATATATCGTCATTTACGCTTTCGGGCGACCACCGCCAACCGGCCATTGTCGGTCGAGTACTCGCACGTGGACAGTACAATAAGCTTGTCGCCATACCGGGCTGTCACGCCTGTGTCGTAAAGAGCGAGTTTTTTGATGTTCTGTACATACGAATCGAACTCGGCGGGCGTACTTACGTTGTCAATCTGGTAGTATTTAAAAACGTCGTCCGATTTGCGGTAAACTTTTGACAGAATTACAGCAACAATCTCATACTCTTCCTTTTCGTAAAGCGTACTGAACTGGAACGTTGCATGCTCCTTATAGAAGCTTTCTTTCTTGTACTTCATCAAGTCTTTAAACATCCAGCCGCTTTTCATGTGATGTCCGTGAATCAGCAAAATGCCCGAACCGTTGATCCGGCTGTGCTCATCCAAAAAGGGGAGGCCGCCTTTGTTTTTCTTTTTATCGAAATCATGATTGAGATAGAACTGCGCATCCTGTGGATTCTGCATGACCGGGTACTCAATTCGGGTCCCGTCAATCTTCAGCCAACCGGCGATGTCCGGGTTCCTCTTGTAAAGCTCGCGAAATTCGGGAAGCATGACCGGCTTGCCCGCCTTCATGATCAAAGAGGAGGGGAGTGCCTCCCCTCCATCTTTGCCCGACTTTTCTCCCCAAACTTTTGACAACTCTACAATTTTCTGCCGTTCGGCATAATCCTGCAGGAATGTTCTCGCAAGTTCGGCTAGAGAAAATACCAACAGAAGTAAGGAAAAGGCGATAAGAAATTTTTTAGTTTTACTCATTTTCTTACCGCCTTTCCGGTTTACTGGATGTGTTTTCTCTTCTTGCTGCTGAGCAGACAAAGTCCGATCGTAATCAAGGACATCAGCGCCAAAGTCATATAGAAGATTGGCGGTGCGCTGTTATCCCCGGTTTGCGGAACATCGTCCAGCTCGTTGTTGCCGTTGTCGGTTGGAATGTCGACGCTGCCGACTTCGGGTTTGCTGTTGTCGGTCGGAATGTCGACGTTACCGACTTCGGTGTTGTTATTGTCGCTCGGAATGTCGACATTGCCGTCGCCGGTTGGGATGTCGACGTTGCCGGTTTCGGTGTTGCTGTCGTCAACTGGAGTGTCGACGTTGTCAGCTACATCGACGTCATTGTCGCTTCTACTATCTCCATTGCCAGGCACAGGATTTTGCGGCTGGGGCTTGCCCGGTTCAGGCTCTGGCTCGGGTCCAGTTCCGCCACCGCCGCCGCCACCACTACCGCCACCGCTGCCGCCGCCGGAACTAATCGGCTTCATCGGTACGTCGTGATGTATGACGTCAAAATCGACAGAAATCGTATCGCTCCTGTACGTCTCGTATCCGTCCTTCGTTACGATCAGATAGTAATCCGCTTCAGGAAACACCATGTACGCATAGAAGCCATTTCCGTCGCTATCTTGTTCCGGGCTCTTGTTGTCGTGCGGCGCAAAATTCGGAACCGGAGGAAGCGTTACTTTCGTATCCGGAATGCGCAATTTATCTATATTCCGTTGCGTATTCGCATAATACAGTGTAACTTTGGCTCCCTCAATTTTCTTGCCGGTGATGGCATCTCCTGTCGTCTCATCATAAACCGTACCGTAAGGGTCGACCAATTCCTCGGAAATATTCAGCTCTCCGTTAGCCTTGACGTCTAGTTGCGTCACCTTGAAGAGCAGTTCCTGACCGTCCTCAGCTTGATAGCGAACTTCCATGGTGTACTTCTGCTCGCTTAGCCCTTCCACGGAGAAAGTGCCGTTCGAAGCCATCGGAAACGCCTTAGGACGACCGTTCTCCTGAATATAATTGCCGTCCTTGTCCTTCAAATAGATATGCATCTGGCTGGTAAGCGAATCGTTGAATAGCTCTCTTGTTCCATCCAACTGCTTGAACAGAACGATCCCTACCGCCGTAATGTCGGCCGGAACGGTCTCGTCCGTCACGCTGCCGTCCACATTTGCTTTTTGCGTGAACTCGACAGGGACATCCTTCCCGCCTACCTGATACCGCTTCGTATATGTGATCGTATAGTCGGTATCGGCCGCGGCTGGGACGGAATATTCACCCTTCTCATTCGTCTTCGTCTGAGTTTCCTTGCCTGTCTTCAGATCGGTCACCGTGATGTCCGCATTCGGAATGACTTCACCTGTGTTGTTGTCACGCAGCACGCCTTCCAGATACGGGCGGGTATTGACAAAATGTGCTTCTGCCACTGTTTTCTCCGGAATGGTGCCTGTGCGTTCGAGACTCTCAGGATCCGTCACATAGCCGTCCTTCGAATAATCACCCTGGGTCACCGAATACTTGAGATGCGTCGGAAGTCCTTGCACAACGAACGTTTGGCCATCTGTAAGCTCGAAGGTGTCTCCGCTCGTGATCGTGCCCTTGCTGCCGTCCGACTTCTCATAGGAGTAGGATTTGTCCGCTCCTTCGCCTGTGAAGGTGACTGTGTACGTGAACGGCTTCTTCTTGTCGTCGTCTTTGCCTTTAACCGTGTTGCTGATGATCAGGCCGCCTTCGATGACTCGCACGTTCGTGAACGGGGCAACTTCATCTTTGCCCACCATGACCCCGGTATAATGCCGTTCCTCAGGCGTGGTCACGTATTCGTCAGTTGTGTAGTCCTTCTGAGTCACAGTGTATTTCAGATCCTTAGGCAGATCCACAATTTCCAGCGTCTCTCCATCCTTAAGTGTGAAGGATTCGCCAGACTTGATCGTGCCCGGTGTACTCGTCTTGCCATCCGACTTCGTATACGCGTAGCTTCCATCCTTGCCTGTATCCTCAAAGCTGACGGTGTACTCGAACTCCTTCGTCTTGTCGCCGCCGTTGCCCATGACCGTATTGCTGATCGTCAGCTTGTTGACGGTCCGTTCATTGGAGAAGTCCGCCTTGCGATCGGCGCCCGCCATGACGCCCTCATCAACCAATGTCTCAGGGGTGGTCGCGTAGCCGTCGTTCTTGTAACCGTCCTGGGTGATCGTATACTTCAAGTTGTCGGGAAGGTCTTTAATTTTAAAGGTCTCACCATGCTTGAGCTCGAAGGTACCACCAGAAGTGATCGTGCCCGTCTTACCGTCTGAATGCTCATAGTTGTAGGTTTGACCCTTACCTGTACCGTCAAAGGTCACCGTGTACTTAAACGGCTTGTCCCGCTCTGCACCGATCCCCGTGACGGTATTGCTGACGATCAGATTGTGAACGTTTCGCTTGTTGACGAAATCCGCTTTGTGGTCGCCTTTATTCACAATTGTGCCGGAATATTCTCTCGTCTCCGGCTCAGTCGTGTAACCGTCAACGGTTGTATAATCGGCCTCGGTTACGGTATAGACCAGATCCGCAGGCAATGCCGGGAGCGTCACAGATTCCCCGTGCTTGAGGGTAATCTTGTCTCCGCTCTTAATCGTGCCAAACGTATTATCCGGCTTCTTATAGGTGTACTCTCCATCCTTGCCTTCGCCGGTGAAGGTCACGGTGTATTCGAACTCTTTGTTCGGATCGCTGCCGTTGCCTTCCACCTTATTGCTGATGGTGAGCTTACCTTGGGCCGGAGTAGGCACGACCAGCGGATTGTCAGAGGTTACTGTCACGCCGTCTACCCAGATGGGCTTGCCTGGCGTATTTCCTACATATACCTGATAAATTCTTGTAGTTGGCAGCCATGTATTGGTATCAATATAGGTTTCCTTCAGCTCATAATACCCCGGATTCGGGAATAGCAGATTGAGCTTGCCATCAGCCCCGGTTTTTCCTTTGGCGATTTGCGTTCCGTCGTCTTTCTTATACAGCGTAAACTCTACATCCTTTAGCGGATTGCCATTGGGATCCACCTTTTTCAGGGGCAGCAGGGCATTGGAGCTTGAACTGCCGGCTACGTCTGAACTGTCCAGCGTGCTTTCACTTCTGGCACTGACAGATTTCAGCTTATCATCGCCCATCAGCTTTACCTCGTTGCCCATTTTGTCGCCAGCTTTCGCTTTAGAAGGATCAACCTCGGTTTGGTACACAAATTGGTAAAACTTATTAGGGTACTCCATTTTGAATTTTAGAACTGTAGTGCCTCCTGCGCCTGGTGCAGCTTCTACCTGAACTTCACTATTCGGGTCGCTGAGGTTCAGCGCTGCGCCCTCTCTTTCCAGAGCACCGCTGGCCGTCAGTTTAGCAGGATAAACTGCCATACTAGGCGCTGTCAGTACAAGCTTTCCGTTTTCTTCATAGCGCAGATTCATACCTGCACCTAGGGTATCCTGCAGATAAACGCCCTGCTCCATGTTGAATGGCGGGGTATAGTTCACCGTCCATTCCAGCACCCCTGGAACTGGCTTAGTTACCGACTTGCCCAGGGTCTGAATAGGTACAATAACCTTGCGCTGTTCGGTGAGAACCTTCTCCACTCCGCCCCATGTCATATGCAGGTCGGCTTTGTTATACAGTACCTGTCTGTCTGTGCCGTTGGTGGTGTATTCCTCCAAATATTTCTCCAGAGCCGCATTGGAAGGCCTTGCCTTTACCAGAATAACATAAGGACTTTCCAACTTGGAGAAAGCGAAGGTGCCTTCGTTGCCGCTATGGGAGAAACTCACCACATGAGCAGGGTCGTTCGGACCGATGATTGACACAGCGTTGTTGCGAACCCCATAGCCGGTGCCGCTGCCATTGTCCGAATAGCCCTTATAAAGCTCATAGTCCTTTCCATCTTCAAAAGGAACGAATTCCCAGCCCTCCGGCAAGGTGTCCACCAGCTTCACATTGGTTATGACCCGGCTTCCGCCGTCTTTCGCCATTTCCACCGTGTTGTAGCCCGGCATATTGACGCCTAGGCGGAAGGTGACCGTCTTGGTTGTCCGGTCATAACCAGCTAAGGTGTATTCGTCGCCGCTTGATGAGCTGTCATAACCGACATAGCGGCTAACGTTGTTCGGGATATACCATGTGTCAGCCGTCCCGTCCATCTTAATCGGATAGGATGCCGTAAGCATGTCCTTGTTCAGCATGCGCAGGTGAAGGTTTATACTGCTTTGCACTTGTTTTACGGTTTCGCCGTCAAAGAGCAAAGCACGATTCCAGCGTGTTTTCTCTGTGTTAATATCCTGCCTGAAGAGAACGTCTGGGTTGGTCTCAAGTGCACGGAAACTGAAGGATGCAGCTTTGTCGGTGTATCCGGTCACTTTGATCAAATCCGCCACGACTTCACCGTTCACGGTTAAAGGAATAGCCTTCATGGTCAAGCCGGTTGCATTGGTCACACCCTTCAAGGTTCCCGCATGATACTTCTTCCAAAGCTGCGCAGTATTAACATTTGCTTTGATTTTCGCAATCGTTTCCGCGCTCACCTCGCCGGTTTCATCCACAGCGTTGTCCAAGACGTTCAAATCTCCGCCATGCACCAGCACATCGTATACCGCCGCATTAGGCAGGGCATACTGTGGAGTTAGATTAACGGTCCACGTGATACCACCTAGGTTATAATCCTCCATCGAAATAGAGCCTGATTTTGTAAAAGTGTGCGCCCCGATGGTGACAATTGCCTCGTCAGTCACTGCAGCAGGATATTTTCCGGTAGTTACATCATTGTTCTGAATACCGCCTGGTGTATCCAAATTCCAGTTAGCACGTGGGTCGATTCTGAAACTTGAACCTTCGTTCACTTTAGACTTAATGATCAGCTGAACTTTACCGTCAATATCCCCAAAGGAGTAAACACTGTCATTATCCGGAGTAATCGATTTTACTCCAGATGCCACACCATTCACCCATGTCTGCCATGTGGCCGAGGTAAACTCCAGCCCTGTAGGCAGTACATTTGTAATGGTAAAGTTTTTTAACCCTTGTTTGTTATATTGGTTCACAACGACTGTCCATGTAATGGTTTCATTCGGATGGTCATACGAGGCGGATGCTTGAATCCAGTCGGGTGCAACCCACGTTTCCCGTGCTGCACTGGCTTTTACATTAGCACTCGCATCCCTCAGTTCTACTTTTGGGTCAAAACGCTGTCCGCCACCTCGACCGGGATCGATTCCCACGCCCCGGTACTCTTTATAATACACATCCTTATGAAACCATGCTTGATACTCAACCTTTGGATCCACCCCCGTTCCTGCCGGGAAGATGTAGCTCAGACTGCCATCTACATCAATGGTTGGCTCTACCGTAGTGCCGTTTACCATGAAGGATCCCGGTACATAGACCATACGGTAATCGGAAGGCTTCGTATAGAACGTCATCCCATCTAGCGGCAGCTTGATTGTTGCATCAAGCACATCAAAAGAGGATGGAGTTGACTGGAAGGTCAAATGGCCATCTTGATAAGCTGGCACGGTCACATACCACCAAGACCAGCTCCCATTCTTTGGCCAGTTGTTTCCTGTCAAGTTGATGCTGTACGCCGGCGTAATGTCCGGGTTCTTTAGCTGGTACGCTCCCCCGAAAATGGAGATAGGCTTTGACTCGTTATAACCTAAGCCTGTTACATCCGAATTGGCAGTTGTTTCAAAGCCAAAGGTAACCGCTCGTCCAACACCATTGAAAAACCAATCGTCGCCATTAAATACAATCTTGATGCTATCCGGGGTGAAATAGGCGATGCCAAGCTGTTTCGGACCAAATTCAGTTGTTGCCATCAAGGTTTTGGTAGCTGTTGGCAACACCACTTCCTTGAAGTAGGGATCCCTTTTCAGCTCGATCGAGTCGCCCTTCTGAATGTACTTGGTAGTGTCATTCTCATCCGGCGTATTTGCATAATCGCCCTTCACCGGCACCTTGAGACCATCCGATTTAAGCGTGAATGGCTGTCTGCCCTGGATGGTGCCGCCTGGGGCAATGTCAGTTCCCTGCGTCACCTTCAGCGGAAAGGTTGAATTAGCTTCCATAAACACCGCCGTTTTGTCCTTCGGGTCTGCCGCCAGCAGTGCAAAATTGACCAGCGGAGCGTACACCGCCTCAGGTACTGACGGCGATTCGTCCGGCGCAGCGTACACCGCCTCAGATACCGACGACGGTTCGGCCGCCGTCCCGAAACCGTCTGACGCGTTCTCCGCATAGGCTGCAGCAGAGAACGTCACTGACTGCAAGGCGATCACTACCGCCAAGCAGAAAGATAGTAAAGATGTTCTTACACGACCTCTTCGTTTCATTGTCAAAGCTCTCCTTACGCTATTTGCTTGCCCCAGCACCCCTTTCGCATCGTCGAAACTTATGCCCTTTCAGATGACCGAATAAGGGCCGCTGGTGTGCGGGACGCTGATTAATGCTTAGTCGTCTCCCCTCCTTCGAGCATCTTTGTTATTACACACTGTATATATGGAAGAATGCGCCAATCCTACACAGTGCGTATTTCCAACATATCACTGCAAACTCTACAAAAACTCGACAAAGAATAGACACAATTCGATGTTCTATATAGCAAAAAACGGACGGAATATCATTCCGCCCGTTTTACCGGTCTTCTTTAACGAAACCACGCTTTCGCTTCCGAACTGTACAATCTCCAAATGACGATGACCGGCAGGATAACGCCCAGCAAAAATCCGATGCTTCCCCAAACGGCAAACTCGATAATCCGCAACGCGATCAGAACACCTGATAGAACAACGGCCGTCTGACGCCGGGATGCCTCGGGAAGGTTCAGACGATACGCTACAAAAACGGCCGCAATCCCAAACAGAATCATGGCAATGCACAATATTTTTTTGACGATTCCCGGACTGCCGAACGAGAAGATCCCATTAACTATATTAAGAAGGGCAGCAAGATAAAATAGAATCTGCACAAACGTAACTGCCGACGGTTTCGTGGAACGCGCTTCTTGGTTGGTTTGCATAGGGTTACTCCTTTTTCGCTTGTGGTTGCTGAATTTCCGACGACGAGAAAAACGCTGCTTCGGCCTCATCGCACCAGTTCAGCATCATTTTCGCAAATTCGATGCCATAGCGCTTCAGCATGGACGGACCTGCAAGGGCCGACGCGTCCCCGGGATGTTCCCAAGAGCTGCCTGGCTGGACTTCTTGAACCTGGGCCAGGAACCATTCGAAGCTGGCTCGTCTTTCTTGGATTAAACGGATCAGCCATTCCGGACCTTCCTGGCTGGCAAACAAAAATTTGACAAGGTTCTCATCCCGGATCTGGATCGGTGCGGATGGAGCGGATAGCCATTGGCGCAAAGCCTCCCGGCCCTTGTCCGTAAGGCGCCATCGTTGCCGCGACCTGGGGCTTTCGATGCCGTTCGCTTCAATCAGTTGCAAAGCCTCCAGCACCTTCAATTGAGGGTATAACTGCCCATCACTGATTCCCCAGAAAAAACCGACCGACCGCTTCGCCGCCTCGCGAATTTCATAACCGCTTCGTGACTGCAGAGCAAGAAAGCCTAAAATCGTCCATGCGGTTGGCGTAAGTTCGAATTTCTCCTCAACAGGCGAGGCCTGATGCGCATTCATTCCCCCACTGTCATCATCTTTTATTTGCATGACCAATCACTCGCCTTTTGCAATAATATCTCTGCCAGAGATATTATTGCATCTTGCGCTTCCGTTGTCAAAAATTTTCCTTATTATAAGTGGATTACGATACGCATATGCACGGAATGAAATGTTCATCAATGAACGCAAAAAATCGCCCGTCCGCAAGGGACGAGCGCTAAATGATTTACCTTTTACATGCGGAACCGCTGCGAATCCTGCTTGAGCTGGCTCCAGGTATAGCGAAGCAGCCATACATCCCAATCCGTGATCTTCGCTGAGTTGCCCGCCCACATAATCGTCGGTACAGGGAATCCTCCCGGCGGACGATCATTCTCTCCATAGAAGTCCGGCATACCGAACCCATGGCCGATCTCATGCTCCGTAATCTGAATCTCGTTGTTGTTGACCGTACTTAAAATATAATCGTCCGACATACGCTGGCCCCAGTCACCTCCAGCGCCGCCGCCAAAATTGGTCGTACCCCACAAATACATGTCAAACCGTTTGTCCAATCCTCCGGGATATGCATAATTCGGGTCGGTAAAGTGATCGAATCGCGACAACGCGCTTGGAGCGACAGGCAGAGCCGCCGGAATACGCGGATCGGTTCTGCTAAGCTCATCCACGATCGTTTGATTGTAAACGATTTCATTTGATTGTTTGTTAAGAATTTGCGCAGGATTGGCGACGGCCCAGCCCACCACTTTAACCGGGATATCACCATAAGGCCATCCATCATACCCCTTAAGATGTTTCGTCCAGTTGTTCAACTGGCGTCCCAGCATCCTTTCGATATCTTGACGTTGCTGAAGCGTCAAATTTTTCGCCGACTGCCAGCGGACCACATAATTGATCGTTCCCTTGCCGGCAAAGATTTGGTCAAAAATCAAATTTTTGCGGCCTACCGAATTTTCCTTCAACATGCGATTTTTGTACACCCATTCAATGGAGGGCCTCAGTGACGCAGGCATGTCGGACAATGAGGCTTGGATAGACACTTCACTTTGCATGATCGCCGAACTCTGCGGCGTCTCGGCCAAGGCCGTGGCGGTTCCGGTCAGGGAGACCGTTAACATTGCTGACAAAAGCGCTAACAACCATTTTCGCCGTGTGGACATCATCGAATCATCCTTTCTTTTTCAAAAGTGATAGATTAGCCGATTCGAAATAGCTATCCCCCTTCATATGAAATCGATGGTTCGTATTCTATTATTTAACATATAATAGAATATAAAGGTAGGTACTTTTATACCTTTTTATAAAAATATTTTTGGCTTCGTGTCTTGGTGTTCCTGCCTGCTGCTTGCCTTTGCACGATTATCCCTTTCTTTCAGGGAACAGGGGGTAGGGGGCTAGAGCAAGGGTTTCAAAAAAAGTGAGAAGAAAAAGAGAGGGGAAAAAATGAGGCAGTTCAGGTGAGATTTTCGGCTTGATGAGGGAACGCATGTTTGGTATAATAAAAAAATGGAACTTATGTTCGTATATTCTTGATTTGGGAGGTGAGCAGATATGGAAGTCAATGCGAGAACGGATCTTCAACCATTCAACAGCCGTTATAACAGCGAGCAAGCCTGCATGGAGGCGCTGATCGCGATGAAGTGGCCAAGCGGCTTCGTCTGCCCGCGCTGCGCTCACATCCGGTGCAGCCACCTGACCTCCCGGCATATCCCCTTGTTCGAGTGCGGAAAGTGCAAGCATCAAACATCGCTTTTGGTCGGCACGATTTTTGAAGGAACGCATCTGCCCCTGTTGAAGTGGTTCCAGGCGCTGGAGTTGTTCCTGCTCCCTGACGGCATCTCGGCGATGCGGCTGCGCCAGGTGATTCGGGTCACCTACAAAACCGCCTGGTTGATGCTGCACAAAATACGCCATGCCGTGGGGGAGTTCGATGCCCGGGAGCTGCTCTCTGGAGACGTGAAGGTGAACAGCGATCAGTATGGGCGTAATCAGTCCCAGTGTCAGCTTACGCATCCGTACGCCTCGGCGGTCGTAGCCGGCTGCACGGTAACGGAGTCGGGCGAGCCGGAGCAGGTCAAAATCCGCCTGGTGCCGCATAAGCGGGGAGGCGAAAAAAGGGCAAACCGTCACGAACTCGATGCGTTCATCAACGGGCATGTGGATGTCCGTATATCGACGGTACAGTCGTTCCCTCTAGCCTACAGGTTATACGCGCCCTTGCGGAGAGTGGTGAGAGAGGCGTGGGAATCGCTGAAGAGTACATATGTAGCCTTGGGACTAAAGCATCTGCAGGCGTATCTGAATGAGTACACCGGACGCCGCCGGCTGCGCCTGCAAGGAGAGGAAGAAACGATGCGGCAGAAGTTGCTGCTGATGTGTGTGGCGATGCCGGTGCTCACCTACCGCCGGCTGATCACACGCCAACCGAACCAGCCCCTTGCGGCTGCAGCCTGATAGAAGTGCTTGAACGGTGCAGACGTTGCTGTAAACGGATTCAGGCAGCAGCAAGATCACGGTCTTTTCATTTTTCCTGATGTCTTGCCCCATCCCTTTCGTAAGGTCTGCTTCACTTCTCCTAAACCTCCTTCTCCCAAACCTATCTAATGATCTAGAACATGTCTGTTTCTCAAAAACATATCCACCTATCTCCAAAACATCCTTCCCCCAATATATTTCTTTCTCCTGAATTTATCTTCTTCTCTACTTCCTGATCAAACGGGATAATCGTGCAAAGCGTCCGGACAACGGATGTTGATCTGCCGACCAACCCACCGACTTTCCCTGTCCTCAAGGCTTCAACGCCCTTCAGGCATTGCCACGACCGTTTGCCGGCTTGACTGTCAAGAACTGATTATCAGGTTGAGTCATATTTTTATATGAGTTCGAAGTCGAAGATTTCGCTGTTCCCGGGGGTTCTTTGCGGATTGGATGATTTCGGAATAACGATGATTCCCCGCTGCAGATGCCAGCGCAAAATGACCTGGGCCACGGATTTTTGGTGCCGGCTCGCGATTTGTTGCAAGACCGGATGTTCCAGTAACGCTTTATTCCCTTGACCGAGCGGCCCCCAGGCCTCGTGCAAAATCCGGTGTTTCAGCATATACTCGTGCAGTTCGTTTTGTGCAAACTCCGGGTGGGTCTCGATCTGATTAATCATCGGCGGGATTTTCGCGTGACTCAGCAAATGCTCGAGATGCCCGATCTCAAAATTGGCCGCCTTCCCAAAACGCTTAATATACTTAATATTCTATATATAAATTATATAAAGTTATGAGCAAAAAAAGGACGGAATTCCATTCCGCTTGGCCGTCCTTGTCTTTATTCCATCAAATCAATTAATCCAACTTCCGCGAGCGACTGCCGCAGCGACTGCTCCGCCGCTTGAAGGTGGCCGCTCAGCTTTTGCTGGATTGCGGCGATTTCGGTATCTTTGCCTTGTACCGCCACTTCCGTATGAAGCTTGAATAAGGGCTTGCCCGGTTCCACCGCCAAAAATACGTCCAGCAGAGTGATTTCCGCTAAAGGCTTGGCCAGCATAATGCCGCCTTTTGCCCCTTCCTTGGTCACCGTAAGCTTGGCATTGCTCAAGTTCCGAATCACTTTGACTGTGGTCGGCACGGGAATGTTCAATTGCTCGGAAATGACCTTGGTCGATAAAAAGTTCGCGCACGGCTCCTCCGAGATCCCATGAATATAAAGCAATATGGAAACCGCCTGCGACAACGCCGTGGAATAAGCCATGGAATCCATCCTATCTTGTATTTTCTAAATATACTATATATTAATTATATTTAGTTTCCAATTATTTTTTCTCGCAAACTTCTTCAGCGATCCGGGCAATGATCTCCTGAATGCTTGTCATGCCCAAATCGCCTTCGCCGCGTTTTCTGACGGCCACCCTACCGGAGTTTGCTTCGTTGTCACCGAGCACAAACATATAAGGAACCTTCTCGAGCTGGGCCTCGCGGATTTTGTACCCCAGCTTTTCATTACGTCCGTCGACCTGGGCGCGTATGCCGGCACCCGCAAGCGTGTTTTTCACTTGCAGCGCATAATCGAGATAGTAATCCGATACCGGCAATAGCTTCACCTGAACGGGCGCCAGCCATACCGGAAACGCTCCGCTGTAATGTTCGGTTAAAATCCCGATAAAACGGTCAATGGAGCCGTAAACCGCACGGTGAATGACGACCGGACGATATTTCCGGTTATCCTCGCCGATGTAGGATAAGTCGAACTTCTCGGGCATTTGGAAATCGACTTGAATGGTCCCGCATTGCCAGCTCCGTTTCAGCGCGTCGAGAATGTGAAAATCGATTTTCGGCCCGTAAAAAGCCCCGTCGCCTTCATTAATCCGGTAATCGATAGACCTGCGGTCCAGCACGTTTCGAAGCGCATCCTCCGCCTGGTTCCAAAGTTCTTCGGAACCCAGTGATTTTTCCGGACGGGTGGAAAGCTCGATTTTGTACTCGAAACCAAAAACTTCATAAGCTTTGTCGATCAACTCGATAACGCGTCCGATCTCATCTTCAATCTGATCGGGCCGGACAAAGATGTGGGCATCATCCTGGCAAAAAGTCCGCACACGCATCATCCCGTTCAAAGCGCCCGAAAACTCATGGCGATGGACCTGTCCCAGTTCGGAAATTCGGATCGGAAGTTCGCGGTAGGAATGCAAGCTGTTTTTGAAAATAAGCATATGGCCCGGACAATTCATCGGTTTCAGCGCGAATTTCGTTTCGTCCACCTCTGTAAAGTACATATTTTCATGGTAATGATCCCAGTGCCCGGATTGCTCCCATAAACGCTGATTCATCATCAGCGGGGTACGGACTTCTTCATAATCCTGCTTGATCTGAAGCTCGCGTGAGAAATTTTCCAGTTCTGTCCGAATGACCATTCCTTTGGGCAAATAAAACGGCATCCCCGGCGCTTCCTCGGAAAACATGAACAAACCCAGCTCTTTACCCAGCTTCCGGTGGTCCCGCTTTTTCGCTTCTTCCAACAGCCGCAAATGTTCATCAAGCTCCCCTTTTTTCGGGAAAGAGGTTCCGTAAATTCGCTGCAGCATCTTATTGTTTGCATCCCCGCGCCAATAAGCTCCGGCCACACTCATCAGTTTGAACGCTTTGATCCGGCCCGTGGAAGGAAGATGCGGTCCCCGGCAAAGATCGGCAAACTCGCCCTGACGGTATACAGTGATGACGGCGTCCTCGGGCAAATCGCGAATCAGCTCCAGTTTCAGTGGTTCCCCAAGCGCTTCGAACATGTTCATGGCATCCTGGCGGCTCACGACGTGCCTGATGATCGGCAGGTCCTCTTGCATAATCTTCTCCATTTCTTGTTCGATCGCGATCAAGTCTTCGTTGGAGAACGATCTCTCTGTGTCGATATCATAATAAAATCCATCTTCGATCACCGGGCCGATCCCGAGTTTGACAGCTTCATTCCCATACACGCGCTTAATCGCTTGGGCCATTAAATGGGCCGTGCTGTGACGATACACCTCCAAGCCCTCTTTGCTCCCATACGTAACAATTTCGACTCGGCTGTCCTCTTCAATCGGCCGATGCAAATCGACCAGCTGACCATTGATTTTTCCGGCCACGGCCTCTTTTTTCAAGTTTGCGCTTATCGACTCCGCCACCTGTTCAATCGTCGCGCCGCGGCAGTATTCCCGGACGGCACCATTGGATAACGTTACTTTTATGTCCATTGGGGACTCCTCCATTCTTAAACTAAAATTTTTATTTTGAACGCAAAAAAGCACCCATCCGCAAGGGACGAGTGCGCTCGTGGTTCCACCCTAATTCGATCCGCCGGAAGCAGTAAAGCAGCGAATCCTTGATATTTCTGTAACGGGAACTCCCGGCGAAATTTACTCTCAGGATCAGACTAGACTCCTGATTTCCATATCGCAGCTGCAAGGTGGTAAATCTTTAGGTTCACCGAAGTGGATTTCAGCCTAGGTCCTCTCTCTCTGGGCGGTTCCCGCTAAAGATTGTTGTCCTTGATCATCGCTTTTTTCATATTAAATTTACAAAACGCAAAAAGCGCACTCATCCGCAAGGGACGAGCGCGCTCGTGGTTCCACCCTAATTCGATCCGCTAAACACTGCGCAGCAGCGAATCCTTGATTGGTTTCTGTAACGGGAATTCCCGGCGAAGTTTACTCTCAGGATCATCAGACTAGACTCCTGATTTCCATATCGCAGCTGCAAGGTGGTAAATCCTTAGGTTCACCGAAGAGGATTTCAGCCTGGGTCCTCTCTCTCTGGGCGACTCCCGCTAAAGATTGTTGTCCTTGATCATCGCTTTTAGTAGTTCCAATTATAGGTATGGGGGTGAGCCGTGTCAAGTCTTACCTTTAGAAGCCCGTATTTATCTAACACGTTTGCCGCTTTCTTTGGGGACAATAAAGGAGACGACCGTCCCCTGTCCGGGCGAGCCCTGAATTTGCAGGCCTCTCCCGAACAATTGCTTCAAGCGGCGATCAGTGTTGGCCAGGCCGACGCCCGGGTTTCCAACGAGCTCCTCCCCCTGGTGAAGAACCCTCTGCAGTGCGCCTTGTTCTATGCCGACGCCGTCATCCTCAATGGATATTTCCGCACAGTCCCCCAAGTCGAGCACCCGAATCCGGACCGTGCCTCCTTGGGAACGGCTAAGCACGCCGTGCCGGACAGCGTTCTCCACCAAGGGCTGAATGGATAGTGGAGGAACCTGCAGCTCGAGCTGGTCGCCCACCTCCCACTCCACCTGAACGCGGTCTCCAAACCGCTCTTGCTCGATGTATAGATAAGCCCGCACCAGTTCCAACTCTTTCCGCAACGGCACCAACCGTTCCAGATTGGCAAAGTCAAAGCTGGCCCGCAGGTAATCTCCGAAAGCAAGCAGCAGGCTCTGCATGCGTTCAGTATCGACTTCGACAAGCGAAGCCAATGAATTCAGCGTGTTAAACAGAAAATGCGGCTGAATTTGCGCCTGCAGCCACGCCGCCTCCAAGCGCGATTGCTCGCGCGCGGCCCGGGCGACATCCGTGAGCGCCTTTACCCGCGCTCTCAGCTCATTGGAGTCGACAGGCTTAACGATGTAGTCGTTGGCCCCTGCATGAAAGCCCGCTTCAATATCCTCCGTCCGATAGCGGGCCGTTAGCAGCAGAATCGGCAACTCGGAATGGGAGAAAACAGAACGGACGGTCCGGGTGACCTCGTAGCCGGACATTTCCGGCATCATGACGTCCGCGACGAGCAAATCCCACGCTCCCAAATTCAGCAGCGACAATGCCTCGGAGCCGCTGGTTGCCGTCACGATTTCGTAATGATCCGGAGCGAGCGCATTCGTCAGAACGCGCAGATTCACCGGATCGTCGTCGACGGCAAGAATGCGGGGCCGGTCTTCGCGCACAGGAACTCCCTCCGGCACGGAAACGGCGACCGTCTCGACGAAGGTAAGAATCTCAACGTCTTCGATCGTCCTGTCTGCGGCAGACGCATTAGCCTCCGGTCCGGCCTCACCCGAATCCGCCACGGGCAAAGTAAACCGGAACACAGAACCGGCGTTCGGCGCCGAACTGACCGTCAGCTCTCCGCCATGAAGCTCCACCAGACGTTTGGTGATCGTAAGCCCCAGCCCAAATCCCGCCGCGTTCGTTTCCGCCTGCGCCGCGCCTTGTTCGTAAGGCTGGAAGATCCGGCTCACCGTCGCCCCGTTCATACCGATCCCGGTATCCGAAATGCGGACCACCACCCTGCCGCCTGCAACCTCAGCTTCGACCGCGACTCGCCCTTCGTTCGTAAATTTAACCGCATTATGCAGTAGGTTGAACATGATTTGCACCAGCCGGTTCTCATCCGCCAGTACCGGCGGCAGCGAATCCGGAATCCGGTTCTCAAGCCTGATCGGCTTTCCATCCGTCATGAACCGGACCATGTCCAGCACGCCGGCGGCCTCCGCTTGCAGCCGGAGAGGAACCGGATTCAGCCGGATCCGGTTTTCTCGCAGCCGGGTCAGATCGATCAGATCATTCAAGAGGAAGGACATGCGCCTGCCCACCGAAACGAGCAGCTTCAAGCGCTCCCGATTGGCCTCCTCTTCCGCTCGCCCGCCGCTGTCAAGGACGGTCTGGGCCATATTCAAAATACCGTGAAGGGGATTTCTCAGCTCGTGTGAGGTATGGACCAGGAACTCGTCCTTAAGCTTGTCGGCCGCCTGCAACCGTTCCGCCAGTCTGGCCGTCTCGGCGGCATTGCGGAAATACTGCCTAAACCAGTACAATGCAAAAGCGGTAAACAAAGCCAGCATATCGAAAGGATAATAGCCGATATCGAGAAAAAACGAGTAACTCGCGATTCCCCAAATTACATTCCCCGCGATCGCCACCACCCCGAGCAGCATATAGATCGTGTCCGGAACGCCTCTTCGGACCGCCAAATAGAGGAAGATCGGGGCAGTTACGAAAGAAACCAGCATCAGCGCCGTATGCAGCCCGTCGGCATAGGTGTACAGCCTGACCGGCAGCGCCAAAACAAGCCCACCGAAGACAACGCATGCGGTCAAGTGCCAGCGGGAATGGCGAAGGATCGGGAACTCCGGCAGCAAGCCTCTTATATATTGCAGCAGCAGCGCGGCCGTACCTAAGTAGGATAGATAGTAAACCTTATGAGCAGATTCGTAATCGAGCCCAAACCAGGCGGACAAAATCCGGTCTTGGTCAACCGAGATGGCGGCCGCCCCGAAAATCGCCAGCAGGGAGAAAATCAGGAGCGGCTTCTGCCGGGCGCCGATGAAATAAAGGACGAAGGCGTATAGGGCATGCATGATCATCAGCAGGCACATGGCCGCTTGTGATCCGGCGGAGAACCAATAAGCACGGTTTACCGCCTGAGCCGTTCCGAGCTTGATCGGCTCCGTCAGGCCGCCCATGACGCGGTCGTCGTAATTGGCCGTTTGCAGCACGATATCCAGAACGCCGCGATCAGCGGTGAAGGTGACGGAATAAGGCACATTGCCCGCCGTGTAGGACGAAACACTGTCCGCCGGATGGCCGGATCCGCCCAGCAACCGCCCGTTCACATACAATGCCGAGGATGAGGAAAGTCTCGGCACGCGAACAGTCAATTTCGGCAAGTCTTCGGAAGGCAATAGAACGCGCAGACGATACGTCCCGTATCCGAAAGTCGACCTGCGCGACGGAGAAAGGTCCCGCTGCCAGCTTCCGGGGACCGTTGCCGTTTTGGCGACGCTTCCTTCCGAATCGAACGCACCTTCCGGACCAGGCGTCACCAGCTGCGACGGATAAAATTCCCATTGTCCGACAAGGGAAAGTATCGGTTTGGAAGAGGGGGACCATTCGCGCAGATCCAAGACTCCCTCTTCGGCTTCGACTCGGGTCGAAGTTGTCTGTACGTTAATCCAAGCAAGGCGAACCAAGGTCAGCGCAAGCAGGAACAAGCCGACAATGGCCGCGATTTTTCTTCTTTTCATCATAAGGATACTGATTCGACAAAATCTTCGGAATTCCTTCGCCTATAAAGTGGAGACCCTGACAACTATTTGTCAGGAATTTAATCCACCACTTGAAACCAGCCCGGTGTATTGGTGATCATTCCCCAAAAAACATCCGGGATCATCAGCTCTTTTTGCGCGGAACGGGAAAGCGTCGTTTTAATTTCCTTTTCACGACCGCTTTGCACCAAGGCAACCCATTCCGGATTCATAACCATCGCATGGCCAAGCGAGATTAAGGGAACGCCGGTTTCCAGGGCTTGAACGACATCCTCCGGAGTCAACAATCCCCCGACGCCGATCACGGGGACGCGATCGCCCACCCGTTCCTGCACCATGACGATTCTTGATTGTTTAATGCTGTCGTCCCGTCTCGGGCCAGCCCAGAAACGATCCACGGAAATATGAATGTAGTCCAGGTTTTGTTCAGCCAGCACATCGACGAAATGAAGTGTATCCGTCATGGTGATTCCTGGGGTTTCGTTCTCCTCCGGCGAGATTCGATATCCGACGGCAAATGGCGACGTGGCATGTGCTGCAACCGTTTCTTTTACACGTCTTATGACTTCCAGAGGCAAGGTCATGCGTTTTTCCAACGTTCCGCCCCATTTGTCCTCTCTTCGGTTGGAGTGGGGGGAGAAGAATTGCTGCATCAGGAATCCGTTGGCACCGTGGATTTCAACGCCGTCAAAACCGGCCTCAATCGCCCTGCGCGTCGCCTGAGCGTACTCTTCGATCACGGTTTCAATTTCCGCATCGGTCATTGCTTTTGGAACGGCTGCACCTTCACGTTCTACCGCGACAGGACTTGCGCCCAGCACATGACCGCCCGGGACCAGGGCCGGATTGCTCAAGCGTCCGCCATGATAAAGCTGAACAATCGCTTTGGCTCCATTTTCTTGTATAGCAGCCGTCAGCTTGTGCAATCCAGGCAGCAGCGTATCGTTATCGATACCAATACCGTGTTCAATCAGCTTCCCGTTTGGCGACACCAATGCGCCGGTCACTACAGCCCCAACTCCCTGAGCGCGTGCTTTATAAAAAGCTAACTCTACATCCGTCAATTCTCCATTTGCGCCGGATGCCGTCATGCTCATGGGAGCCATAAGCACCCGGTTTTTCAATTGCACACCTGAAGGCAGAGTAAACGATTTGAAAAGGGGTTCAAACTTTTGATTCATATTCCATTCCTCATTTCTGTATATATTCTTATTAAGGACCTATTGGTCCATAATAGATAAAAAAACAAGGGCCTTGCCTATGCTGCGGACCGATCGGTCCATAACATTGAAAAAAGAAAGCGAGCTGCTCGCTTCGGTTATTTCAGCTTTTCCAAAATCAGGGAAATCGAATCCACGATTCTTTCCCGTTTGGATTGTGCTCGCACCATCACGTTGATTCCTTGCAAGGAGACGGTGAGGAAACGGGCTAACTTCAACGACTCGATTCGGGTTTCTAGCGAGCCATTGCTTTTCCCTCTTTCAATCGCATTCAGATAGGCCTGCTCGACATCATCAAAATCGCTTTCGACCATCTTGCGAAACTGCTCGTCATGAGGGGCCAATTCGATCGCTTCATTGGAAGTCATGCAGCCCAGTTGACTGCCCTCACCATCAAGCAGCGTATGAAAGGAGGTTTCAATCCCCCGGTACACATTCTCGTCGCTCAAGCATTCGACTAATCCAGCCATGCGTTTAATCCGGTACAATTCAAATGCCCGAATAAAGAGATCGTGTTTGCTGCCAAACGTCTCATAAAGACTGCTTTTGCTAAGCCCTGTTGCCTGCAGCAAATCACTCAGGGACGCAGCTTCATACCCTTTGGTCCTAAAAAGTGTCATTGCTTTTCTTAACACATCGTCTTCATCGAAGTTACGCGGGCGTACCATGTTGTGCCACCTCCCGAACAAAGTATATACCATTCAGGACCGATATGTCCAGAATGAAAGTGTAAAAAGCCGTCCACAATGGACGGCCTTCATTAAGGAATTATCCAGGAAAATCAAAAATCCGTCCCGCTCGCCAGCGCTTCCCAGGCTGCCATGTCCGCGTTAAGCTTGGCCAGTTTGTCGCGGGTCCGCTTAAGCGCATCGGGCCCCAGCACCAAGTGCAGCGGAGGTGTGGTGCTTGCGATGGCCTCCCAAATCACCGCGGCCGCTTTGGCGGGATCCCCCTTCTGCTGACCAGCCGTCGCTTTCATCGCCCCTGCTTTAGCGTAAACGCCGGGTTCATAATCGCGGATGGTCTGCGCGCTTTGCCGGATGGAATGATCGGACAGGAAGTCCGTGCGGAAGGCGCCCGGCTCCACCACCATCACCTTGATTCCCAACTCGGCCACTTCCTGGGCCAGCGATTCCGACAACCCGATCACCGCGCTTTTGGCGGCGGCGTAGATCCCCGATCCGGCCCCCGGCGCCAACCCGGCGATGGAAGATATATTGACGATATAGCCGCTTCGCTGCTCTCGCAACATCGGCAGGGCCGCCTGAATAACGTTCAGGACTCCGAAAAAATTCACGCCAAAAACCCGTTCGCTTTCCGGTTCCGAGGCATTTTCAACGGCGCCCAAAAGACCGTACCCGGCATTGTTGACCACAACATCCAACCGACCGTAAATGCTTTTGGCCTGCTGCACCGTGCTCACGACCTGGACCTTATCAGTAACCTCCAGCGGAAGAACGTGAAAATCCCCCTGCTCCCGCAGCGACTCATCGGCCCCACCGTCCCGTGCCGTACCGATCACCTTGTCTCCTTGGGACAGCGCATGTTCCGCCAGCAGCTTGCCTAACCCTCTCGATACCCCCGTAATAAACCAAACCTTCGACACGTTCGTCATAAGGTGGTCACCTCCTGTTCTCCTTTATTTTTCCCTGATAAAAATCATCCCGGCGTGATACAGCACATCGCCAGCAAATTCTCCGTCTGCGGTAAATCCGGTGTCATCCACATATTCGATGCGGTTGCCGATGATCGTATAGCTGCCCGTATAGGCGCTTTTCCGGTTGCCGCGCGCCTCGTCGTAACGTCCTTCGGGCAGAAGCTCCTGACGGATGTATCCGTCTTTGGTCACCCACATGCCTATATAAGGATGCGGCTGTTGGATTGTACTTTTTGCCATTACGAATCTCCCCTTTCCTGCAGCTTCATTATGAAGCAAACGCAGCCGGAGGAGATAGCCCGATGCTTGCAAATGATTGCCTGATCCTCTCACATTGCTTTTTAAGATAGAGGAAAAAAGGTATAATGGCCACAACAAATAAAAGGAGGAAAGCCGGATGCTTCATTCATCGGATTCGCCGGACTCACTAGACGCATACCAAACCGAGCTGGCCCGGCTGATCGAAAAAAACACAAGTGAAAACGGAACCCACCCGACCGCGATCCCGTCGCTGTTCCTGCTGCGCAGCTCGACTACGGCGTTTCCTTCGTTTTCCGTCCATGAACCGGCCATTTGCATCATCGCTCAAGGGGCCAAGGTGGTGATGCTGGGAGAAGAGAGTTATACGTATGGTCCTTCCAGTTATCTGGTCGTATCCCTGGATCTGCCCGTTTCCGCGCAGGTGACCCAGGCCTCTTTGGATTCGCCTTATCTATGTATCCGGCTGAACTTCGATCCGAACGAGGTGCTGGACTTGATCAATGAGGCGGGGCTGTCAGACCTGCCCAGAGGGGACTCGCAGCGGGGGATGTTCGTCGATCAAACAAGTTCGGACCTGCTGGACGCCGCTATCAGGCTGGTGAAGCTGACGGAGCGGCCGGAGGATGCGCCGGTGCTGGCGCCGATGGTGATCCGGGAGATTTTGTACAGGGCCCTGCGCGGCGCCCAGGGCAATGCTCTGCGGCAAATCGCCGTCAGCGGCAGCACGGCCAACCGGATTGCCCAGGTCGTTCGGCGGATTAAAGAGGACTACGACAAGCCGCTGCGCATCGAGGAGCTGGCCGCGATCGCCCACATGGCTCCCTCTTCCCTGCATCGCCATTTCAAAGAGGTCACGGCCATGAGCCCGCTCCAATACCAGAAGCAGCTGCGGCTCCAGGAGGCCCGCCGCATCCTGCTGTCCGAATCGGCCGACGCCGCCGACGTCGCCTTCCAGGTCGGCTACGAAAGCCCCTCCCAATTTAGCCGGGAATACGCCCGCCTGTTCGGCCTGCCGCCGATCAGTGATATGAAGAGATTGCGGAAACCGTTGGGGTAAACGCCTAGTCGAGCAATCCGGTAGTGTACAGCCAATTCTAACGGACACCAGCGCCGTTATTTTGGTGAAAACAGCCGTTTTCAAAATGTAACGGACACCACAGTCCTTATTTGGCATTTAGGAGTACGTTTCCGGCCTTTTTCTAGTAAATAACGTCCCCCCTGTCCGTTAGAAATTAAAACGGTGTCTTTTCAGGAAAATAAGGTCGTTCAGGTCCGTTAGCCCTCCATGCTGCCGGATCTCCCGTTTAGTGCGTACGAATTTAGGGTGAAATAAAATGATAGCTTTCCAGGTCAGATATTAAGCGATTGCGGCGGAAACCGGGTAGGTTCCCCTGTTCCGCCGCTGCTTTTCCCTCCCCGGCTTATAGACTCTCCCTGGTGTACATATTCTGATCTTGCAAGCGAATCAGCACCTTGCCAAAGCGGCCGCCCTGCCGGATTTCCACCTTGTCCGCCGGATAAGTCCGTTCCAAATACTCGGCGACGATGTTCCGGGACCGATCGTCTGCAGGCAAATTAAACATTTTCAGCCAGTTCATCACTTCCTGGAGCGCCGCTTCCTTGGAAACCTCCGTCGTTTTCATCTCTTTGGTTACGAGCGACTCATAAGAATAGCCTTTGAGATAGAGTAAATGAAGCAGGTAGGCCATCTCCAGATGTTCGTTTTTCATCGGCTGATCGGTGACCAGCGGCCAAATCTCGTTCACCAGACTGTGTTCCCTGGAACCGGCGGTCATACTGATGTAACAGAACTTTCGCGCGCAGCTCAGCACCTTCTCCACACTCTCCCAATCGGTAATCACCGGACACATGGAGACGAATACGAAATCAAAGGCTTTATCCCAACCTCTAGCTTGGATATCGATGTCTTCAAACGGCTCAGCTACAACATCAACCCTCCCGTTCGTCATTCCCGCAATATTTTCGCGCAGCAACTCCCCCAATGAAAGATTAGGCTCCACCGAGGTAACCTGGGCCCCTCGCTCCGCAAACGGCACCGAAAATCCGCCCGAGGCGGCCCCAATGTCCAAAATGGAGGTGCCTTTGAAGGTTACACCCTGCCCTTCCAGCCAATTCATAATCCGCTTTGCTCTTTGTCTGCCCTCTCCGTTAAACGCTTGCTCGTTGAATGACTTTGCCTTATCGTCAAACGTGCGGACCGGATCGATTCCGGCGTTTTTCATCTTGTTCACCGCTGTATGCATATCTTCCTTCCACGCTTGCTCCCAAGCGGCTTCATTAAAGAAATCGTTCCTCATACTGCATATCTCCTCTCATCTTCAAAATGGATTTTAAAGACTTTTTATATCCACAATAAAATCTAAAAAAACAGTCGTTCCTTACAGAACAACCGTTATTTTTTTGGCAAGCTCAGCCATTTTTTGGCTTCTTAAATACTCCTCCATCTGCTCTTCGGCCGATACCATCACCTTCTGAATCAAACAATCCGGCCCATGATTTAATTCACATTCAAACAAGGAGGCCGTGCCTTCAATGGCGTGAATAATATCCAGGAATGAAATGTCCTCCCAATTCCGCTTTAACCGGTATCCCCCATTGGCGCCTGAAGTGGATTCGATCATCCCCGCCTTGACCAGCTTGGTTAGGATTTTGGACAAATACGTAGGCGAAACCTCCTGCCGCTCCGCCAATTGCTGCACACCGATCAATCTATCCGGAGTCGCTGCGGCAAGAAAGAGCATGGTGTGGAGAGCATAGTTCGTCGCTTTGGAAAATTTCATCGCTTGTGTTCACCTCAATCAAGGACTTTATTTATCCACAATAACTTTTAAACGGTGTGATGTCAAGTCATTGTAATTGGCGCTAAACCTGTTCGTTAAAGCGATGCCTGACGGCTCTCCGTCACTTGCGGCTGAGATGAAGCAAACGGGATGAAGAAGGTAAGCAAAAATCCAACCGCGGCAATCGCAGTTAATGTCCAAAACGCAGTATGAATCCCTTCGAGCATATTCACAGGAAAAGCGGCTAAGCTGGCATCTGCCGTAAAAGTCATCATAGTGATCAGCAAAGCCCCGCCCATGGACATCCCTAAGAAACGTATGGCCGTCGTCATAGGCGAAGCATACGTACTAATGGGACTGGGAAGACTCGCGATGGCAAAAGCGGTGATCGGTGTCAACATAAAGCCCATCCCGGCCATAAGGAGGGCATAAATAACAACCAATAGACTATAAGACATATGAACCGTTAACGTGATGGTTAAAAGCAAGGTAACGGCAACAATAAAGAGAAAACCGATCCGAATCAACAAACGAAGGCCAAAACGGTCGTAAACTTTTCCCGATAACCATCCGAACAATCCCATAAGCAAAGCGCCCGGAAAAAGCAGGAGCCCCGACTCTCTCGGCATCAGCCCTCTGACATTCTGGGCATAAATCGGAAGCAGCAGTTCTGCCCCAGCCATGACGATATACAGAATTACGCCTATGATTGAAGGATAAGTAAATCTCGGATAGCGAAACACATTGAAATCAAGCAAAGGTACGGCCAGCTTGAATTGACGCTTCACAAACAAGAACACCATGATGAGCCCAACCGCAATAATGGACCACGAGAGACCGGCGCTTACTCCTTGTTCGCCAACGATGCTGAATCCGTACAACAGGCCGCCGAATCCCAAAGTAGAATAAAGGATCGACCTACGGTCCAACTTCGCTTTTTCGATCTCCCCTACATTTTTCAAACAAAAATAGGCCACAACCAAGTTTGCGATCGTAATGGGCGCAACCCCGTAAAACAAGACTCTCCAGGAATGATGTTGAATAACCAAACCGGATATCGTCGGGCCAAGCGCCGGAGCGAGTCCAACGATGAGACTGGCTAGTCCCATCGCAGTGCCGATTTTTTCTTTTGGAAACACCAAGATCATCGTATTCATAAACAGCGGTACCAACAGTCCGGTGCCCACTCCCTGAATAGCGCGTCCAGCCAGAATAAAGGCAAAATCAGAGGAAAATCCGGCAATCATCGTCCCGGTTGTGAACGCTCCGACGGAGACGAAAAACAGGGTTCTTGTTGCATAACTTCGGATTAAAAAACCAGTCACAGGTATCGTAATACCTGTGACAAGAAGGTAGACGGTAATCAACCACTGCGCTCTATTGGCGCTGATCCCGAGGTCCTGCATCATTTGCGGCAGCGCCGTGTTAAGCATCGTTTGCATCAATTGTGCCATAAAATTCGCGACGATCAGCGAGGCAATGATCAATCCGGGTTTTCTTTTCATAATGCAATCATCACTTTCTATTTATTATGCAGTGAGTTGCTGCAAGACACCTTTCGGCAATATGCCCACTTCTTTATGGACGAGCTTCCCGTCTTTGAAGATCAGGGTGGTCGGTATGCTCATGATCTGAAATTGCGAAGAAGTCACCGGATTTTCGTCCACATTCACTTTGACCACTTTTACGGAACCGCTTGCTTCCCTTGCAAACTCCTCCAGAATAGGTGCAAACATCTTGCACGGACCACACCAAACAGCCCAAAAATTCACAACGGTTACCCCCTCCGTCTGCACCATGTCCTTAAAATTGGAATCCGTTGCGTGCTCAATAGTCATCATGATCATCCTTTCAAATATATATATTATAGATACTTCATATCCGTAATATGGTCAAAAAAAATCGCCCCTGCTACCGAGTGAACTTTCACACAACTTATTACGGATTTTATATGTCTACAATATATTTTATTTGTACATTTGTCAACAAGTCAGTCACTCCTATTAACAGCATCATGCCAAAGGGCGCGGTAATCACGATTTTTGAACGGGTTCTTCAAATGTTCCAACAGACTCCATATTTATCGGTCCTGGCTTCAGCGAATTCGCCACACAACGTTTTGCCATGATTGAAAGAGCGTATGAGCTTGGCCTTGTAGATCGCAGCGGTATTTTGCTTTCTTCTTTTCAAACCAAAGCATAACTGAGAAAAACCCTCGTTCATAAAATTAGAGAACTAGGGTTTTTCATAATTTAACTTATGGAATTGTTGACAAATTTATCGATCAAATATATTCCGAAAACCGATCGTGGCAAGAAACGCGGAAGGGCGTTGAAAGCTTGAGGATAAGGAAGTGGGGTGCGCGGCAGATCAACACTCGCTGCCCGGAGACTTTGCACAATTACCCCTTTTGATCAGGTAGCAGAGAAACAGACCGGACAAGAGATCAGGACAGGAGATCAAGGACAAGACGCGAGGGAAACGAAAAGACCGTGATTTTGCTGTAGCCTTAACCCTTCCATCTGCAGCAACGCCCGGACTGTTCATGCTAACCCCTCAGTCGCATCGACGAGATGCCGCCCTCAAGCAGGAATAAATCCAGGGGCATGAACCACTTGAGCAAGGGCAGCCGGGTTCCATCAAAAATCGTACCGACCAAAGCCGACGTTTTATGCTTGCACTTTGCGCACTCGAACAAGTGAATACGCCGGGAAGTCAGGCGACTGCACCGGGTGTGAGCGCAGCGCGGGCAGACGAAGCCGTTCGGCCACTTCATCGCGATCAGCGCCTCCATGCAGACCTGCTCGCTGTTATAACGGCTACTGAATGGTTGAAGTTCCGTTCCCGCATTGACATCCATGTTCGCTAGCCTCCGAATCAAGAATTCACGAACGTGCGTTAAATTTATTTTATCATACCAAACATACGTTCTCTTTTCAAACCGAATATTTCACTTGAACCACCTCATTTTTTCCCCCTCTCTTTTTCTTCTCTCTTTTTTTGAAACCCTTGCTCTAGCCCCCACCCCCTGCTCTCTGAACGAAAGGGATAATCGTGCAAAAGGCAAGCAGCAGGCAGGGACACCAAGACACGAACCCTTTAGACAGTCCTACACCTGGCGTCGATTTGTGACACTGCTTAAAACGGCTATGGTGCAATCGGAAATAACTCTAGGTAAATGAACCCAGCTCCATACAAATAGCCCCAAATCGCAAAAAATCACCCTAACCTCGGAACTTCCGCCCAGGGTCAGGGTGATTTGCACATTCTATATTGACTATTCTTCCTGCGATTTAGACTCACTCTGCATGATGATGCTTTCCGCAACCGCTGTGAGATCTTCTTTCGTCAGCGGACTTTTCTTGTAGGTGGCAATCTCGTATTCCAGCTGGTTTTCCGCATCTCCCATTTCAGTTTGTTGAAGCTTTTTCTCTTTGGAATGGACGATGTCCAGCGCCGCCGCGGCAGCATTCAACGGTAAAGCCGCTTGCTGAGCTAAACACCAGCAGGATACTCGCAGCGGCGATGATCGTTTTTTTCTCAAAATGCCTCTTATTCCGTCCCCGCCTTAAGCGCCTCGCCCATGGATATACGGTCGATCTTCCTGCGGCTCATCAGCTTGGCAACCTCAAAGGTCAGCATAACGATCACAAATCCCAGCAAAATGTACCAGATGTTCAGCTTTGCTGGAATGACGATCTGCAAGCTTACGGCCAGCGATTGGTACATAGCGCTGATCGAGCCTACTAGCAAAGGTACGCCTAAGATATAGCCGATAATGACAATCCAGGTATTGCTGTTCAGAATCAGCCTGTTAATTTCCTTTCTCTTGTATCCCAGTACCTTGAACAGCGAAATCGTTCCTTTATTCTCGTCAACCACAAGACCGGTGACAATGTAAAGGATCACCAATCCCATGACAAACGCCGATGCGGTTAGACCGTATATCATCCCGCCCATTTGATCGATTAAAGAGCCAAAGCCCGCTTTAATCGCCTCGATTGATTTTGTGCTTTTGAGCTCATCTTTGGAGAAGCTTAGCGGCGTATCGCTAAAAATGCCGACATAGGCGTCCGAAGGCAAGTCCAGCATGGTGTTAAGCTTTTTAAGCGGCATAAAGATAAACTCGCCCGCATAGGTATCCGCGATTTCTTCAATCTTCAACGAGTATTTTTTGCCGTCGTCATAATTATAGAAGCTTATCGTGTCACCGATAGCAAGACCCAGCTTTTGCACCAGCGGCATGGTTACGGTCACTTTGTCGGGAGCCAGTCTGTTGCCTTGCAAATCGTTCATGACGATGCGGGTGGAATTTTCGGGAAGACCGGTGATGTAGAAGCTGGTTTCCGCTTCATCGTCCATGACCGCATAAATCGTATTGAACTGCTCCGTCCCTTCGGGAGGCGCTCCCCTCCGATGCTCCGTAAAGACGTATTCGTATTTCAAATTATACAATTTGCTTATGCCTTCGTTCAGCAAATAATCGACCGAGCTTTTCATGGTCAGCCCGTATTGCAGCAGCATGGTCGCCACCATAACGCCAAACAGCAGAAATATCGTTCTTGAAATACTTCTGGCTTGCTGACGGATTTGAAACTTCATCCCGAATTTGAGCGTATCCAAGCGAAGCGAGCGCTCAATAACGTTCAGTTTGCTGGTCTTGCCGCCTTTCATCAATTGTGCCGGATCGGTTTTCAGCACCTTGTTGATGACCATAAACGTGCAGATGCCAAGCGCTGCAAGCGGCAGCAACAAACTGCACAGAAATATCCCCGGACGATATAAAGACGGCTCCTTGGGCATCGGGAACGCCGCAAGCAAAAAATCGAACATCGGGTTCGCCAACCATGCTCCCAGAGCCGTGCCCGTCACCGCTCCGGTTCCCGCCACAATCAGCGGAAATACGAGATAGTGCCGCAGAAGCTCTTTTTTCCGATAACCCAATGCATACAAAGTGCCGATGATGACCGACTCGCGCTGGATCAACCGCCACATCAAAATCCCCGTCAACACACAGGTCAGCAGCAAAATCACAGAAGGGACCAGGACGCTTAAATTGCCGAGCAGTTTGATTTCCATCGGCACATAAGACACCTTGTAATTTTTCGCAGTGTTTTCCCAGTTTACGATTTTAATGCCTTGCTCCCGAAGGGCGTTTTTCATTGCCGTTTCTTGAGTCTTGATGCCCGCGGAGTTGTTAAACTTAACGGCATAAAAGGAAGCCGCCTTGGGAACATTCACAAAATCGTCCTTCCCCACTACGGCCAGTCCGAAGGTTTTGGGATCCCGGATCAGCTCCTCCTTGGACTTGGCGATGTAGATATAGTTAGGCAGCATCATATTTCCGGCATAACTGTACTCTTTGTCACCGATACGCAAAGTGTCGCCGATTTCATAGCCATTGGTTTTGGCAAAAAGCGCATCAAGCAGAATTTCTCCCTTGCCGGGCGCTTTGCCGCTTGCGATAACCGGGATATTGACCTTGTTGTTGAAGCTGTAAATTCTTAAAGTTTGCCCGGGCAGAAACTCGTTGTCCGCAACGCCGCTTTGCTCGATTTTCGCATTGAAGCGGCTTTCCATACTGGCCATATCAAAATCACCGTCAAGGTAAACTTCGGCATCGCTCATCACATTGTTGGACTTAAGCGCAGAAAATGTCCGGTCCAAATTCGCGGATACCAGGTTCATCATGACCATAATCATGCAGCTAACCGCAATCAGAAACATGGAACCTACGTATTGCGCCTTGTTTTCGGAAATCGTGCGAAGCGCTTTTTTGACAAGCATCATCACCACTCCACCCTTTCCGCCGAAACTGGAGACGCATTAACCGACTCTTCTACGATTTCTCCGCTCCGCAGCTTAAACACCTTGTTCGCCATATCCGCAATCGCCGTGTTGTGGGTGATCATCAAAATCGTCGTTCCGTATTGCGCATTGACCTTCTGCAGCAATTGCAGGATACTGCGGGACGTATCGTAGTCGAGCGCGCCGGTCGGCTCGTCGCACAGCAGCAGTTGCGGATTTTTGACAATCGCCCGCGCGATCGACACCCGCTGCTGCTCGCCGCCGCTTAGCTCTCTCGGAAAACGGCGTTTTTTGTCCCGCAGCCCAACCGCCATTAACACTTCGTCGATATTGAGAGCCGACCGGCTAATATGGGAAACGGCTTCGATGTTCTCCGCCACCGTCAGATTCGGTACGAGGTTGTAGAATTGAAACACAAAGCCGATCTGCTCACGCCGGTAATCGGTCAGCTTGCCGTCGTTCAAGCCATGCACCATGGTCCCATCGACGATAACGCTGCCGCTGTCGCCGCGGTCAATGCCGCCGAGAATGTTCATTAAGGTCGATTTTCCGGAACCGGACGGCCCGAGAATGACGCCGATTTCTCCTTTGTCCATCTGCATCCCGATCCCCTTCAATACTTCGGTCTTCACTGTTCCCGACGTGTAGCTTTTTCTCAGATTGTCAATTTCCATAAACATACGGGTTCACCGTACCCTTTCCGGATTGTTCCTTATAGTGCGTGTTCAAAAAGTCGGGTTTTCAGGACCGAGAAGGTTGGATTAAGCTAGGGACTGAGTAGCGGAGCGTACGTTTTGGGTACGTGAGCAACGGAAGGCCCGGCTGAATTCAAGATTCGATGTCGAATCCACTCCTCGAACAGCTTCGTCCTGGGAAGACGACTTTTTGAACAACCTCTTACACAATCCACCTTGTAGGTTCGATCAATGTTCCTCCGCCTTGACCCAGAACTTTCCCGCAGCGGCGTCCAATCGGTATAGCGCTTGTGGGGGCGCGCCCAACACACGTTCGATCGCCTCCATATAGGCGCAATGCGTGCCTACGATGCGTTCGATTACGCTCTGCTGATCTGGTCCCTCCTCGAGTGAAAACAGCAGCTTGGCATGGGTGTTGCTCATCCCCTCCAGCAGCGACAAAATCACTTCGCCGGCCTGATCGGGGTAAGCCGTTGTGAAGATGCCTTCCCGGACACCCTGATGAACGATTTCCGCAAGCAGCGGCGCGCGCTGCCCGCGAACCGCCTCTCCCACCTTCTGCCGGACAATGGCGTTTTCGTCGGCGTACCATACCTGTCCGAGCTTTACGACATCATCCTTGTGCTCCGACCTCAGCCGATCGATCGTATCGAAAAAGCCTTGCAGCTTCTGGAGGGCGGTCAGCTTATCGTCGTGGATGATCGGGAGCAGCGGCCGCTCCGTCATTTCCCGGATCCGTTCGATGAACGCGTCCAGCACCGCCGGTTTCGAGCCGAAATAGTGATAAAATGCCCCGCTGGAAATTTTCAGTTCGTTCAAAATATCCTGGATCGTCATCCGTTCATAGCCTTTGGTATGAATGAGCTGCTGCGCCGCATCAAGAATATCGTTCCTTTTCTTGACGTATTCCTGTTCCTTGACGGTTCGTGCCATATTTCATCGCTCCTTAAAATTAATAAACCGAGACTCTCTCTATTAATTCAACGTCAGTATAACTCTTTTTGCCTCTGGTGTCGAGAGGGTTGCCCAATGCTCAAAAAAAGAACAAGCCCCCTGGGAAGCTTCTTCCCTCAAGGACTTGTTCCGTTCCTATAACCTTTACACGGCAATCGCCTTCAAATGCGGTGAAACCATCAGCTCAGCCTCGGTAACCTTCTGCACGTCTTCCACCGTCAAACCCGGGGCAATTTCTTTCAGCATCAGCCCTTTGCCCGGAATCACATCGATGACAGCCATTTCGGTTACTATGGTTTTTACGACATTTACAGCGGTCAGGGGCAGCTTGCATTGCTTCAGGATTTTCGGCGCCCCTTCTTTGTTCACATGCTCCATGGCCACAATCACCCGTTTGGCTCCGACCACCAAGTCCATGGCTCCACCCATGCCCGGCACCTTTTTCCCCGGAATCATCCAACTGGCAAGGTTGCCCTTCTCGTCAACCTCCAGGGCGCCCAATACAGTGATATCCACATGCCCGCCGCGGATGATGGAAAAAGAAAGCGCACTGTCAATAAAACAAGCTCCTTTCACGGTTGTAACATAGTTCCCGCCCGCGTCGATGCAATCGAGTCTTTCTTTTCCCTGAGCCGCTTTAGGTCCTACGCCGACGATTCCGTCCTCAGCCTGCAGCGTAATATGCACGTTGTCCGGGATATAGTCCACCGCCATGGTGGGCATGCCGATTCCAAGGTTGACCACGTCGCCGTTTTTGAATTCCTGGGCTATTCTTCTAACGATTAATTCACGGTTATTCATACGTTTTCTCCCACCTTTACAATCGCATCGACAAATATTCCGGGAACGTTGACATGATTGGGGTCAATTTCCCCCGCCTTTACGTACTCGTCCGTCTGCGCAATGACATACTCGGCCGCCGTAGCCATAATCAGATTGAAATTGCGTGAAGAGCCGTTGATGACCAAATTCCCCGCTTCATCCGCCTTATGGGCGCGAATTAGCGCCACGTCCGCTTTGAGCGGCAGTTCGAGCAAATAATCTCTGCCGTCAATTTCCAACTTCTGTTTTCCTTCCTCGACAACGGTACCTACACCTACAGGTGTTAAAACACCGCCCAATCCCGCTCCTCCTGCGCGGATTTTTTCCGCGAGCGTGCCTTGCGGGAAGAGCTGCACATCTGCCTCTTTTGTCATCAGGAGCCTCCCCGTTTCCGGATTGGCGCCGATGTAGGAGGCAAAAATCCGCTTTACTCTGCCGCTTTTTACAAGCTCATAGATAGATAACTCCGCTGTGCCCGTGTCATTGGAAATAAGGGTAAGATTGCCGGCGGAATTGCTGTCGACCAGCGCACGCACCAAATCCTCCGGGTAACCCCCGGCCAAAAACCCGCCGACCATCACCGTGTCTCCGTCTTTCACCTTCTTAACGGCTTCTTCCGCGGAGATAACTTTGTTTAACATGTTTCTCCCACCTTGTCTATTTTTTAGGAAAAGCAAACTTTATTGAAGATAATCGTGGATGACTCTTGCATACGGCAGCGTTAAATCGGCGATAAAATGTTTTCCGCCAACATAAGCTTTCACCGGCAAGTCGGCTACAGGTGCGTTCACATGGGGGGTCAGGCTTAATCTGGCCGGCCCTGACCAGGCGCCTTTTACCGTGATGTCCTCGAGATTATACGCCGCTAATTGAGCAATTTTCGGGGTACCGTCAACATCGGGAATTAATTTTAAATTAACCTGGGTTTTGGCGATGGATTTAGCCGTTTCCTCTGCATCAAGAACGTGATATTTGAAAGGCATCGTTCCCATGGCTACCAGGACGTTATTATAATGCAATGTTCCCGTCAGCGTCTCGGTATCTTCAACTCTGAGGTGAGGTTTCGCCCATTTTTTCGGAAATCCCCAGATTTCCCGGCCCCCGAGAATAGCTGGCGCGTTATCCAAATACATTTGGGCGACAAAATTGCACGGTTCTCCCTGAAAAATACACGGAATGACAATACCGCTTTCCTCGTAACTGCCCAAACCGGATGAATCGGGCATCTTGATCCATTCATACGAAACGGTATTGCTGCCATCCGGCTCAAGCGGTTCCGGGACCGCCTGTCTAATCGCAGCGGGATCGGATTCATAGGTAATAATGAAAAATTCCCGGTTGATGAAACGGCATGGCGGGCGTCCATAACTGGCGCTGGCCGCAGGCATCGATTGCAGGGAAAGGATTTCTTTTTGATTCATCGTGATCTCTCCTTTTTAGAGGTAGGCTTTTTTAGCTGAGGGCATTTTCAACCAGCATCGCGATTCCCATTCCCGCTCCGATGCATAATGAGGCTATGCCGTAACGCGAAGATCTTCGTACCATTTCATGAACCAGCGTCACCAATACCCTGGCCCCGCTTGCACCGACAGGATGTCCGATCGCGATGGCGCCGCCATTGACATTCACTTTCTCCGGACTCACCCCAAGCTCTTTTAATACCGCTAATGATTGTGAGGCGAAGGCTTCATTAATTTCAAAAAGATCAATAGCATCGAGGGATAATTTCTGGCGCTTAAGAAGTGAGGAAATAGCTTTTACCGGACCGATTCCCATATAGGCTGGGTCAACGCCAACCAGCGAATAACCTTTAATATAGGCCAGCGGTTTTAACGCGTGTTCCCTGCATTTGTCCTCCGACATCACCAGCGCAGCCGCCGCACCATCATTGATTCCTGAAGCATTTCCGGCGGTAACCGTACCGTTTTCCTTAAAGGCAGGTTTTAATTGAGCAAGTTTTTCTGGGGTGGTATCTGCTCTTACGTGTTCATCCTCCGAGAAATAAATCGTTTCTTTTTTGTTTTGGATCATGACCGGAACGATCTGTTCGGCAAAAACCTTCTTGTTTTTTGCCTCTGCGGCCTTGATTTGGCTTTCATAGGCAAAAACATCCTGCTCCAGTCTGGAAATTCCGTATTTCTCGGCAACATTCTCCGCGGTAATTCCCATATGGTATTTATTGACCGGGCACGTAAGGCCGTCGGCCACCAGGGCGTCCACCAATTCACTGTGGCCAAGTTTATAGCCGTTTCTTGCCTTCCTTAGCAGGTAAGGAGCGTTCGACATGCTCTCCATGCCACCGGCCAATACGATGTTGCTTTGTTCCGCCAATATGGAATCATAGGCTAAAGCGATAGCATGAAGTCCTGAGCCGCAAACCGTGTTTATCGTTGTTGCGGGTATATCAATGGGGATCCCGGCTTTTAGCGCCGCCTGTCTCGCAGGATTTTGGCCAACGCCCGCCTGAAGAACATTCCCCATAAAAATTTGATCAATGAAAGCAGGTTCTACTTTGCTTTGCTGAAGGCATGCTGTCATCACGTTGGCTCCCAGCTCGGGAGCGCTTAAAGGCGCAAGGGTTTTGTTAAAGGAGCCGACCGCCGTTCTCAATGGGCTTACTAATGCAACTTTTTTCACGAAAACTCACATTCCTTTCGCTGTTTTTAAAACACAAAACAACCATGACTGCACTTCAATTCGTGATTTCTGCAGAATACGCTTTTAAGTTGTAGAGCATGCGGGCAGATCACAGCGCGTGGAATGGTGAGCATGACGACCTTGCGTTGTTCATCATATTCGATGGCCTTCTTTCTTCCTTTAATTGGTATTAATAGCAGTTTTATCTTAGTCCTAATACCGATTTTACTCAACTTTCAAATACCTAAATTCAGATATGTATCATGGCATATGCGCCAATATAAATAAACTTTTCTAATAATTACTATTTATTTCTGGATTTTTCTACTTCTTTCTAAATTTTTCTGATAATTTCTGAATTTTTCGGAAAATCAGGGGCGTATAACGTGGAGGAAGCTTGTCGAATTGTTGGACATACAATTTGCTTTCGGCCAAGGCTTTGCTGACATGCACATGACAAAAAGGTTCATGACGTTAACCTGCGCCATGAACCTTTTTTAGGACGATGAATATTACAAACCCTAACTGCATCACACGCAAAATTCCCGAATAATCTGTGCCTTGATCTCTTCAATAGGGAACTGCTCCGGATAGGTGGAGATCATCAACATAATGCCTTGAAGCACAGAGGAAAAATACAATGACCGTTTTCTCGGCTCTTTGACCCCCAAGTTTTGGAACATCTCACATTGCAAGTTGAACTGTCTAGCGCTTTCCTCGATCAATCGTTTACTGTATTTTACCAACACTGCGTCGGATTCAGGTTGTGTCTGTAAATGAAGATAAAACCGGAATACCTCCGGTTTTTCCTTGACATTATCGAGTGCTCCTTCTGCAATATGTTTAAGCTGCTCGGAAGGCGTCTCTTTAGAAGCCGCAGCATCCATGACCTCAACCAACTCATTGATTCTGGCCTCCACCATGGTCGCAAGCAGCTCTTCTTTCCCTTTGTAATAATTATAAAGCAGACCTTTGGATACGCCCGCATGTTTGGCTACATCGTCAATGGACGTAGCATGATATCCCCGCTTCATGAACAACTCCATAGCGGTCATAAGAATTTTCTCTTTGGAAATCTGCCGAATGCGCTCATTTTCCTCCGGTGTGCGCGGCATGACTCTCCCCTCCCAAAAAACGGATGATTTGGCGGCACAGTTCATCAGGATGGGTTAATGTAACCATATGATCCGCACCGGGGATCGTAATCTTGTGAAAATCAGGGATTTCCCCGTAACATTCAGCCACACGAAGGTTATCCGGCAGTTCTTCGTCGCCGATCACAAGCATTGTCCTCCCCCTCATGTCCCCCAACCTTTCAATAGCCGGCGGCTCTGGCCATACCGATTCAAAGCTGCCCCATTCCGTCATTTTCTGCAAATGGTGCCGGAACATGTCAAGCAACAATTCCCAATGCGGGCTGGATTTAATGATGCGATATGACGGAGCATCGAATGAAAGCTCAATGACCTTATCAAGGTCTGGAAAGGCCTCGTTGATCCTTATCATCCATTCCTGAAATTCCTGAGATAATTGAAAACCCGACAGTGAGGGACCGACAAGAACGAGTTCCGATACCCGGTCGGGATGTTCCAACGCAAAATCTGCGGCGATCTGGCCGCCCATCGAATGACCGATCAACGCTGCTTGCCTGATCTCCAGATGATCGAGCAGAGCCAGCAGGTCTGCAACATAATTTGCCGGTTCTACGGGCGATGGAGACTTCCCGGCGCCGCGGCCGTCAAAAGCAACTACCTTATAATGCTTTGCCAAAAGAGGCGCGACATAAGTCCAATCCCGTAAATCCGCACCGCCACTGTGAAGGAGCACAACCGGCTTTCCACTCCCGCTGATCTCGTAATATAAATCCATTTGCCATCCCTCCATCTCCAATTGATGCTACCTTACAAAGTGATTTTATTATAGGGTGAACGTTCAGTCAATATAAAATTATGGTACGCTGCCAAACGCACAAAAAACTCCCAGGACGGTGTTCCTGCGAGTTTTTGGGGATTGCGTCGTTTCGAACCGGTTTCGGCCAACACGGTTGGAAATTATCATGTTCGGTTTGCTTTGCTACAACGTGCTGGATGCCTGTAGCAATAGCCGGGCCAACATCACATAGTCAGGTGTATCGCCTTCGCGTATTTTCAGCCACTTCCGTTCAGCCGGGCCTTCGAATCCTTTGGGAAACTCCAGACCGCCTGCATTCATAATCATGAACGCAATCGCATCCTTGGAGGGCGAGATCACCGCCGCGTAATGACCATTTTTCAGAAAATGCGGTTTTTTGTACTGAATGCGTTCCTCGACTTCGGGGATGGATTCATGGCATTTGAACAATTTCCTAACTTTAGTAAAATAGTAAAGTAGGCTACTTTTGGGAAAGCTGTAGGGACTTAAGGAGCAACCTATTAAACTTTCATGAATGGGAGAGTGCGGCAAATGTATACAACTGTCAAAGGGTTTCTTAACGATTGGGAGCGGGAAGCATCACTTACGCTGCAGGTATTGGACAAACTGACAGATACTTCGTTGAATCAGGCGGTGTCGGAGGCACAGCCGCGTACGCTTGGCGAAATCGCCTGGCATGTCGCTCAGAGCGTCGGCGTATTTTTTAACCAAGTCGGGCTGAAGCAGGAGATTCCCACGGTGGAAAGCGGTTCCGCGTCAGCTATCGCAGAGGCCTACCGCCGTGCAAGCGAGTCGGCAATAGCGGAAATAAGCGCAAACTGGGCGGATAAGGACGACAAGCTGCAAGAGCCGATTAAGCTGTTCGGCTTCATGGACACCACCGTTGCCGGTGTATTGAATACGCTCGTTCGCCATCAGATTCACCACCGCGCTCAAATCACGATATTGATGCGTCAGGCAGGACTGGCGGCACCGGGCGTATACGGGCCGAATGAGGAAGAAACGGCGGCGATGAAAGCGGCACGGGCCAAGTCTTAACTAGCTATGATAAACCCTCGTTCCTAGAAGTCGGGAACGAGGGTTTTCAAGTTGCGGGTCTCTACGCAATCAGGAAAGATTCGTACTTTGTTTAAATCCTTCCAAGAATACAGTAAGAGTTTGCATGGTTTCATCCAACGCATTCGGCTGAGAGGATTCGTTGGCGAGCCAAAGTGCCGTCTCGTTCAATCCGCCTGAAATAAAATGTGTCATAACATCAAGGGGAACCTTTCTAAGGTACCCCTGATCCTGCATAATTCCAAGCTGGCCCCTCAACAAACGCATAGAATGGTTTTTATCCATTTCACGCCAAACTTCCCAGCCTAGAATCGCCGGGCCGTCTATCAACATAATTCGCCTATTCCGCTCCTCAACAGCGGCCAAAATGAATGCACGGCAACCAAGGTAAAGCTGCTGCCATACATCTTCGCTTGTTGAGGCTTCCTGCTCTACTTTTTCGGCAACCTCTCGCTGGACATCTTCAAGTACGACTCGAAACATTTCCTTCTTGCTGCGAAAATGATGATAAACCGCTCCCCGCGTCAAATTCGCTTCTTGAACGATCGACTCCAATGCGGCATTCGCATATCCATACGCTGTAAAATGTGCTCTGGCAACTTCGATCAGTTTTCGAATGGTCTCCGTAGTCTCCACCTTGTTTCTTCTCATAATGCAGTTCTCCATTTATAAAGCATTTCCGTTCCCCTTATTCCCATATATCTTCAGCATATTGACTGATAAAATCATTGGTCGGAGGAATGACGGTTATGATATCTATCAATATCCCGTTGGGATCGGAAATCATGAAATGCCGTTGCCCAAAATCCTCACTCCGGATATCAAGCTCCAGGGGAAGCTTGGCTCCGTGAATGAGACGCTCGTATTCCGCATCAACATCATCCACCTCGAAGTTAAGGATCAGCCCTTTCACCTTTGTCCGATATGCTTCTGGAATTGTAGGATGGCCGGCGTCGAGAACCGCCAACTCGAACGGCAAGTTCGTGCCGGGCATTTTCAAGCTGATATACCAGTCCGCCTCAAAAACCTTCTCAAATCCAAAGTTCCCCATGTAAAATGCGGCGGTCGCGGCAACTTCCTCTGTTAAAATGACGGAATAAAAACTTGATATTTTCACAATGAACTCCCCTCTCATTTGTAGTGGTTAAATAATAACATACATACAGTATGTATGTAAATAATAAAGCACAATTCCCGAAACTATATATTTTCGCAGCTTCTTCAAGTGTGGCCGTCATTCTAACGGTTGCCACAACCGCTATTTGTTCCAAAAACGTTGATTTCAGATTCTAACGGTTGCCATGGCGCTTATTTCACTTAAACCCGGCCAATATTGCTTAGATTAGGCAAATAACGGCGCTCACAACCATTAGAATTTATAAAAGGGCTTTTTTCGTAAAATAGCAACTGCTACAACCGTTAGAGTTCCGGCGGGCGATAGTATCGGTACGAAAACTTGAACTTCAGAAGTTAATCTGGAAATTAATAGGGCCACAAGTTGTCTTGTGCAAGAGTTAACTCTTCCAAATATCCCAGTATAATGGATCCAATTAGAAGCATAATCATTCCAAAAACAATGCCCCAACCGGAGGTTCCACCCTTTTGTTGAATTAGATTACGGCGAATTTCCGGATTTGCATGCAATAAAAGGATGTGATCAATCTCTTTTTTGGCTTTGCGGTAATACAATTTGTTTCCGAATATTCCGTTTAAGATAAAGATTGCTGTAAACGCATACCTAAGCGAGAAGCCCAATAACAGTTCAAACAATCCTAGCACGACGGCGATTCCTATGTATATCGCGCATTCGGCATACATTTTTCGATAACTGAACCATATAGGCGAAAAAAGAAAAGCCGGCCAACTCCATTTAGAATCTTTACGCCATTTTTCAACATATTTATCGCCGTGGGTATACAACCTTAACCATTCAAGTTCAGGTACATCATTAGGGTTTGATTTGTGATTTTTCCAAGTGGGGGCTTGAAGTTGATACATTCGCCCTTGATGCGTTTGTTGTTGATAAGCCTGTTGCTCCAGAGGTTTCCCACAGTTTTCACAAAAGCGAGCTGTCGAACTTGTACGCTGTCCGCATGAAGAACAATACCTTGCTTCCAAATAAATTCTCCTTCCTCAGCCATTATGATTCCCGTTCACCAGTTCATATTCCTAACAAACTTTTAATTAGAAATAGTCTATATGAACTATAGTCATATTCTACTACAAAATGGAATAGTGTCACTATGAATCATAGCAGTTGGTCCGTTGTTGAATGGAATAGGTGCAAAAAGTACAATTACTTATCCGGAAATGCTGCCACAACGCCTGTTTAAGTGTAAAACCTCAGACTGTTGAGAAAGTATTTAGACTTGTCAGTAATTTAAATTTTTGTGTGGTGGACCTCGCCTTCGCAAAGAAAAATCGATTTAAAACGATCTCAGGACCAAGTTTTTAAATGGAAATTTCGAATTCTGAGTTCAAACTTTTAGAAACGGGGTTTCTCAACAGTCTGATGATTTGCAATTAATGGTCAGAGTAGGGCCAATTAAAGCACATTTTTGTTCGCCATTCGACTAGCCCATTAGAGTTGATGATATAATGATTGCTGAAACAACTTAAGGAGCCTGTAACACATGGATACGACAAACCAAGCTTACTACCGAGCCATCCTGGCCGCTTATCCGCTGCCCTCCATCCTTCGGATCGAAGAGCGCGACAGCGGCAAGAACAACACCACCCGCTACATCGTCCTGGAGGACGGACAGGTTCAGGTGCTGCGCATTTATGAGAATCATCGGTCGACCCTGAAGCTCGCGGCCGAACACGAGCTGTTGCTCCTGCTGGCACGGCAAGGGCTGCCGTTTCAAATCCCTTGCCCGCTTTACACTGAGCAGGGTGGAACCTGGACGGCCGCGCCGGACGAAAAGCTGGCGGCCGTGTTCACTTACTTACCCGGCGTGAAACCAGCGGCCTACCGCCACGACCTGTCTTACGCCTACGGGCGGGTCGTAGGCCAGCTCACACAGGCCATGGAGGGGCTGCTGCTTGAAGCCGCCCCCTCTTATCCGTCATATGATGAGCTGCTCGGCCCGGACACGGAAGAAACGGCAGCGAATGCCCGCCGCCTCTATAAGACAGATCCGGCGCTCTCCGCGCTGGCGGGAGAGGCCGGCTTTCTGCTGGACGTGCTGGATTCGTTGTCCAGTCAAGCCGATTCCATCCGCCGCTTGGAGCGGCAATGGATTCATGGCGACTTTTCGTTACTCCAATGTTCTGGTGGAAGATGGAGAAATCCGTGCCGTGCTCGACTTCGAGTTCGCCACCCGCGACGTCCGGGCGATGGAACTCGCCGTCTGCCTGGCCGAACAGCTATCCGCTCCCGGCGGCCTCTCAAGAGCCGTCGTGAAAGAACTGCTGGCCGGCTACCGCAGTGTGCGCCCGCTGAAGGCAGAGGAGTCGGAACGGCTGCCCGAACTGCTCCAGCTCCGCAAGCTGGACGTCTTCCTGCACTTCCTGCACCGCTATCAGACCGGGCTCGGTCCGGCTTCGGTCCTTCAGGACCAAACGCGAAAATCCGCGGCCGTATGCCGTTTTATCGACACGCAAGCCGATTGGATCCGCAGCCTGTGAGCAGGAAGTTGAAAAAAAGAAACCTTTGGACTTGTGATCCGCAGGTTTCTTTTTGTGTTATTCTACTTTTTTTCCCGGATAACTAATAAAACACCAACTAAAATCAATATTGAACCTGCCCAAAAGGTTCCGCCTATGCTTTCTCCTAACAAAAGCCATCCAAGCCATGTTCCGACTAGCGGTTGAAAAAAGAAAAACAACCCTCCGCTTGAAGCATTCAGCATTTGTAAGCCGCGATTCCAAAGCACAAACGCACAGGCGGTTGAAATAATCCCCAAATATAACACCCCGCCCCAAATGGCCGGATGGGTCAGTTGCGAGAAATCAACTTCGCCTAAATTCATCCAGACAAAAGGAGTCAAGATGATGATGGCAACCAAGATGGAGTAAGTGGTCACCACAAGGGGAGAGTAATCGCTTGGAACACGTTTTAAAAGAACAGACATTAGCGCCCATGTTAAAGCAGCAACAAGCAGCGAAATTCCTCCAAGTTGATTAGACATGCTAATCTGACCGTTTCCCACAATCATGAAAACTCCAATGGTCGCTAACGCCACAGATATTCCCTTTTTGAAATCCAACCGTTCTTTCAGCAACAGCCTGGCGAAAACCACCATAAACGCAGGTGTCGAAGCAGTAATAATCGCTCCCATTTGCGCCGAAGATAAACTGGTGCCTATTTCTTGCGTAACAATCGAAATCGTATTGCCAATAATCCCAATGATAATGATTAATAGAAGGTCACGCCTATGAATTCTCCAGGACAGTTTTTTTACGAAACCGATAAAAAGCAGTGCGATAATTGCTACTAAATATCGCATCCATACTAACTCTAATGGAGGGATGGCAGCTACTACAACCTTTACAACAACATACATTCCACCCCAAATGCTGGCGGCTATTGCCAAATATATAGAACCTAACAATGTGTTTTTCAATTTTCGCACCCTCCGTTTTAAGTTTAGGTCAATAAAAGCCCCTAACGGAGAGAAGTAGTTACCTTAACTCCACTAAGGGCGGAGAAGTGCTACTGGTACATCATTTTCAAATAATGGAGTCCAAAGCATGTATATTCACCTCTGTTACAAAATTCAGGTATCACTTCTATAACAATTGCTTCAAATTACCTTGATCGTTTTCCCACTCGGGGTTAAGAATACCACGTTCCAATTCGCGGAATATCCCCTCCTCCATCCTCTTGCTTAGCTGCAAATACTTGTCCGAAAGCGGATGATCATACCCGAAGTAATGGCTGATTCGTCCGGTTAGCGAATCATCCTGGTGCTCGGTGCTCCATTCGAAGAGCTCCGTGTACAGTTGCGGTAATTCCTCTTGAGCTCCATGAACAAACCGAGCGGGCTTAGTGGACTGCTTAGCTTAAGCTCGAGCAAATCATGCAGTACGAGCAGTTTATGCTCTATAAGTTGCTTGTCCTCTCCCCATTCACGTTTCTCATGTTCCAGCGGGGCGGCTCTCTTAATATCCGAGATAAGTTCATGGAAGGACAGCTTCACCATCTGCATGGATACATAAGCCCACCAATGACTCCCGGTCCCGATACTATGCAACTCCCACCCTGGGTTCCACAAGATCTGTTTAATGCACTCCCGCTGACTTTCCCCATATGCGGCAATGCCTATCAGGAGTCCTGCATTACAATCCGTTGAAGCCCGATCTCCCCAAGCAAGCAACCTCGGAACGATGTCAGAACCACTGAACTTAAAGCAAAGCGCCGACAAAAATTCAGGGAATAACGGCTGCGAGAATACCTTCTCCAGATCGTTCCTTGAGATCGCCGCATCTCATCGCGGGGTCGAGCAGCATAACATATTTATAATTTCCGGGCTGCTCCCGAAAAAGCCTAAAAAGTGCCGCAGCGTCTTCACGGCCACCATATAACGCAATAACTTTACAATAGGAAGCCAGTATAGCTGCAGAAACTCTTGGCTGGCTGCCGAGAAGACGGCCAAGTTGTTCCGTGTATGGAAGTATCGTACTCTCCTCATTTCTAATACAGGTAATTCCCAAGTCAGCCCGCCTTGGCAGCTAACGCATCCCAGACGCTCATCAGCTCTGTGATGGCTGCGTCAATGACCTCGTAAGGAACGCCGTCCCGGGCTTGTGTCGAAATTCCTCGCAGAAAGGTTTCAAATAAAATAACCACCATGGAAATATCCGTGGATACAGGCAACTCCCCATTGGCTACGGCCCGTTCTATGCAATCATTCAGCCAACCGCGGACCCTCTCCCGTTCCTTGGCCAGCATCTCCATGATGTGCTTTTGCTCGGGAGAACAATTTACGGCGGACAAAACCAGCAGACAACCTAAAGGATGGGAGTTCTCCGTCTGCATCTGCGCTGATTGCCGCAATCCCAGTTCCATGGCCTCTTTCGCAGATATGCTCGTATCCCTGAAAATTTCCGAGACATGTCCATAAGTCGATATATATCGATCCACCGCTTCGCGGAATAGCGCTTCCTTGGATTCGAACGCCGCGTAAAAACTCGCCGCCGATATATTTCCCATCCCCGCCCGCAACTGCGCCAGTGAAGTGGATTCATAGCCGTATTCCCAGAACAGAAGCATGGCGGCAGCCACTGCCTCGTCTCGATTAAATGCGCGTGGACGTCCCGTTCGCGGCATAAGATGACCCCCCTTATTATTTTTATACTAATCGATCCACAACTCCTTGACAAGGGAGCATGCTTCAACTTAATATATGGAATGATCAATCCGTAATTTAATTCAGCTTAAGGAAGAAATTTTACTTCAATACTTCTGAAAAGGATGTGTTGATAGATGATCAACTTTAGAAACGAAACTTATCGCTGTACCTCGGAAATTGTGCTCGGCTTAATCAGCGGGAAATGGAAAATCGCCATTTTAAACCACTTAGCCAAAGGCCCGATACGGTATAATGAACTACGGCGGCTGCTCCCTGAAGCGACCCAACGCATGCTTACGATGCAGCTCAGAATGCTGGAAAGCGATGGACTCATTATCCGCAAGGTTTATCCGGTTTCACCGCCAAAAGTGGAATATGATTTGTCCGAGCTCGGCAAACAATTGGCTCCCATGCTTTTGATGTTATGCGATTTTGGCACCACCTATATCGAGAGCTTTCCCGATGAAGTATCGAACACCAATCCTAAGCATGCCTAAAGAAAATTAGTCAAGAGGTACCCTGAGAGGGCACCTCTTGACCACCAATCCTCCTTTTTAGACTTACAGCACCAAAAACTGTGTTCCAAACCCCTTGCCGGAAACATAAGCCGCTTCCAGCTCCTCCTGATCCCCTGTGTCCAGTAAAACCACATTTTCGGGATACAGCTTCCCAAGCAAAGCCCATGACACAAGCTCATTTCCGCCGGTCGGAATAAAGTGGATGCCGTCCGTATTCGTCACCAATCCGGAATGCGAGAGTATGTCTATCGCCCGATGCAAGCCGATGGATGTTCGTTTCACCAATGCGGCATCAGCATTGTCGTTACCATGCGGCCGATATAAAAACCGATGTCCCCGAAAAAGCTGGCCGAGGTCTACCGTAAACTCACGGCCTTCCATTTCCAGGCTGAACCGTAGGGTTGTTCGATCGTCTTCCCTATTTGGCAGCAACCGGGCGATGGATGGTTCATCGTAAAGCTCTCCGGAAACAGGAAGCGCGGTCTTGTCCACCGGTGCACCCTTTCCCGCCTCGTTTCGCGGCGCGGCATAATAGTCTTCATATTCATAATCGAAAGAAATCGCGGCCAAATCTTGTGTGTCTTCTGTCTGTATCGTTTTAACCGGATGCCACTTCAGCAGATAACGCGCCGCCGTACCGGCCGGCTCCCCCAAACCCGCCGGCAAGACGGTTCCCAGACGGTATTGGAAGCCGTAACCGGCTTTGGTTAACCCTGAACTGACCACACTTTGCGCATACCGGACGATCGCTTTGTGCGTCAACTTTTTCCCGAGCAATTGCGTTAAAAAGCTCTCCCGGGCCGGCTCCAGAAAACGCAGCCCTTTGAACTCCGTATATTCCTTGACTTCAAACGGAACTTCCTCCCAATTGGCGAACGGAAGCAAGGCATCCCGCAGCAAAACGAATTGATGCAGGTACTCATTATAAATCTGCATGACCCGCGGGCCGCCGAAGGGTCCCCAAACCTGAGCAATAGCCTCCGGAATCAGGGCATGACCATAACAGTGGCTGCGAAATTCCAACTTGCCTAGCGTTTCCGGCCCATACTTAGCCAGCGTCTTCTTCTCGGCATTAATCTCCCGGGCCCAGCTTACCAATTGCTCGCCGATGCGCACTGCCTGAGCCGTAATCTCGGCGCCAGCTTGATCCTCAAGAGCCAATGGCCCCAGCGGCAAAGATGACACGCGTCCGGAAATCGCCAAATTGGCCTGAAGGCTGTCCAAGAGCACCGCCGGATCGCTGTTTACCGGTTCGCCAAGCTGTACCAGCATCGCCTCGAGCATCTTATCGAGCTCCATAACAACCTCTTTTGCCCGATATACACCGGCAGGCAAACTCCAATCCAAGGCCGCGTTTACGCCTTGTCTGATGGAGTCGCTGGGATATTTGCCGATGAGCGGCTCAATATCGATAGCCTTCCCCCATACGATTCGCTTATCTTTCAAAGTAAGTTGATATTCCTGCATACTTTCGCACCTCACCTAAGTGTTTTTTAACGATCTTCCCGCTCGGCGAAATCTGGATCGATCGTTCTGTATGTAGGTTATCAGGTACCCCAACGCTTGAACAGTACGCACTTTTTTGTATGATCCGATCATTTTTGTAAGGTAGGATACATTTTGATACTTGGGTTATTTTGAACATTAATTGCGGCGCAACCTAAAAATCGGTGCTTGACGGCGCTTGATTTCGGCGAAATAAGGTTATTTCAGCACTAACGTTGCATTAACTTTTGCTCAAAATTTCCCGTAAAAGCTACCCGGAAATCTAACGGTTGTAGCAGTGGCTATTTTCCAAAAAAAGACCTTTTCTACATTTTAACGGTTGTGAGCGCCGTTATTTGCCTGAATCTAAGCAAAATAGCCGGATTTAAGTGAAATAAGCGCCATGGCAACCGTTAGAATATTTGTGTGACTAGAAAATGTATCTTGTCAGATCAGATTTAATGCAACGCTAGTGTTATTTCAGTCCATTAGCCTAGGGTTGTGTATTTTATAAAGCAGTACATAGATTGGAAAATATCGTCTTGTTATTTTCACTTTTTCACCTCACTTGATTTCATTAATACAAAATGCTCATTTAAACAACTCAAGATATTCTTTGGCCGCTTTGGACAAGTACCCGCTGCTGCGGTAAAAGACGAACGGCTCGGAGCAAAGCGGACAGTCAGTGATTTGCAAAACCTTGTAGTTGCCCAGCGGACTTAAGTCCAAAACGGATTTAGGAAGCAACGCCGCCCCGAATCCGCTGGTAACCATGCTGAGCAGCATCGCCGAATCATGGCATTCACATAAAATGCGCGGAAACTCACCCAGATCGGCAAAACACTTCATAATCCGCCCGTACATCCCTTCACTGCAGGCAGAGCGCAGCACCATCAGGGGCAGGTCGGCAATTCGTTGAAAGCAAACCGTTTCCCGCTCACGGTCCGTCAAACTCCAATGCTTGGGTATCACCAGCACAAAAGGATCCGGCGGCAAGCGAAACGAGCTTAGGCCCTTTACCGGAAGCGGGCTGCTGCTAATCGCAATGTCTATCTCCCTGTTCTCCATCAATTCTCCCAGGCGGACCGGGTCCCCTTCCCAGACTTTATACTGCATATCGGGGTATTTTACGCGCATGCGCCCCATATTGGACAGCATTAATGACGCACAGTACAGACTTGAACCGACAGAAATGAATCCGTGCGCCTCCTTGTTCATTTCCTGCATTTCCGTTACCAGCTCGGAGAAACTGGCAAGCAAAAGCTTAGCGTTTTTATAGAGCACTTCCCCTTCGGGAGTCAGACTCACCTTCCGTTTATGCCGTTCAACCAACATTACGCCGAGTTCGTCCTCCATCCCCTTAAGCTGCTTGCTGAGCGGCGGCTGCGCCATATGCAGCCTTCTTGCCGCCGCCGTGATCTTGCCTTCTTCCGCGATCGCCACAAAGTATTTCAACTGTCTGATATCCATAGAGGGCCGCCTCCAATCCTTATATAGCCAAAAAGTATGTACAACATAGCCAACAGATATTTTAACTATATTAACTCTCGCTCTACACTGTATGTAAGAATTTTAATAAACAACCAATTTATGAAGGAGGGGTACCGCTCTATGGCGTATCAAGATCTCAGGGAATTTCTAAGTGTACTTGAACAGGAAGGGCAGTTGCTGAACATTGAAGAAGAGGTTAAACCCGAACCCGACATTGGAGCGGCCGGACGCGCTGTGGCTAATTTAGGAGGAAGCTCGTCGGCGCTTTTGTTCAAAAACATTTACGGATATCAAAACGCGCGCATAGCGATGAACATGATCGGCTCCTGGGAGAATCATGCGCTGATGCTCGGACTGCCGAAAAACACGCCTGTCAAAGAGCAGTTTTTTGAATTTGCCCGCAGATTTGCCAAGTTTCCGGTTGCCGTAAAACGTGAGACTAAGGCGCCTTTTCAGGAAAACCAAATCACCGAGGATATCAATCTGTTTGAGCTTTTTCCTTTGTTCCGGCTGAACCGGGGAGACGGCGGATTTTACATCGATAAAGCCGTCGTAGTCTCGCGGGACCAATACGACCCTGAACATTTCGGCAAGCAAAATGCCGGCGTTTACCGCCTTCAGGTGAAAAACAAGGATACCTTGGGCATTCAGCCGGTGTCTCAGCACGACATTGCCGTTCACCTTCGCCAGGCGGAAGAAACAGGGCAAAATCTCAAAGTGGCGATCGCGTTGGGCTGTGAACCGGTGATTACCACCGTGGCAGGCTCGCCGATTCTGTACGACCAGTCCGAATACGAAATGGCCGGAGCGATCCAGCAGGCGCCTTATCCGATTGTCCGTCTGGAGCACGGAAACCTGGACGTCCCTTGGGGAGCCGAGATTGTGCTGGAAGGGGAAATCATCTCCCGCTACCGGGAGTTTGAAGGTCCGTTTGGCGAGTTCACCGGACATTATTCCGGAGGCCGCGCAATGCCGATTATCAAAATCTCCAAGGTTTACCACCGCACCGATCCGATTTTTGAACATCTGTATCTCGGCATGCCCTGGACGGAAATTGATTATATGATGGCGATCAACACCTGCGTTCCTTTGTACCAGCAACTGAAGGATGCTTATCCCGAGGAGATCGAGGCGGTAAATGCGATGTACACGCACGGGCTGCTGGCCGTGATTTCCACCAAAACCCGTTACGGCGGATTTGCCAAAGCCGTGGGTATGCGCGCACTGACAACACCCCACGGACTCGGTTACTGCAAAGTCATCATCGTCGTTGATGAAGATGTCGATCCGTTTAATCTGCCCCAGGTCATGTGGGCCATCTCTACGAAAATGAACCCGAAATATGACGTCGTTGTCATACCGAACTTATCCGTGCTGCCGCTTGATCCGGGTTCCGACCCCGCCGGCATCACCGATAAACTGATTATCGATGCAACCACGCCGAAAGCACCGGAAACGCGGGGCCATTATTCGCAGCCGCTCGACTCTCCAATAGATACGGACTTATGGGAGAAAAAGCTGGCTGAATTGCTCAGACAGAAATAACCGTGCATGCAACCTATTTTCATTTAACAAAGGAGTGTATACCTATGAAAACCTGTCCGCGCTGCAATACAGAAAAAGCGTCCGTCCTCGCGAGTTCACCGGTAAAAGGAGCTTGGGAGCTTTATCATTGCCCGGTATGCCTGTTTATCTGGCGGTCTTCAGAACCGGAGTCGATCACGGACCCGCAAAAATACAACCCATCATTTAAAGTCGACCCTGCCGATATCCCCAAAGCCGCTCATGTTCCGGCGATTCCGCCTCTGAGAAGAAAGTAGGATTATATAATAGGTTAAATATCCCTATTGAAAAATATGGTAGATAATGAAATCATTTAGTATAACCTATTTTTTATGGCTGTTTAAGGAGGGCATAATAATGACAAAAGTAAAATTCCGCTGGAAAAGAAGTGTGCCGGCTCTAGCCTTAATACTAAGTTTGATCGGGTTTGCCCTGCCCGCTTCTGCGGCCTGGGAAGATACGTACACCGGATATGCGACCTATACGGGCTCCGGTTACTCAGGAGGCGCCGCTTTGCTGGATCCGATTCCGGCGGATATGGAAATCACGGCTTTGAATCCGGCGCAGTACAACTTTGGAGGCATCAACGCCGCACTCGCCGGGGCCTACCTTGAAGTGGAAGGACCGCTCGGTAAAACTACGGTTTACGTCACCGATTTGTACCCTGAAGGCGCCAACGGCGCTTTAGACTTATCTCCTAACGCGTTTGCCAAAATCGGGAATATGATCGACGGAAAAATTAATATCAAGTGGAAAGTGGTTGAAGCGCCGATTACCGGAAATGTCCAGTACCGGATTAAAGAAGGCAGCAGCCAGTGGTGGGCGGCCATTCAGGTCAGAAACCACAAATACCCGGTATTAAAACTGGAAGTGCTGCAAAATGGGACCTGGGTCAATCTTGAAAAGCAACCTTACAATCATTTTATGGGAACCGGTCTGGGTACGGAAGACCTGACCATTCGCATCACCGATATCAAAGGTCAAACTCTGACAGACACGATCCCCGCCCTGCCTGAAAACGGCACCGGTCAAGCGTACATTGTCCCGGGACATGTCCAATTTACGGCTTCCCATTAACTCAACTGTCACATTTCATACAATTATTTCTTTGTTTTTTGTCTCTTCTTCAAATAATAGCGGAATAACTGCACGTTTTACACTTAATCAAGTGCTGTGGCAGCATTTCCGGATAAGTACTTGTACATTTTGCAACTATTTTATTCAACATCTGAAGGCTGGAAGTGCCAAAACATGCTGGACTTATACGCATTCAGGCTGTCCGGTAAGGCGGGCAGCCTGAGTTTTTTCACGCGGATCAGTTCCATCCCACCACCGGGTCATTACGATCGACACCCCGAGGCGAACAGCTCACCTGGGAAGGTGCGAGGCAAATAGAGTCATTTCTGTCCGTTACATTTTGCTAACCGCTGTTTTTCAGGTGGCTTCGTATTTTCTGTGATGGCCTAATGCGGCTTCCCGTTCCCCCCAAGTAACCAACCCCTTGGATGGATCGCGGATAAAAATGTAGGTGAACCTTTGTCATACCGTAACAGCTATTCCATATTACTATGGCGTTGAAATGCTTGTTCATGATCGATCTTTTTTAGCTTGGAATAGATCAGGCAAATCGTATCAAACATAATATGGATACTTTGATCAAACAAGGAGCCAAGGGGTTGAATCGATGCCGGTTCATGTTCGGTACGATATTTTGTGGCAGCCGGCACAACGGCCACCAGTGAGGCGTGGGAGGCAAGCTCCGAATCGGGATTGGCGGTTATGACAACGACTTGGCATGGAATGGACTTTGCTTTTTCTGCTGTCCAAATGACGCTTTTGGTCTTGCCTGAACCTGAAACAGCAACTAACATATCCCCTTTTTCAATCGACGGCGTGATGGTCTCGCCTACAACAAAAACGGTCGCTCCCAAATGCATTAATCTCATGGCAAAGGATTTCGCCATTAACCCCGATCGCCCCTCACCCGTTACAAATATTCTTTTTCCATCAAACAAAATAGCGGCGATTTCCTCCAAGCATTTTTCATCGATCTTATTGATAACGCCCTGAATTTCCTTTAAGACCAGTTCTGTTGTTTTCATTTTCTTACACCTCTTTTAATGCTTCGCTAAATGCTTTCGCTGCCATATGCGGATCAATGGCCTTGGTAATCGCTGAGCCGATGATGACAACGGCAGGCCGACTTACAGCGAGCTTCGGTAAAGAATCCATGTTAATTCCCCCTGCAACTGCAAGCTTTATCCGCGATCCATAATTGAGCGGCACAAGATCATTACTTTTCCCAAGCACTTCTTGCTCATCTTTACTGACATGCTCACAAAAATAAATACCATCTTGGGCAAGTTGAAATAGTTGCTCCTTTTGATCCTTGTTTGTATTCAAAAGATCAATCATTATCCCTTTGTTAAAGTTTTTCGCAACATCTACGCATGCATTTACTGTAGCAAGCGGTGACACGCCCATAACCGTTGCTATGTCTGCTCCTGCCTTAAAACAGATTTCAAATTCATATTTAGCGTTATCCATGGTTTTTATATCCGCAATAACCGTCTTGGAAGGAAATTGTTCCTTCACTCTTTCCACACTTGCCATACCATATTCCTTGATCAATGAAGTGCCGACTTCAATCCAATCAACGTACTCCTCCGTCTTTTTCCCCAGTTCAATAGCCTCATCTATGGTCAGGCGATCCAATGCCAATTGAATGATCACTTCCGTTACCTCACTCCTCAACTAAATCGATTTATAAAAATTGCAGAAAAATACTTCATAAAACATTAAAATCAGCTTCTTATCATGATTGAAGATTCTTTGATTAAAAGCTCACAGCTATATACAACATCCTGAAAGTCCGTTTCTTCCTTTTTAATAAGTTTCAAAAGCATTTCAGCCGCTTTTTTCCCCATTTCATAGGAGGGTTGCGCAATCGTCGTCACAGGAGGATCAACCAAATCAGCAAACGGAATATTATCAAAAACAGCTAAAGAAAAATGACTTCCGACCTTTAATCCACGATCTTTGGCAAATTCCAGCACTTCCAAAAAAGCGAGATCATTCCCCGCCAATAGAGCTGTCGGAGGTTGTTCTCCAAAGAAAAGCTTCTCGAGCTCCGACTTCATCTGTTGAACTTCCGTACTGATGATATATTGCGGCTCTTTCCCGTTGGCAAGCATCGCACTCTTATAACCTTCAATCCGGTCAATCCGGGTAGAGGTCGTCAAAGGCTGTGTAACTATAGCAATCCGTTCATGCCCGTAATCAATAAAATGTTGAATGATGGAATACGTGGATTCAAAGTTATTGACTTTAACTGCGGGAATATGGATATCCTTCACTTTTCGATCCATAAATACAACCGGATAACCGCTTTTAAGCATATTTTCGTAAAGCTCTACATTTTGCCCAGTCGGAAAAATAATTAATCCGTCCACCTGCTTCGCCCGAAGCATATCGATATATTTTTTTTCTTTAAGCGGGTCATTATCCGTATTGCAAAAAATGGTATGAATGTCATGTTCATTGAAGTAATCTTCGATTGCCCTGCTTACCTCTGTAGAAAAACGGTGCATGATGTTTGCAATGATAATCCCTATCATGGAAGTCCGCTTTTGTTTTAAACTTCTGGCAATATAATTAGGCTGGTAGCCAAGCTGATTGATGGCCTCCTCGATCTTCTTCTTGGTTTCATCACTCATGTATTCATAACGTTTATTTAGAAATTGTGAAACCGTACTCTTGGAAATGCCGGCTTTCTTTGCCACATCAGCCATGGTTACTTTATCCATTAGATCTACCTCTCTTCTTAATCACTCCTTGTATTGTATCTTTTATTTTCCCCTTTATCTAGTTGTCCCCAATATCGCGCCCTTTAACAAATCCCGGTCCGCCGCCAGCCATAAATCCATGGCTATGACCCTCTTCGTCAGGCGAAATCCAAAACGAATAAATGGTTGCATTTTCTAAATAAAAACGAATTTTTACTACCTTCGTATTTAAATCCTCAATTCGCTTATTTCTCCACTTTATTTCCATCTTTGTCCGATCAGCAGAAACAGGGATGCATTCCGACTTTTCAAATCCGGCGATAACATTGGAGTCTTCATCCAGTATCTCCGCATAAATACGGCCCGCTTCACATGATGCATTTACAAAAAGATGCTTCCCGGTAAAGGCTAGTTTGGTCGTTTGCACCTCTCCGCCTTTTCCTTGATCGGTCAAAGAAGCGAATCCGTCCCTCCGTAGTGTTGCCAGTCCCAGATTCCCTCCAGCGTACTTGTGAGAGCCGAATTTTGGAGAATTCCCCGAAAAGCAAGAATAGTAAAAGTAAATTTTGTCCTCAACAACCAAACAAACACCGTTTACCGCATGGGCATATCCATAATCCCAGGATCCTTTTTTTCGTGATGAAGAAATAAAATTATCATAGGTTGGTCTAAACCAATGGAACCCGTCTCTGCTGTATCCCAGTTTCAAATCATTAATTTTGGGTGTCCCATTTTTTCCGCTAATATTGTTGGGAGGTCCCATAAAAACGCTGAACACTCCAAGCATTAAGCTTTCATAGGGTGTCGCATCCAAATTGTACAATTGAGTATAGTAGCCCATATCCGGATCAGGCATATCATATATATCTGTTCTGGACCAAAACTTGATATCTTCCGCCTTCCAGTTCGTTCCGCCAAAGAAATCTTCTGTCTCGAAGTATCCTCTTGTCCGTATTCTGCTATCCAGAGAAGAAAATGTACGCAAGCTGAATACCCATTTTTTTGTAAATGGATTATAAAAGAATGTTGTATTATCTCCACACGGGCCTACATTCCCCGCTTCCTTCCAATCGATGCCGTTCGCGGATTTGAATAAAACGGCTTTTTCAAGCGGCGGAACCGAGCCTGGAATATCATGAGCATGTTTCGGCTTATTGTGGTAATATTTCACATCGAAATCGTATTTTCTGAAAAATATTAGCATTTTATATTTTTCATCCGGATGTTTAGCATCATAATCAATCCAAACCGCCGAACCATCTCTAAGCGCTCCAAATTCCCGGGGGATTACCCTCTCCGAAGTTCTTTCCGGGTATAATTCAGTCAGCCTTTTCCAATGGATTCCATCGTCGCTTTCCGCATAACCTACACCATCAAACCAACCGGCATGATACCACATTTTAAACTTTTTATCTTCATCGTCATAAAAAATCCCATCATTAAACGGACAAGCACAAGGGCAATAACCATCATTCATCTCTAAGGGACTTGTCGGTTCAAAGATCGGCTCCACACAAAGATTAGGCTGATGATATTCCCGCGTCAAATTGCTTTTTTCGATCAGAAAATCATCAACAAACAGCTGCCTACCTATATCGATATTAATAACATTCGGCTTATTTTTTAAGTACGGGACTTCCAATGGCTGGTCCAGAGTGGTTTCCTTATACACAGGAGGCCAGGGCTCAGGTAAGGTTAAATTATTATATAAACGAAACATATGGTTTCTCTCCCCTTCTATATAAATGTCCTATTTATTTCATCACTTTTATTCATTGTGCTTGAAGAAAAGGTACGTCAAAGTGAACGCCACGCCAAGACCAATTAAATTCGCAATAATGTACATCGGAATTTGCCCATTCAAATATAATAAAGCCCCTGGAATAACCGTTATTGCCAAACCGGTACCTTTTAAACCTACGAGCGAAGAGAATACCCCTGCAACACCGCCCCCCAGGCAACCAAACACAAATGGTTTCACTAATCTCAGATTGATACCAAAAATGGCCGGTTCCGTAATTCCTAAAAACGCTGGAATCGTTGAGGAAAAATAAAGCGATCTTTTCTTGATATCTTTAGTCTTAAAGGCCACCGCCAAAGCTGCCCCGCCTTGTGCGGCAATAGCTCCCGAAACGAGGGCGTTGAATGGATTTGCCCCTGTCTTCGCCAACAGCTCAATCTCTAACGCCTTGAATATATGATGCACTCCTGTTGTTACAATCAGTTGATCCAAAGCTCCTATAATTAATCCCCCGATACCGAACGGCCATGTGATCAATGATCTGAACCCGTTAAGGATTAATTGTTCCACCCCATGCATAAGCGGTCCAATAATAAGCAAACCGCAAAAAATACTAATTAAAAGAGTGGCGAATGGCGTTACGATCAAAGATAAAGAATCCGGAACCACTTTCTTTAATGACTTTTCCACCTTTGCGGCCAAAATGGCGATCATTAAAGCGGGAAGCACCGAACCTTGATATCCCGTAATGGGAATGGACAACCCGAAAAGCGACAGCAAAATAGGTTCTGCCGTACCGCTTGCAACAGCGTTAGCATTGGGCAGCTGAGGTGCAACCAGCATTAATCCGATTACGATACCCAATATTGGAGAACCTCCGAATTTCCGCATGACCGAAAATCCGACAAGAGCCGGTAGAAAAGCAAAGGCCGTATCCGTCAACACTTGGGTAAAAGTCAAAAAAGTAGGATTCATTTCAATGCCAAGGTTCGTTAAAAGCCCTCTTAATCCCATAAATAATCCGGTCGCTACCAATACAGGAATAATGGGAATAAACACATCGCCTAATGTTCTGGAGATTTTCTGAACCCAAGACATGTTTTTATAAGCTTCCGTTTTATTATCGTTTTGAATTGTAGTATCCCCGTTCACGAATGCATCGTAAACCTTATTTACAAAACCTGTGCCAAGGATGATTTGGTATTGCCCCGCGGAAAAAAACTGCCCCTTAACACCGTCAATATTTTCAATAGCTTTTTCATCTATTTTGGACTTATCTTTTAGGATTAGTCTTAGCCGTGTTGCACAATGTTCCACAGAAGTAACATTCTCTTTGTCTCCAATATATTGAAGAATTTGTTTGGCAACTTCTTGCTCTTTCATACCCAATGACCTCCCTGTGTATCTGTCTTGATCATTTTTTGCTTTTGCATAAATTGCTGTAATTGTTTTCTGGTTGGGTAGCCGTCGTAATCCCCGGGGGATTGCACCGCCAAGGAACCAATCGCATTCCCGCGCTGTACCGCTTCCACGATCGAACGCTTTTCGACCAAAGCACTAATGACGCCTACAGCAACCCCGTCACCGGCACCTACCGTATCTACTGTATTCTCTACTGGAAAGGAACTCACTTTGCCTTCCTCATAAGGAGTCTTATAATAAGCACCCGCTTCTCCAAGTTTTACGATCACCAGTTCGACGCCTTTTTCCAAATAAAAGGAAGCAATATCACTTGGCTCTCTGTAACCGGTTAATATATATCCTTCACCTATTCCTGGAAGTACATAATTCGCTTTAAAAGCAAACTTATTGACCACATCGATCATTTCTTCTTTTGATTTCCAGAGAGAAGGACGTAAATTGGGGTCAAAGGATATGGATCGGCCATGACTCTTCATGCAATGAAGTACACAACCGGCAAATTCCCTGGTGTGTTCCGAAATAGCCAGAGGGATTCCGGTCATATGAACATGGGCCGCACCTAGGAAATAGTCTTTCGAAAAGTCCTCCCTCCCCATAAAGCTCGCTGCAGATCCTTTCCTAAAGTACTGAATCTCAGGGTCACCATCCAAAACTTTTGATTTCAATTGAAAACCTGTTGGAACACTCTCATCGATCTGAACCTGATTAATGTCAACCCCCTCTTTTTCGAGACGCCGCAGGATCAAATCTCCAAAGGAATCGCTTCCAACTTTACTCACCCATCCTGATCTTAGGCCCAGCCTTGCAAGACCGATAGCGACGTTCATTTCAGCTCCGGCTAATCCTGAGGTATAATGGATAACCTCATGGAATGGGCCTGGCTCATCTGCTGTAAACATCACCATTGCCTCGCCAAAAGTAACAACATCCAAATTACCCAAATCAATTCTCGCCTTTCTTTGAATTTCTAGTTGTACGAATGAAAACAATCTCTGCTTTTTTTATTTATGCTTCCTCCCTCTTTTATTAAACCGGTTTAGTATATCGGTTTAGTAAACCGGTTTAGATTGATTATAGTTTATATGTAAGCGTTTTTCAATACAGAAAGCAAATTTATTTTGGTTTTATAGAATCATCGTTGCGGCAACTAATTTTATACTAATCGATCCAGATGCGTGAGGATCACCGCTATTCAGTTTCTGACATAATTATCTGAAGTAAAAACAATATCACCGTGTGCTAATTAAAGAGGCTAACCGCTCGAGCGGTCAGCCTCTTTCGTGTTGGATGAGGGTGTTTCTGCTTGTTTGAATCATTGGGAAACACGCTGTATCTCTATGTATATAGAACAATATATAATGAGGGCCTCAAGAGAATTTGTAAATAAATAACTTTAGCAATATGTTGCTTAAACAATGACAAAACAGCCTAAAATATTAATGATAATAAAACATGTCGCATAATGATAATTATCCGACAAAAGACATGGGTAAAAATGTAGAAAAAGATAGGATTTTGCGGAGTTCTCAATCAAATTATAGGCCAAATTGCATGCTTTTGCATAGTGTGTCAGTAAATAAATTCCTTTAGGCAGTCCTGTACATAATCCGGAGCTGCTTTTTTCATTTGGTCTACAGTATGCAAATATCGCTGAGTCGTGTTGATATGCGCATGCCCGAGCGTTTCCTGCACTTGCTGAAGCGATGCTCCTCCCAGCAAGGCCAAGGTTGCGTTGGTATGCCGCAGCCAGTGGGGCGTAAGCTTTTTTGTAATCCCGCTTTTTTCCCCGGCTTTACGGATGATACGTTCTATTTGTCTTGTAGAAATTGGAAACAGCCTGAGCGTTTCGGGTGGTTCCGCGTCACCGACAAGCCCCTTCGCGTATTCTACAAATAATTCCCATAAATACTGGGGCACCTTGATTTCCCTTGTTCTCCCTCCTTTTGTATAGTGAAGTGTAAGCCAAATACTCGACTCCATAGGATCCGTATGGAAATTTCCCCAGTATACCGAATTCAGTTCAGATACCCGCAAACCAAGCAATACAAGCGAAAGCCCCATCAAATAATTTCTTTGGCTCTGCTGCTGCAGATGGTTTAGCAACAACCCTACTTCCTTTTTGGTTAAAAAGTTCCGGTGGCTGGTCACCTGAATTACCGGCAAGCGCACATTCGATGTAGGATTCCTTGCAAAAAAACCTATGTTGCTGTCACTCCCCCACTTATACAGCGATTTTAACGGAGCAATGGAAGCGGCGATGCTGGCCGGTGCCAATGCGCGTTTGGAGGTTACTTTCTCACGTTGCTGCAGGTACAGCTTAAAGGCCTCAATCTCTCTCCATGTTACCGAATCAAGCTTCTTGAACCCGATGAATTCGCGAAAACAATGAATTGCCCTCAAGTAACTCCTCCTCGTATTGTCTGCCGTGCAGCAGGCACTTATAAACATGTTCACGATTTTATCATCGCTATAGTTGTTCGAACTCGTGTACAGCAAAGTCAACTGATTTGCCGAATTCATGTTGCTATTGGTAGTCATTATCCATCCTCCCCAAATTTTGTCGGATAATTATCATTATACGACCTGCTATGGACTTTTGTTGACTAGCCCTCGGATCCAGCGCACGAGGAAAGACATTCACAGGTCTGCCGGAGGTTATGTATTAAAGAAAGGAGGTCTTTGCGTCAAGGCCAACACCTTAACTTGAATCGCTTCTATTTTCAAATATGTCGCAAAAAAAGGAGAGAACACCATGAGCTCCTTGCAAAAATTTATTGACAATCAGGCTATGGCACAGCAAGATTCAACATTACTAATTCAGTTGATCGACTTTATGCGCGAAAAACGTCCAGAAGTCTATCGGCATAGCATACGGGTAGCTATGATGGCAGAACGTATAGCCACCGAGATGAACCTGGAGACATGCGAAAAAGACAACTTGCTGCGCGGCTGCTTTCTTCACGATCTGGGCAAAATCATGCTGCCTTTGGATGTGCTGGAACAGGCTGCTCCCCTTACCCCGCACCAGTGGAAAATCATCAAACTCCATCCGCAGGTAGGGGCCGACCTTTTGCATAACATATCCGAATTTGAAGAACCGGTCATCGAAGTGATTCTTCATCATCATGAACGTTGGGATGGGCAAGGTTACCCCCATGGATTGAGAGAACAGGAGATTCCATTGTTGGCTCGCATCTGCTCTGTTGCCGATGCCTTTGACGCCATGATGTGCGTGCGGCCATATCGTCAAAGTTTGCCATTGGAACAGGTCAAACAGGAGCTATGGCGGAACAGAGCCATCCAGTTCGATCCTGTGATCACCCGCCTGACGCTTGAACTGCTCGAGTCAGACACGTCTTATTTCGGATTTATTCAAGAAAGGTAGGGAAACCGCGCATGCATTCAACGGACAAACAACAGTACATCGAGTTTTGTGTGGATGATGAGAATTACGCTATCTCCATCTCCGAGATTCATGAAATTATTAAAATGCAGGAAATAACCGATATCCCCAACACTTATTCTTATGTTCAGGGTGTCATTAATTTACGCGGCCGAATTGTACCTGTCATCAGCCTAAGAAGCTTATTTATGCTGGAGCCGTACGAGTACACAAAAACCACGCGTATCGTTGTCGTCAACCACAAACAGGAAGCAGTCGGAATCATTGTGGACAAGGTTAGCAAAGTAACTACCTTCGGTGACATTCAGCCTCCTCCGGACAAGATCGCCAATGTAAGCGGCAGTTATTTTACGGGTATTGGATTGGCGTCGGATGAAAGCCTGGTGGGAATTCTAAAACTTGATGAAGTGCTTATCGGAAACAGCTAGGAGGTTGAACCGGTGACGGATCTATCGGGATACCGCGAATTATATTTAGAAGAGCTGGATGAACAACTTCACTATATTGAAGAAGAAGTCTTGCGTCTTGAGAATGAAGGAGCTACCGACACGGCCGTTGATCGGCTGTTTCGGGCCGCGCACACTTTGAAAGGCTCCTCGGCAGCCATGGGTTATCACAAAATGAAGGAAGTGACCCATCAAATTGAGCATCTGCTCCATCAAGTGCGAAACGGTGAACGAACGGTCACCAAACCATTGATCAACTTAATGTTCACGGGACTCGATGTCATGAAAGGGCTCCAAGAGGAAATTGCCCAAACCGACGTCGAAACATCGGATATTTCGTCTCTTTTGCAGCAACTTCAGCAGTTCAGCATGCATGCTGCCTCGGAATCAGTTACTCCTGCGCAGCGAGCCGTTTATCCGGTGACAAAAAGCAAATCGCAAACGATCCGAGTCAATATAGAACGGCTGGATCATCTGATGAATTTGGCGGGTGAACTTGTTATTGATCAAACGCGGATCCAACAGGTCAAAACATTATTTAGACAAAGATTGGGTTCTGATGACCTTGTGGAAGAGCTGTTTCAGCTTTCTGATCACTTGAGCCTGCTCATCGGTGAACTGCAGGACGGTGTGATGAAAGCCCGAATGCTTCCGATTGAGCAGTTGTATAATCGTTTCCCGCGCATGATTAGAGATTTGGCCGAATCTTTGGGCAAGCAGGTAGACCTGATTTTGCAGGGTAAGGACACCGAACTGGATCGCACTTTAATTGAAGAAATCGGCGATCCTTTGATCCATTTGCTGCGCAATGCCGTTGATCACGGCATTGAAGCACCGGAGCAACGACGGCTGAGCGGCAAAAACGAGCGCGGCACGGTCACCTTGTCCGCTGCACATCAGGACAACCATGTCGTGATCTCAATCCGGGACGACGGCGCTGGCATCGATGCGGACAAGCTTCGCGGATCCGCGGTAAGCAAAGGGCTGCTGCCGCAACACGAAGCCAAGCGCCTAAGCGATGATGAAGCTCTGCAGCTCATATTCAAGCCCGGTTTTTCCACCGCTTCCCAGGTCAGTGATGTCTCTGGGCGCGGGGTCGGCATGGACATCGTCCGCAACAATATCGAACGAATGAGCGGCATGATCGACGTTGAGACCGTTAAGGGACAAGGTACTCTGTTTCATATCCGCCTCCCTCTTACTTTAGCCATTGTTACGGGACTGCTCGTGAATATCAGTGGGCGGGTCTTTATTATTCCCATGAGCAGCGTGGTGGAAATTACCCGGATCGACGCCAAAGAAATCAAAAGATTGCGCGGAGAACCTGTGATTAAGATTCGCCATCAAGTCATTCCTGTCGTCTGGCTGCACGATCATTTTCATTACCCGCGTCCCCCGGTTCGGCGCTACTTACCCATGGTCATTATCGGAAGAGGCGAAAAACGAGTCGCCCTGATGGTGGACGATCTGATGGGCAAATCAGGAAATCGTCATCAAGAGTCTCGGCAGCTTTATCGGAAAAATCGGCGGCATTTCAGGGGCAACCATTTTAGGCAGCGGGAATGTGGCCCTGATCCTGGACGTAGACGGTGTTATTAAGTTAACAGGCAACGCACAGACAATTTCAGCGATTTAGGAGGCATCATACAATGAAATTTTTCTATAATCTGAAGACAAGCGTAAAGTTGATTTCCGCATTTTTGCTAGTATCTCTGATTCTCGCTTTTGTTGGATTTTATAGTCTCAATAATTTGAACAAAATGAATGGTTCTGTGAAGTCCATGTACGAATATGGCCTTGTTCCATTACAATCCGTACAATCGGCGCAGATCAGCTACACCCGCATGCGGGTACTGATTCGCAACGTCTATATGGCGGAGGATAGAGCCACGCAAGAGAGTAACATAGAACTCCTGGAAACAGAGAAAAAAGAATTGATGAATCACATGAATGATTTTCGCAATACTGTCCTGAGCGATAAATCCGTTACTGCTTTAGAGCCGTTTGACGGACTGTGGAACGAATATGTGCCTTTGGTTGATGAAGCTGTACAACTTGGATTGAATGGGCGCAGTGACGAGATGAAGACGCTGATTAACAACGATTTGACCAATGTCGGCAATAAAATCAGAGACTTGTTGAATACTTTGAGCGATATCAATATGGCGGAGGCTGACGAGACCAAGGATGCGGGCGAAGCATTGTACGTTTCCTCCCGGAATGTATCCATAATTGTTATTGCAGCTTCTGTGGCGATATCTATTTTGCTTGGATACATAATCTCGCAGATTATATCCAGACCTCTCGCCCGCGTCGCTCAGCTCGTCCAGCAAGTAGCAGGAGGAAATCTGCAGAACACACTGGATATATCCACTAAGGATGAAATCGGACAGCTCGCGCAAGGTATGAACAACATGGTGGTCAGCTTGCGGGAAACCGTCAGCAACATTTTAGGCCACTCCCAAAGCCTGGCCGCGGCATCTCAGCAAATTTCGGCCAGCACGGAGGAAATTGCCAGCGGGAATGCCAGCCAGGCCAACGATGCCCAAACCATCAGCGAGTTGTTCAAAGAGCTGTCCTCAGCCATTCATGCTATAGCTCGCAATACCGAACAGGCCTCGGAATTGTCCAACGAAACGGTGCGCATCGCCGAAGAAGGAAGCGGAGTTATTCAGTCATCCAGCGAAAGCATGAAATCGGTAAGCCTGCAGATGACAAGACTGGAAGATGACTCGCAAAAGGTCGGCGATATCATCGGGGTTATTGAAGATATTGCGGATCAAACCAATCTGCTGGCACTAAATGCCGCTATTGAAGCCGCGCGGGCCGGAGATCAAGGACGAGGGTTTGCGGTAGTCGCCGACGAAGTGCGGAAATTAGCCGAACGAAGCGGCGAAGCCACGAAACAAATTACAAGCATCATTAAAGGAATGCAGGAAAATACTCGCGCCAGTGTAAAATCCGTACAGGAAAGTGCGGAATTGTCCGAGCGTACCGGAGAATCTTTCGGGCACATCGTCAGCTATGTCAATGATGCCGGTCAAAAGGTGGTGGAGATCGCTGCCGCCAGCGAGCAGCAGGCTGCGCAAACCGCCACCGTCCTGTCCGCCGTTGAGAATATCTCGGCTACAACACAGGAAGCGGCCGCAAGCAGTGAAGAAACGGCCGCCACCGCCCAATCGCTGGCCCAACTGGCGGAAGAACTGCAGCGTTCCGTTTCCGTGTTCAAGCTTTGAGATTAAGCGCATCATTTTTATGAATGAAGAAGCCTTTTCGAGAATCAGTATTCTACGAAAAGGCTTCTTACTCAAATTCTGTTCTGCCTTTATTCAAACAACCGCTTATGCTTATGAAAAAATTGATAAAAAAATTGCACGTTGTCCAGTTCAAACCATTCTGCCGTTTGCAAAGGCTTTGCATCCAAGTTATAAATTTTAGCATGCAGCGTACCCAAAACAAAAGGAGAGTGTGTGGCAATAATAAACTGACTGTCAAAATAACGTGCAAGCTCATTGATTTGCTCTGCCAGCTTGATTTGGTTGGCGGGAGAAAGCGACGTTTCCGGCTCATCTAACAAATACAATTGGCCGGGAAGCAAATATTCTTCAAAAAACTGCATGGAGGTCTCTCCATTGGAGTATTTTTCTTGAGAGAATTGAATATTCTCAAGCTTCTTTTTAAACGCATATGATTGTTCATATTGTTCTGCCTGAGCCTTACTCATCCCTTTGTTGATCTGCTCATACAATATCCCCTCACGCAGCACGGCGGATTGCTGAATCTTCTTAATTTCATACAAAATATCCTCTGACTTCATGTATCTGCTTCCATCAGGAAGCTGTCTAATTTCATGCTCCCGATCATCATGCCCAAGCTGATAGCTGCTCAATTCGAGAAAACGCTGAGCATAAATACTATGACCATAGCTTGTCATTCTTTCAGAACCGGTGATTCCTAATTTGTTGGCGATCACATTCAGTAAGGTGGATTTGCCACTGCCGTTACTGCCATACAGCACAGTAATCCGATCAAACCAAAGAACCTCTCCAGCCAGGTGTTTGAACACATAATCAGGGTATATGTTGGGATTTCGACTCGTATAAGAAGAAAGCTTGAAGCTTCTTAAATAAATCATTGGCGCACTCCTTCTGCCAGTTTTCTGATTTTGATTCTATTTTACCAGAAAAAAGACATGGATTTCTCAAGATGAAATTCATTAGACTATAAATATAGTCTTTCTTCCGACCGATATATCTTTTAACTAAACTAGCGTATCTCCGGAAAAGAGGGATTCCCTTGAGAAAAAAAGTACAGAGCATCAGCCCTTCCGAACTGGTCGTCATGAAGGTGTTGTGGAAGGAAAGCAGATGCACCGCCAGTGTCATCATTGATCAGGTGTCCAAAGAAGCCGAATGGCATTTTCGCACGATCAAGACGCTGCTGCGAAATTTGGTAAGGAAACAATTCGTAGGTTTTAAGGTGGATGAACACGACAGTCGTATCTATTATTACTTTCCTCTCATCGAAGAGGAAGCTTATTTGCGGCAGGAGCGGCAGCAATTTCTGGATATGTATTATAACGGGAACAGGCACTCCCTTCTGGCAGGATTCCTTCAGGACGGAAGGTTGTCCCCGCGCGAGGCGGAAATGCTCAAACGGCTGCTGTCCCAAAATGACGAGTCCCGCGGGGATGAGCGTCCCTGATGGATATACTGCTGCCTTTGCTCGCCTTGAAAGGAATCGAATTGACACTGGCGGCATCCGTTATCGCGCTCCTCGTGCTGATGCTTCGCCGGTTCGGGCGCAAACTGCTGGGGCCTCGAACGATTTGCTGGATTTGGCTCCTATTCCTGATCAAGCTATGCCTGCCTATCTCGATCCCGAGTCCTACCAGTATTGAAAACTGGACTGACGCCTATTTATACGAGCGGCAATTCAGCGTCGGCGCCGCGTTCTCTTCCGTAGGAAGGGGCTGGAGTGAAGTCAGGGAGGTTGTATTGGGACCATCCGTCTCTTCATCCCCTTCCCGGGAAACGCGTATGTACCGTGACGGTGAAGAAACATGGATTCCCCTGCCTCCGTTGGAGCGCCCATTGATCGAATCCACCCGCATCCAATCGAGCCTGACGGAGGTGGTTATTGCGGCCGCATGCGTATGGGGTGGCGGAATTTGCATTTATGCGGCCATCGATTGGACACGAAGACGCCGGACGCGCCGGCTTGTCCGCTCCGCACTTCCATGCGAGGACCGGGAGCTGCTTGAGTTGTTCGACAAATGCCGAGAGGAAGCCGGCATACGCGGGCATGTCCGTCTAATGAGATCGGGGATTCTCTTCCCTGCGCTTTACGGATTACGCCGGCCGGTCATTTTGCTGCCATACGATTATGACACGAACTATTCGGCGGAAGAATTGCGGTTTATTCTGTTGCACGAGCTGATGCATTCCAAACAGAAAGACATCCTCTTACTCGGTTTGTCCCGTGCCTTGCAGATCGCCCATTGGATAAATCCGCTCGTGCACTTGGCCGTACATAAGTATCGCGACGATCTGGAAATACGCTGCGATTCGCGTGTGTTGCGGCTGCTCAGCCGGGAGGAACAAACGCGCTACGGAATGCTTCTCATCAGACAAGGGGAGTTGAACAGCATGCCTCCTCTTCCCGGAATCGGAGCGAACTTGGTGGCCCGGCGCGCTCCATTGGCGGAACGGATCAGAACGATCGCCAATTTCCGAAACGAGCGCCAGGGCAAACTCAAAGCTATCTCGGGTGTCTGCCTGTTTGTTTTTCTATGTTTTTGCCTGCTGCCCTCAAATAATATGTACGCTGCTCTATATGCGGATAATTCACCAAAACTATACGCGTTTTGGTTGGACGAACGTGCCGATCCGCGCAGTCAGCAGACTCTGTCCAGCATCGCAGAGCTAATGAGCGGCCTCCCGTCCAACAACCCGAGCGTCTCCATGCTGCTCAAGTCAGACTTCGACAACTTACCGATTGGGCAGCTCCGGACCCGCATACGGATGCTTTCGGAGTCCGAAAGGGATTGTCCGATCTATGTGGATACGCGGCCGATTCGCGATTCGATCCGGGAACTAGGATTACAGGAAGGACATGTATTGGTGATGTTGCAATATCCTTACCATTACGTCAAGTATTGGGGCTTTGGTGTCGGCAAAAGCGTGCTGACGGACCTATCCAGTCTCGAGCGATTGGAACAGATGGCATTGTACTGACAAGCAATGATGCAGGTTGGGTTTTGTTCGGTAGAAGGACTATAATCATAGTCTTTTTATAAATCAGATGAATGAAAGGATGATCGTGAATGCAAGTCGCTTTATTGGGAGACCATGTGTGCCGCTGCATGGAATCCCCGGTCCGAAAACTTGAAGCGGAGAACGGAGCGGTGCCTTTTTCAAGTTACCTGACTTCGATGTTATCGGAAGCACCGTCCCTTAATTCCTATCCGTATGTTGGGCTTTCTGCGATGGGGCTGGGCAATTACCCGCAATCCCCCTACTCTATGCTGTTCCCGCTAATTGCCGGATTGGGCAGCCGGAACAAAGAACTGTTGAGCCTAGCGCTTTTGTCAAACGCCGGGCGAGGACTCATGCCGCCGAGCTACGGTTATGCGACGGGATGGGGAACGGACCGCATGCTAAACAGCGCTTCCGGCTTCGATCTCAGACTGTAGCAATCATTCGCGTACAGTCAGGATTTTCAAGGATCTCATAATAAAAAAACGCCAATTAAACAATACATGCTTAATTGGCGTTACTTTTTAATAGGGACCGATAATATGCCATTGTTTATTGCAATGAAGGTTAACCATCGCGCAAATGCTTATTGTTGTTTCAACCTATTGATCTCAAGTTCATTAAGGGAGGTTTTATGATATGTAAACTCGACATCTCGTTATACTTCATCTAGTTTTCTGTTAAGCAACTCAAGCATGGACATAACATCCTGAGGACTTTCTGCCGCCAGTTTGTCAAATTTTTCTTCGATTCGTTCTACCTTGGTATCCACTACTTCAATTTTTTTCTGCAATGGAGCAAGCTTCTGATCTAAAAGTTCACCAATGGCTTTCAATAATTCCTCGTTCACTAATATCAACCTCCATTTGTAATTATAGCATAAAAGAATACCCGGATACCCTTTTATATTTGGACCCGTTCGAAGAAACCTGCTGCTTTTTGTTACTCTATTAGTAGAATGATCCGTAAATAATATGGCTTATCTGCGGACAGGGGCATGGATCGCTTTGTTCTATATTAGTCTCGTGCTCAGTATCGTCTGTCCCATAAAATAGAGGAACTTTTGGGTATTATTTTCCGAATGTGAGCCTATTCATCACCATAGGGGAATTTTTGGGTCTTATTTTTCGATGAACAGGTCGAAAGGCGGCTTTTCGCCACTAAATCGTGAAAATAGCGCCATATAATTCCTCTAATTCACGCAACATGGGGGGTATCGCTGAATAGCGCCCTTTTTTTTCCTCTATGCTGTCACCCGAGATCTTCTATAGACTATTTTTGAAGGCAGTCTTCTGAACTTCTAAAGACTTTTGGTTCGAATGATCGGATCGAAGGTTACTGCTAACAATCCCGACTAGGATAATGATCACCCCAATCCACTGAGGCAAGCTTATTGGCTCTGCCAGCACTAAAGCGGACATTGTTACAACAACCGGCAATTCGGATGATGTAAGAATGGTTCCTAATCCCGAACCAACATGCGGCATACCAATCGAAAACAAGAGCGGCGGAAGAACGACCCCGAATATACCCAGAGCTAATCCGTAGGGAATCAACCCCATTAAAATATCCAAGTCAAATAAAAACGTTGGCGGAAATACGATAAATACGGTTATTACTCCTCCCGTGGACAGAAGTGCACTTTTTAAAATGGGAGGGGTTGCTTTTTCAACGGAGCTGCTCAAAAAAACGAATGTGGAAAAGGTTAATGCCGCCAGCATTCCCCAAATGCTTCCCTGCCATGACAACGCCAGGCGTTCCTGAAACATGACATTGGCCGCCAAAACGGAACCGGCTAGCAGCAACCCAATGGAAATAAGCTTACGCTTAGTAGGCTTTTTCTTATGGAACACCCACTCCAACAGGGCTCCGATCCAAACAAATTGGAACAGAAAAACAATGGCCAGAGAAGCGTTTAAGGTTTGTAAGGCTTGATAATAAAATATACCTGTTAACCCGAACGGAACTCCAGATGCAATAAGCTTTGAAATTTGCATACGAGTTAGTTTTTTCTTTTTGGTAAATAAGACGACAAGCCAAGCAAGCACAACTCCGAAGAAATACTGTCCTCCGGTTACTGCTGACACTGTGAACCCTGCTGCATACGCCAATTTAACAAAAGTGGACAAGATCCCATAACAGCAGCCTCCTAAAAAAACAGTCAATGCATAATGCCAAAATTTTATCATTTTCCTCCTTTGTGAACGCAAAAAAACCACACAAATGACCAGCAAGGCCTTTGTGTGGCGAAAATAGAGACTAGTCTCCAGAAAAGTCCACATCATCCAAAATAGGTTTTAGGTATTCCGTTCCTGTAACATTATAAAAGCATCCTTTGAACGTTGTCAATTGCAGCATGGTGTTATTGAACGGCCGAGAACTTGCGGGAGTTCGTCCGATACGTTGTCGGCGACATCCCTCTTTTGGATGTAAATTGTTTGATGAAGTAAGTATCATACTCGAATCCAGTGGCACGTGCGATATCATTAAGGTTCATATCCGTATGCGTTAAAAGATCACCCGCTACTTTTAAGCGATGCGAAAGCAAGTAGCCGATTGCGGTAGTTCCGCATCTTTCCTGAAACATCTTATTCAGCGTCACACGGTTCAAATGAGCGCAATTCGTCAAATCTTCCAAAGAAATCTTTCTGGGATAATTCGTGTGTATATATTCCAACACCACATCAACAGGTGATTGTTCGCTATTGCGATTCAAATCCTCAAGCAAACCCATAATTTGAATAAAGTACTTTTTTATTCTGCACGCCCACCGTTCATCGCTTTGCGCCTGCACTTCCGTGCCAAGTACAAAAAACCATTCAAATAAAAGCGGATATGCTTTCTCGGTTATACGAGGTACGCCTCTATTGGGATGATCACTTTGAAAAAGGGAAAGCCCTGTTTGTATTCTCGGAACGGACGGAAAGTAACCCTGTGTTTCGGAAAGAGTTACGGTGTTCAGAAACTCGGGATGAAAACTAAAGGATTGTGCAGCGATGTTTTGCTTCTCAATGATTTTCATCTCATCAGCTTCAGCCAAACAAAGGACACCAGGAGCGGCAATAGATATCGGACGATCGTTTAATATCCCGCTCATGCTTCCGGACGTTATGAAAATCAGAGTAAGACGTTCAGGATATGGAAGATTACTAAAATCCTCCACGGCGACAAATTCAATGTTCACGGTACGGTTTTTGTATCGATCCATTTGCGGCATAACAGTCACCTATTATCAAATAGTATAGTTAAATGCTTCATTTATGCCAGTGTACCACACAAGATTGACGGATATAATAACGATGTAACAACTAAGCCCATGCTTTGAAGCAAGTTTGTTCGAAGTTGACTCAGGAAGTAAGGCTCACCAAACTTTTAGGAGGGAAATCATGATGGCTATTGAACGTTTTCATATTCACGTTTCCGATGAGATCCTTGACGATCTGCAATACAGACTGCATCACATCCGTTGGCCGGATCAATTAGAAAACTCCGGTTGGGAACGAGGCACGGATTTAAGTTATTTAAAATCGCTAGTTTCATATTGGAGAGACCATTATGATTGGCGCGCACAAGAATCCGAGTTGAACCGTTTTTCCCAGTTTCGCTGCAATATCGACGGGATCGACGTGCACTTCGTACATGAGCGTGGTAAAGGACCTAACCCTTTGCCCCTTATTCTTACTCACGGCTGGCCCGACAGCTACCTTCGTTACCAAAAAATCATCCCGCTTCTTACGGACCCAGCCAGCTATGGCGGCAACCCTGAGGACTCTTTTGACGTCATTGTCCCTTCAGTGCCTGGATTTGGGTTCTCCAGCCGCCCTGAACATCCTGGCGTCAACAATTTTCGTGTCTCCGAAATGTGGGCTAAGCTCATGACCCAAGAATTAGGTTACAAAAAATTTGTTGCCGCGGGCGGGGATGTTGGCTCCGGTGTGACAAGATACCTGGCAGCAAACCATCCCGAACTGTTATTCGGCATCCACCTAACCGATATCGGGATTATAAGAGATCTCATGACTTCATCGGAACAGGCCAAGCTTTCGGAAGAAGAACTGCGATACAAGAAAAATGCGGCGGAATGGATTGCTCAGGAGGGAGGCTATATGTCCATTCAATCGACACGCCCGCAAACCCTAGCTTATGGACTATCCGACTCGCCGGCAGGTTTAGCAAGTTGGATACTAGAGAAATTCCGGACATGGAGCGATTGTAATGGCAACCTCAAGCAAAAATTCAGTGAGGATGAGCTCATCACACATATTATGATTTATTGGGTGACGAACACCATAGGATCGACAGCACATATGTACTATGAAAATGCGCATTCTTTGCCGCCACTGGGGTACATCAAGGTCCCGACAGGTCTTGCCTTATTCTCGGCAGATATATTGTTACCGCCCAAAGCATGGGCAACGCGCAACCTGAACGTAACTCGCTGGACTTCGCTGCCCCGCGGCGGACATTTTACCGCTATGGAAGAACCTGAGCTTTTCGCCGATGATATTCGCGCATTTTGCAAGCCTTTTAGAACGACAAACTAAAGAAATCATATAAGAAAAATGGGCCGCTGCACGTACAGTGTAAGTCAATATCGTGCTGGCGGCACTTTCACCAATCAGCTTATTAGACGGGAAAGTAAGCTTTTCTTTAGTCATCATGGGCTGCTAATCCAAAATTGAAAATGCCCCGAACTCAACTAGAGTTACGGAGCATTAATGATATCTATTTGTATACATCACCACGAGGCCCTATCTTTACAATTGTTATTAATAACATATTGTTTTGGATCTCATAAATAATTCTATAATTTCCTACACGTAATCGATAAAAATCACCATTGTATCCCTTCATTTTCTTTGTTTGAGGGTTTCCAAAGGGGTTATTTTTCAATTCTTCAATCGCTTCCAAGATTCTTCTGGCTGCTGACACATCTATTTTACTTAATGTTTTAACTGCAAACTTTGAAAATTCCACATTATAACTGGAGTTCACGTTTAACGTCCTCCAGTGATAAGGTTTTCCCTTCTTGTTGATCTTTCCGAGCTTCTTCTATCGCCTTAATGTCTTCTTCTGTAAGCATATCCTCTTCATCGAATTGCTGATCTAACAACCACGACAAAAAACTCTTAGCTAACACCTTATTCTTACTATTTAGCTTCTTGACCAATACTTCGAGTTCTTCATTAGGTACACTCATAATTCGTACCTCCTTTGTTAAACATTATAACTTAATTTATGATTAAATCTCCAGTATGCGTGCAGACATTTTCGCAGCATTTCTCCGCCAGTTCCCCCGCATCAAAATCCATTTATAAATCCGTGTGTTGGCTCTGTCGTCCGCTTGCGATATTCCTTCGGTGAAAGCCTTCGATTTAGTTGAAGGTATGCGTTGTTTTAACACAAAAAAAGCTAACCGCTTGGTTAACCTTTTTTGTGTTGAATGGTTATTGGATGCAGATTTCCATCAGGCCAATGAATTTCCTAGGTCATCCTTTATGGCTTGCCCTAAAAATATCTTCGATAACATTCATTACTTTGCGGACTTCATGATTTTTCACGATCGGCTCCGCGCCTTCGCGAACGACTTCATAAAAGTTTTGATAAAAAGGAACAAAATCCGCTTTGGGTTCCGGGAAGGCGATTCTTTCGGTTGCCTCTTCCGAAGGCGGCGCCATCGTTTTGGTGAGTCCCACCCCCGCTTGGATCGGCGCCGGAGCCGGGACATCCTCACGGCCGGTAGCGCCAATGATCTCGCCGGACAAATCCCAATCGTCAATTTTTGCGGTCCCCTCCAGGCCTTTTACATACCAGCGAGGGAGCTTGGTATAGTTGGTAGTGCCTACCTCAACCAAGGCCTTCACGCCATTTTCAAAGGTAATGTAGCTCATAAATCCATCATCAACTTCATCGCCTAAAATATAGCTTAAATCCGACTGCACGCTCTTAATTGGACTGTCTACCAGCCATAGCAGTTGATCCAGCAAATGGACCCCCCAATCCAACAGCATGCCGCCCCCATGTTTCTGCAAATGACGCCAATCCCCCGGAATGCCGTTGGCACCTTGAACGCGAGATTCGATTTGGAATATATCACCAATCGTCTTTTTTTGATACAGCTGCCGAATGATGAGAAAATCCGGGTCCCAACGACGATTCTGGTGAACCATAAAGACGTTTCCGGTCGCTTCGGCAACCGCCAAAATCTCATCGAGTTCCTGGGTGTTCATTGCCACCGGCTTTTCGCAAACCACATGCTTGCCCGCCCGCAGGGCTTTAATCGCTATTTCTTTATGAGAATCGTTGGGTGTTGCGATAAGAATGGCTTCGATATTTCCGTCATTCAACACTTCTTCCAGGCTTTCATAAATCCGCAGGCCCTTGCCTTGGGATATTTGCTGTCTTTCGCCGGAAATATCATAGGTCCCCACGACATGAACTCGAGTACTTTCCGCAGGTATAAGATTGTGGGCATGGTAGGAACCCATGCCGCCATAGCCAATTACGGCAAAATTAATGATTGACATCCTTCATGCTCCTTTACGCCCACCACATTGCCGTGGGTTGTTCATGAATCATGATCGATTTTAAGTTGGTAATGGCACGAGTCAACCCTTCGTCAATAGACATTATCGGATCTTCATGCTCAATGCTTAAGACATAGTCATAGCCGTAAACGCGCAATGCGGAAATGATGTCCGACCATACCTTCAAGTCATGGCCGCAGCCTACAGAGCGGAAGGTCCATGCGCGAGTCTTCACATTGCCGTAGGGCTGCATATCCGTTAAGCCGTACATATTGATGTTGTCCTGATCCAAATAGGTATCTTTGGCGTGGAAATGGTGGATCGCACCGGCCTCTCCAAGAATCTTGACAGCAGCCACCGGATCGATCCCCTGCCACCATAAATGGCTGGGATCCAGGTTGCAGCCGATGGCTTTGCCGGCCGCTTCCCGCAGTTTCAACATAGTATAAGGCGTATGGGCCAAGAAGCCGCCATGAAGCTCAATTCCGATCTTCACACCTGCCGCTTCCGCTTCCGTGTTAATCCCCTTCCAGTAAGGGATCAATTTTTGTTCCCATTGATAAGCATAGCTGTCATCATATTCGGTTGGCCAAGGCAATACAGGCCAATTTACCTGGGTATCCGCTGCATTCCCGCCCGATACGCCGGAGAAACCATTCACAACCGGAACGTTCAGCAAGCTTGCCAATTTGATGGTCTTGCGCAGTAATTCATCCGCTTCCGCAGCCACTTCTTTCACCGGTGAAATCGGGTTGTTATGGCAGCTAAGCGCGGAAATTTCCAAGCCTTTGTCCGCTAATTTGGCCAAATATTCTTTTCTTGCCTCGCTGCTTGCCAGCAATTGATCAATATCCAAATGAGCGTTGCCCGGATAGCCCCCGGTACCGATTTCAACCGTTTGCAACCCTTTATTGGCCACTTCCTCAATCATCGCTTCAAAACTCAAATCGTTAAACAATGGCGTAAATACACCTAGTTTCACTTTCGATCACTCCTTTCTATTTTTCACGCGCTTCATAGTGGCCATATGCAGGGTACAGGTTCTGGGTTGGCGCGCACCAACGAATGCTGTTTTTAATGACCTTTTGCACCTTTTCGTTGTAATAGCTCGGATAGGTTTCATGGCCGGGTTGGAAATAGAAGATTTTGCCGTTCCCTCGGCGGTAAGTAGAGCCGCTGCGGAAGACTTCTCCTCCGGGGAACCAACTGACAAAGATTAATTCGTCCGGCGCCGGAATATCAAAATGCTCGCCATACATCTCCTCTTGTTCCAATTCGATGAAATCGCCAATCCCCTCAACAATCGGATGACTCGGATTGACATTCCAAATGCGGCAATGTTTGCCGTCTTCCCGCCACTTCAAATCGCAAGAAGTGCCCATTAATTTTTTGAAGATTTTCGAGAAATGTCCCGAGTGTAGCACAACAAGCCCCATGCCTTCAAGAACACGCTTATGCACGCGTTCCACGATTTCATCCTGAACTTCATCATGGGCCATATGACCCCACCAAATCAAGACGTCGGTCTCCTCTAATGTCTCTTCCGTCAAACCATGCTCCGGTTCATCTAAAGTCGCTGTTTTTACCTTAAACTGATCTTCGGACAAGAACTTTGCCAGTTGTCCATGAATCCCCTCCGGGTACATCTCCTGGACAGCTTTATCGGTTTTCTCATGACGAAATTCATTCCATACGGTGACTTGTATCACTGATATACCTCCTCCTAGAGATATACCGGCTCGCCGGTCTTCGAAGATTTATAAATCGCTTCTAAAATTTCAGTAACCACCAAGGCTTCCTCTGGTTTCACTACAGGTTCGGTATCATGGAGAATGGCATTGATCCAGGATTTGGCTTCAAGAATCTCCGGTTTCTCACCGGCGCCATCGTAGAAGTCGACACCGCCCGTTTGCAATTCAATTTTCTTCTCATACAGTAAGCTGTGGTCTTCGCCATTGATGGTCAAACCATTGTTCATATCGGCGCCCGCTTTGGTTCCGCACAGGGTGGTTTTGGCTTCTTTCACATCCAAGCTATTTAAGGCCCAGCTTGATTCCAGGAAGATCGTTGCGCCGTTTTCCATCACAACAAAACCGAAAGCGGAGTCTTCTACGGTGAATTTTTCAGGATCCCATGGTCCCCAAGCGTTGGCGGCATTGGGAGTTTGGGATAAGGCGTGATAGGTTTTCCCAACCACGTATTTAGGCTTGTAATTGTTCATCATCCAGAGCGTCAGGTCTAAAGCGTGCGTGCCGATATCAATCAACGGACCTCCGCCTTGGGCTTCTTCGTCCAGGAAAACGCCCCATGTCGGCACCGCACGGCGGCGAATCGCATGCGCTTTTCCGAAATAAATCTCTCCCAATCCGCCTTCTTTACAAACCTCATGCAAATATCTCGAATCGGTCCGGAACCGGTTTTGATAACCGATCGTCAACTTTTTGCCGGTGCGCTTGGACGCTTCAATCATGCTTCTGGCTTCTTCGGAGGTTTTCGCCATCGGTTTTTCACACATCACATGACAATCCGCTTCCATGGCGGCAATGGACAACTCGGCATGAGAAGAGTTAGGGGTACAAACATGAACAACATCCAAATCGGTATTCGCTAACATTTTCTTGTAATCATCAAAAACCTGCGCATTTTTGGTGCCGAATTTTTCTTTTGCTTCTTCTGCGCGTTCCACGATGATATCGCAAAATGCCACTATTTCTGCTTCTTCAACCTTTGAAAGCGCTGGCAAATGCTTGCCATTGGCAATCCCGCCGCATCCGATAATTCCAACTTTTAATTTCATAATCTGCCTCCTGAAAACGTTTCTAATTGTCGAATTCATTATAGCCAAATCCGCAGCCTCTTTCTTCCCGCTTTTCCCGCAAAAAACTCCCGAATATTGCGCTTTCATAGAGAACCAAAAAAAGGGCTTTAAACGAGAATGCCTCGTCTAAGCCCATGTTTCTTAATGGTTATTCAAATTCTTCCGGTACTGCAGCGGCGATTGTCCTACCGTTTCCTTAAACACATGATGGAAGGTTTTCACGCTGGCAAAGCCGGCCTTTTCGGCAACTTCCACCATCGGTATCTTCTCATTCGCTAAAATAAACTTGGCTTGATTAATACGATATTCCGTCAAGAACTGCATAAACGTTTGTCCCGTATTGGTTTTGAAGAAACGAGTGAAATAGTAAGGACTGAAGCCCACGAATTTGGCAACATCCTCCAACGCAATGACTTCCCGGTATCGATCTTCCACATATTCAAATACTTGATTGAGCAGATCTAAAGTTTCTTTATGTTGAATGGCAGATCGTTTGGCCGGCACTTTTCTTTCTTTGCGCCGTGGCAAATGCAAATAGAATTCTCCAATCAATTGATACAGATAACCTAGTGTCAAATAATTCATGCCAGCGGGTTTACTCTGTTCGATCCCATAAAGATGAACCAACAGCTCCGTGGCCTTCCGAGCCAGCGTCTTAGGCCAATTGCGGCTATGCGGTTCCCCCGATTCAAAGAGACTTAGCAAAGAGTCTTCGGAAGTCCGCAAAATTTTCTCATCAAACACCTTCAGGTTAAACTGAAAGACATAACGTTCACTTTCCGGGGAAGCCAAGAAATAATGCGCTTCTCCGCTTGGGAAGAAGAAGATTTCCCCTTCCTCCAGTTGAACGATATCTTCATCAATGCCTATGTTTACCTTGCCTTTTCGGGAATAGATGATTTCAATTTCTTTATGCCAATGGGGATAAACGATAGTCATACCGTCGTTTAGGAACGTTCTGAACGGGATTGAATCCTCGAACTCCGGAAATTCCAGATAATAACTCATAACCAATTGACTCCCTATATGTCGGATAACTGCTGCAATTATATAATAACGGGAAAAACGAATAAATGCAGCAGCGGAGTCTTTAACTGAATTTCACTGCGCGTTCACCACATTGATGATGCTCGCTTTTTTTACTTTTTTGGTCGGTGAGATCACCGCCACAAACGTCGTGAGAATTGCCGCTAAAATGGTGACCGCCAAAACCGTGATTGGCGGCTGCCAAAGCTTACCCCAGTTGGAGGTAATCATCAGTCCAAAGAAAAAACGATGTAGAAGCAGTCCCAAAACACCACCCGCTAGACTGCCCGATATTGCATAAGCCGCAGCCTCGGCCGTAACCATCCTTTTCAACTGCTTGCCGGACATGCCTACCGCACGCATCACGCCATAGTTGGCCATGCGGCTGGAAACGCTGGCGTTTATAGTATTTAGGATGTTAATCAGCGCGACCAGCGCAATCACCATCAGAAACCCGTAAACGAATACCGCCATGGCGTAATAAGCCGCACGAGTTTCGAGGTTGGCCTGCTGTTTGTCAAGCAGCCGCATTTGCGGCGTGATCAGGCTTCTGACCTGCTCGGAAATATCTGCATCGACTTGCATGTCGATAATGGTGTAGTCGGAAATCCCGGTCAACGCGGTAAAGGTGGTTTCGGAGCAAATGATTATCCATTCGCCTTTCGCTGCCACAAACGGCGTGTCGGAGAGGATCCCGGCAACCTGCACCTTATAAGCTCCTCCGGGCAGATGGAGGGTGATGGTGTCGCCTACCTTCCATTTTAACTCTTCCGAATAACTGACGAATACTCCGTTTCCGTTCTGCACCTGATCCCTACTGCCGGAAATCAGCTTGTCTGCCGCCCATTTAAACTGCGGTTCGTCATAAGAAATTAACGTGGCCGTATTGTCGCCTTGCTTCTGACTTGCCGGAATATCACGGAACACCATCCGACCATAGATATTTTTGATATGCGGAAGCGCCTTGGTTTCTTCCATCAGGGAACGGTCAAGCAAAGTGGAATCCTTCACGCCCATAATGGAGAGATCAGGCGCGTAAGGCTTCAAAGGCCTTAAAGCATGACCCATGAAAGCAATCAAAACCGAGAAGCACAAAAACAGGATGATGCTTAGCGCAAAAGAGCCCGATATCAACACCATACTCTTTTTATTGGAAAAAGCGTGCTGGAACCCCAGCGCCTTGTCTATGCGAAACCATTTGGTGTTTGCCGCTCGATTGATGGGTTGATGATTCGCCTGATTGATATTTCCGGTTACGGCCGCTTGCGGAGATACCTTTGCTGCCTTTTTGGCCGGCGACCTGGAGGCGAGCATGACCACTAAAAATCCGACCGTCGTACCGGCAGCCATAGCGGGCCAACTGATTTGAAACACCGGCATTTCCGGCAAGTACTTATAATTCAAGGCATTTAGGGATAAAACTGCCGTCCACATCACGCCGCATCCGGCCAATAACCCGATCGGAATCCCTTTCAGGCAATACAGCATACCCTCCCGACGGATATACCGTTTGATTTGCTTTTTCGTGGCGCCAAGACAACGCAGCAGGCCAAAAAATTGCGTTCGTTCCAGCACGCTCATGTTAAAACTGCTGGCGATCATAAATGTAGCGGCCATCGTAATTAGGACAAAGAGAATTCCTGCCGTGAGGTAGAGATCGATCATCGAACTGTCGTCGCTTTGTCCCATCAAGCCAAGCAGAATAAGGTTTGTCGAGACCTGTTTATCGGTCAGGTCATGCTCCGCTTTGATCTCGGATAGCGCCCGGTTAATGTTCACATTGCTTTTAAACTGGATATAATAATATTCTCTTTTTTCGGATGGAAGCGCACGAATCCCCTTAGTTGACAGATACAGGCCGTGGGAGTCGGAACCTTTCAAACTGGAAAAATCGTTGTACGTCCCGGTAATCTTATATTTCCGCATTTGCCCGTCATTTAAAGCAATATCTATCGTATCCCCAAGGGACAGACCGAATTGCTCAAGGGCGAGCCTGTCAAGCAAAGCCTCCCGTTCGAAGACCGGATAAGCTCCCTCTTGCACAACCAGATTCATTTGTTCGACGATATCCTGTTCGCCGCCAAGAATAGACAGTCTTTTTCCTTGTACAACCGTATCCTCGGCCATACCGATCCAACCCGATACCTTAACATCGCTCCGGCCTGCGATTTGCCCGGCGATGCCGTCCGATATCCCCGTAATTACGGCATGGTAATTTCCTTTTTGCCGGATGTTCTCGTTGATTTGCGCTTTTACGCTCATGTCGGCCATCCCGAACACGGCCACGACCAGCATCACCGATATGGCGATGCAAACCACGGTGAGCCGGTTTTTCTTGCTATGGACTTTGGCGTATTCCACAACCAACCCCAGATAACTTTTCATTCGTCGTACACCCCTAAATGGGTAAGCACGCCGTCCGACACTTGCAGCACCCGATCCGCCGTCGAAGCCATGCTCCGGTTATGCGTAATCATGATAATCGTCTGCTGATAGCGTTTGGATGCCGTTTTTAGCAGGGAAATCACCTCATTGCTGTTTTGGCTATCCAAGTTGCCGGTAGGTTCATCCGCCAGAATCAGCATGGGGCGGGTAATCAAGGCGCGGCCGATCGCCACGCGTTGCTGCTGACCGCCGGATAACTGGCGGGGCAAATGCTTGCGCCGGTCCGTCAAGGACAGAACGGCCAGGATTTCTTCCACATACGCTTGATCCGGTTTTTTATAATCGAGCAGCAAGGGAAAGGTGATATTCTGCTCCACATTCAGTTCCGGGATCAGGTTAAACGCCTGAAAGATAAAGCCGATATTCCTGCGGCGGAAAATGGTCAGTTTTTCGTCCTCCATGCGAAAAATATCGTTCCCGTCGATCCATACCTTGCCGGATGTAGGCGTATCCAGAGCCCCGATCATATTCAAAAGTGTACTCTTTCCTGAGCCAGACTCCCCAACAACGGCGACAAACTCACCTTTGGGTACGGTAAAGCTTACATTTCTTAAGGCGTTAACGGCCGTTTCTCCGGTTCCATAGGTTTTGTATACGGAATTCACTTCCAACAAATTCAAATTCGCTCACTCCTTTCTATCACGGAGTTTACTATCTGCGGCTTACTCTTCCATGAATTCCGTCTTACGTTTTCGTAAGGTTGAGAAAACTCATCACAAAAGCGGCGCCATTCCCTAAAGCACTATCCACCGTGATGGTGCCGTCATGCGCTTCAACAATGGCCTTGGTCAGCGAAAGACCCAGGCCGATGCCTTGCGTATCTTTGGAAAAACGGCTGCGGTAAAACCGCTTGAAAATATGGTGGATATCTTCCGGGTGAATGCCGCTTCCGTTATCTTTGACCGTGATTTGCGTAACGGAAGGCAGCTCGTTCCATTCAATGGTGATATGACCGCCTGATTCCGTATGGTCCAGCGCATTTTTCACCACATTGCTAACGGCTTCCAAGATCCAGCCCCGGTCACAAACCAGTTCGGCATGCGGCGGCCCCGACAGGGTCATGGTTTTCTGCTCCAGATTGACGCGTGTTTCAAAATGCAGCCGGAGGTCGTTCATCATATCGGCGATATTTTCGGGAAGCCTCTCAATCATGATCGAACCTGCATCCCATTTTGTAATCTTCAAAAGGCTTTGGACCAGTGTTTCAATCCGGTCGATTTCCCGTTCCGACTTGACTGCAAATTCGTGTATGGTGGCCGGATCCTCGCTTTTGTCCTGCAAAAGCCCGTTGTAGATATTGAGCGCGGCAAGGGGCGTTTTCAACTGGTGGGAAATATCCGAGAGCGTGTCTTTCAGAAACTCTTTCGTTTTCTGCTCCTTGGTGGCATGCGCATCCAGCGTCGTAGCCAACGTGTTCACCGCGTGAAACAACTTATACAGGCTTCCTTCGCTGTCACATTCGATCCGCGCATGGGTATGGCCCGTTAGGAAACGGGAGATTTGAGAGATGGCATCCTCTATCGCGCGATCCTGTCTTCTAAAATACAAGAAACAACTAGCCAATACAGCTGCAGCGATCAGAAGCGAGAGGAAGAAAAGGCCCAGATGAAGAAAGCCATTAGACGACCATATCAAAAACTGAGATAATCCCATAAACGAAAACAAGATACAGACTAATGAAATAAACAGCTTTCTAATATCTTGATTGGTAAAAATGCGCATCGTCCCACCTCAATTCGTCACCTTCCACTTATATCCCATACCTCTGACCGTCAACAGGATTTGCGGATGATTGGGGTCCTCCTCGATCTTCATCCGCAGTCTGCGAATATAAACCGCCAGAGTGTTGTCATCGACATAGTTGCCATGCCCATCCCACAGCTTGTCCAGGATCATTTCTTTGGAAAGAATTTGATTCGGGTGACTCATAAGCAAGCAAAGCAGCTTATACTCCGCAGCCGTCAACGGTAGTAGCATCTCGTCCTTATAAGCTTGTCCCTGCAGCAGCAATACCTTGATGCCATTCGACGCTATTTCCGCATCCGCCGCTGCAAAATCCTTCGCCCTCCGCAGCACAGCATTGATTCTGGACACAAGCACGCCCAATTTAAACGGCTTGGTGATATAATCGTCGCCACCCATATCCAGCCCCATAACCATGTTCACTTCCTCGTCAGAAGCCGTTAGAAAGACAATCGGGACCTTCGAAACCTGCCGGACCTTCCGGCAAACCTCAAAGCCGGAACCGTCCGGCAAGGACACATCCAATATCAGCAAATCATAAGTTCCGTCCGCAAAAAGAACCTCCGCCTCCCTTATCGTCCGGGCAATATCCAAATGAAACCCCTGCTTGTTTAGTGAATACGAAAGTCCGTCAATCAGGCTTAAATCATCTTCAAGCAGCAGGATCTTGTTCATTTTTTCACTTCCCCTTGTTTATCTTAGGAATATCCTATTATGATTCGAGATTGTGGGAAAATTCAAGCACTTCGTTGAAAAGAAAGATGGGCACTGTACGTGCAGTGGTCCATCAAACTTCAATATTTTACGCGTGTTCGATCTCCAGAAAATCCATCCAAACTTGTTCATAATAAACAGGCTTCGCATCCATACTAAAAAAAGTTAAGGAGCTGTAAGCAAAGTGAGTATATTTACGGAAGTTGCCCCAGCAAATCAATTACCGGAAGGAACCGAAATTCAAACCGTTGCCGATGTGATCACCCGGCAACTGCGCCATGGCTGCCCTGCGGGCGCCTAAACTGAAACTAAGGTTATAGATAACCAGTTCACCGTGTGTGAGTTGTTTCCCCTGCCCATCCGGAACGGAAAAACGCCAGAGGTGAACCGCCCCATTTGCACTGACATTCATTAAGATCGATTTCCCGTCCAGGGACCAGTGAGGTGTTACGCCTGGCTGCTTAAGCCCGAGGAAATCTTTAATCGCATAGTCGCCAACCGGATACTTGAACCCTTCGGTAAGTTCCCTGGGCTCTCCCCCTACCAACGGAATAATCCATATCCCCCGGTTGGTATAATATCCCGATTTTCGGTCATGACCTATATAGGCAATGAACCTCCCATCCGGCGACCACGACGGATAATTGGCGGGCCCTGCACTTCGAGTTAGACGGCGTGCAACCCCTCCCTGGATGGGATAACCCAAATATCATTGACTAAATCCAATTCAGTCCTTTCCGAGATTCGGTTGCCGGCTACCGCTATAAAACGACCGTCAGGAGACCACGCCGGGGAAGAAAAATTATAGTTGCCAAAAGTCAATTGCTTAAATACGCCTCTCTCTGGACCCATGACTTGAACAGTGAACAAATGACAGTTCTTATTGACGAGAAATCCTACGCTATCCGAAGTTGGTCTACGACCAATACATTATGGGAAAATCGTTCTCGTGGATTAAGCGCTTGCTCCTCCTCTTTTTCCTTGTCACCCGCGCTTAGACGAATGATACAGGCGATTGTTTGGCCATCAGGACTCCATGCCGGCACACCGGCAACGTTTCCTAAATAGGAAAACAACTCCGGCGCTTCTCCGGTGTTGTGCATGATCCATAGTTGCCGCGAACCCGAGCGGCTGGAGATGAAAGAAATCAACTGTCCATCGGGAGACCAACGTGGGCAATTCTCGAACTGTCCGGCGAGATTTGCGGATCATTCACGGCCCTCAAGTTGAAAAGATCCTCTGAAGTCAATCGTCTTCCATATCTCATATAAATCCTCAATTCGAGACTTTTATTAGTTTTGCCTCAGCATATGCCTAACTGAGAGTAGGGGTTCGGGAAGAGATATGCTCCGCCTGTTCAAAGACAAGTATACGGACTGGACTGGGTGTCAAGATCAAATGCAGATCATATGCAGCGAGGACGAAAAAATAAAAAAGTGCAGAACCGAAGTTCTACACTTTCGTTTATTTCAGGTTTTCTTTCTATAAGCTTATACCTTCTTCGCAGCATGAACTCGTTAAGTTATTAATTTTTCCATCTGAAAAATGAAGGTTTTACCGTCTGGTAAGAATTCGTGTCTACAGACGACTCATCATAATTGCTCCATTCATTTAGATTGAACGATTCATGACCTACCTTTAGATAAGGATACTTATACCATGAATCGTAATAAGACCCAGTAAACTTAACGCCAGGATAGAGTGCAGTCAAGGTCATTCCTATTTTTTCCTGATGATCTTTCAGCTGCTGAAAGATTAATGCTCGCTGTTCCTCAGTAATTGAGTTCCCCTGCTTTAAATCAACATATTTTGAATAATCAAATAATGTGTGGACCCTATAATCATAGGGAAATATAGTTTTCTCATTGCGTATAATTTTAAATTCGAAAGTCATATCGCCTTGAAATGTATTGTACAATCTACTGAAATTTTGTTCCAAAAGCATGCTCAGTTCAGTTTCATCCGGCATAGAGCTAATATTTGAAGGAAGTTGCAGGTGACTGAGATCTACTGTTTTTTCGCTTTCAGGAGTAACCTGCAGTTGGAAATAGGCCAGATTCTTCGAATCTTTTCCTTTATAGGCTAAAAACAATTTATCCGTTGCTACATTTTTAGGTACAGTGTACACAAGCCAACTGGAAGTATCTTTTTTATTATCTATAAAAATATCGAAATGCGGCAAAGGACTTGAGTATAATATCGGTCGTAAATATCTGTCTCCTTCAGCATTGACCAAATTGAAATCATCTTCTGACGGAATATAATTTTGGGAATCGTGATCCAAATCAATCCGAACCAATACTACAATATATTCATTACCATCAGTCGGACGGGAATTGTAGTATCTTGCTTCGGCAACCTTTCTCCATGCCTGATCCCCTCTTAAAACTTTTTCCACCGTGATGCCTATTGATTTTTTATTGTTGGAGCTTAATGTAGCATCAACAGTCACTGTTTGTCCCATAGTAGCAGGGGATTTAGACGGGTTATCTGATGAATCGGCTCCCAAAGCTTCCTCGAGAAACGCAACGATAGCCTCAGCCTGATTTGATTTATCTGCCCAACCTAATTTCTTGTTTAATTCTACTGCCTGTTTTGCATCATCTAGATAAGAGTATTTCGTATAGGGTGATACATATGATAAGTCTGTTTGGGGTGCAAGTAGTCTTACAGGTTATAGATACAACCGCATAGGTCCTGTCAGGGGAAATGTCCTCCGAAGAATGTCTGAATTCACTAAGCCCTGCTCCCGAAACGAGGCCGTGCAACGTAAAATAATAGTCTCCGGAAGCTTTGGATTGGTTGATTGAAATAGCCTCTTTGCTTTCAAACGCATCCGCTAACAGCCGATCGCCCAAATGCCCGGCGATCGTGCAGCCGAATTGCAATCGATATGAGAAAAGCTTTGGGATTACGGGACGCATCCATCTTGGGCCGCAGCTTCACGGCCTTAAGAAAAGTTTCCTGATACAAATCGTCTGTATCCTCTTTGTTTCCCGTCAACTTGTAGCAAAAACCGTAAATCGACTTGCCGTGCAGCCTCACGAGCTCGATCAACTCATCAGTATCCAATTACCTTCTCCTTCCCAAATGGCCATTCATCTACATATTGTCATAACCAAGATAATTGGTTCATCTATTTGGTGCATGGTGGGCCCATAACCCTGAACTTAACCCGTGGCAAAGGACACCACTATATTTCGAGATAACCCCGCAGCGTGAATATGACACTATTAGATACTGGCGCCATCACTCCTAAAATAAAAAATGCCCCAAAACTCAACGGGAGTTACGGAGCATTAATGATATCTATTTGTAATAATGCCGACTACACACGGCATAAAGATAAGATAAGTTGGTTTCCGATCTTCTCTCGAAGATTTTACTAATATTCTGACATCCCCATGTTATTGAATACTTGTTCCTAACCCTCTTATCTTCAGTTGATTCAATACTATTATAGCTCCCGAGAATATTCCCGCTAATAACCACGAACCAATGCCTATTCCTCCTGTTGCCTTCATTGCATTTCCCAATTATTAAATAATTCAATCAGCAGAATCATCAGGGTTCATTTATGTATTTCTTCATATAAAGTGCTTTCACAACATCCATTTGGTGATTATGTGACATTCCCCTGCCATTTGTGGCCTTATTCCATAGTTCTTTAAGATCTTCTAATAGATCCGGTTGGGCCTTTATTAACTCTGTCGCCTTGATTGCATAATTTTTGTTTTTGGAGTTTCTTTTTGTATTATAAAGAGCTTTAGAAACCCCCTTGATGTAGCCTTCTTCACATAAACCTAGAAAAGCATTCTTTGGACACCCCTTCTTCTGTCCCCAAGTTCCTGCACCAAACAATTCGGATGTTGCTATATCCCAAGCCTTAGCCGGTGAATTAGTCACTCCTCGATTAAGTAGCTCCGCTGCTTTTACTGCTGCTTGCCCATACTTACTCATACTAATCCTCCCTGAGTTTACTTCGTTTATAAACCCTGTTTTATTTGCGCTCACCAAAGAATAACCCACTCACTCGCTTAGCGAACTCTTCAATGCTGAAGGCGGCCGTATCGATCCGGTTATACCAGTTGGTTACAGTTTCCAGCATCCATAATGGAACCTTTACCCCGCTAATGAGCGGATAAACGTGCTGATACGCCCAGACCAGGTGCTCCCACCTGTTGTCGTTGCCCTCTTTGATATATTCCGAAACATCAAGGACCTTTCCCCTTCCCTCTTGCAGGAGAACATTCTTAAGATGAATATCCCTTGGGTTCAGCCATTGACTTCGCACGAACCGCCGGGCTTCCTCCACGTCCTGGATGGCTTGCTCGGGAACCGGCACACCGTGCAGAAGACAGTCGTACAACGTCATACCTTGTTCTAAACTTAAAACCAAATAGTTAGGACCAACACCATAACATTGCGGAAAATAATGCGACCCTTTTAACCGATCATAAATCCCTGCCTCGACATCCTTTTTTTCTAAAGCCTGAGCGGCATACACTTTATAAGCGTAATCAGGCGCGGCCGGATCATAAAAAACGGCAGCATCCGTACCGACGCCGATGCAGCGCAAATTTTCCGGAAACCGAATAACGGAAACTGGCTTATTGTTTTCATGACCTTCCAGTACGACAAGCCTTAATGCCTCCTCCGCCCGTTTCCAATCCGAATTCATGGCCACCCACCCCTTTGGTTTCGCCAGGAACCATTTTTTTGTTTAATGAGTGATCGCATATAACGTTACTGTGTTCACGACGTCCCACCGATTAAAGGCTTTGCCAGGAGAGGGCCGCGATAAGGTTAACCGAGTATCTATTCTCAAAGCTCACTCGATTCGCCTTCCGGGAATGCAAATTGATGGTGCTCAAATAACATATGCTTTGCTTCTTAAAATGAGTTAGGCGAAAAATCATCAACCATCCTTTCTTTTAAATCTTTCTCTAATTTGATTTCTTTCTTTATTATAACTCTGTGCTGGGGGACTTCGCCAAATCACCTTACAAAATGCGCTCTTTCTTCTTGACTTGAACTGAATATGTAATCTGGGTACTTGTTTGCGATCAGTGGTATTTGGTCTTCGGGAAAGAACTTGAGTTCCTTCATCTCTTCATTATCTGAGTTTAACTGTCCATCCTTAATCCTGCATTCAAATACAATAGCTAAGTATTCGACTTGGTGACCGTTACCATAAGTAAATCTTTGTTCTTCCCCGCCATATACTCCTATGATTCGCTCCGGTTCAATATCAAGCCCTGTCTCTTCTGATGCTTCTCTGACCATAGCTTGAGCAGGAGTCTCTCCAAGCTCAATTGCGCCAGCAATTAAGCCCCAGTTCTCTTCATTGTGTTTTCTTCCGAAAAGGATCTCACCTTGTTCATTTCTAATAATGCCAGCTACACACGGCATTAAGATAAGTTGATTTCCAATTTTCTCTCGAAGGTTTTTATAATATTCTGACATCCCCATGTAAACGCCTCCTTCATCCTCAATTATGTCGTATATTCACGAAACAACCCAACCTTAGATAGCTTCTATCCTAGGCTGGGTCATTTGTTGTCTGAGCTTCTTCCATATTATACATCTATCAACCAAGGGGTGATAGTCACGTAGCGTGAATACGGTATGAGATTCAAAAGCAACATGATTATATAATAATATTCAAATTCAGATTGACCTGTTAATGCAATCAAACAGGGATATAGCTTTCCATCTGAGCATATCCTGTTGCCTTAATCACTTCTGGCGGCGTGATGATATGTCCCATGGCATAGTGATTCGCTCTTTGGTCCAGCTCAAAAAAATCCGAATTCTCAATCCATGACAGAGCTTCATAATACAACCGTTCATTCTCATCATGCTCCGTCTTTGTAATGATAAGTCACATACATAAACCTGTGAACTGATGTTCATAAGGAGCCCACCCCTCCTAAATGTTTGAAACCCCTTTCATTTTTTCACTTCCCTTACGTACATATTATATTTGCAGTAGCCGCCCTCTCCGTTCCAAGTAGCGAGCATACACTAGCTAGCTCGAGTATAGTGATCATTTTTTTGTACCGTCAAGGTGAAGAACATTCACATTGACCTTGAAAAATGACAACTATGTTACAGCATCGTATCGTATCTGGCGGATCGAGGGCGTATTCCTCGCTGTCAAGTATGGCTTTATTCGTTGCCCTGTCTTCATGGAAATACTTCAAAACTTATTTATCAATTTATTGTTCAAACTTTCATCCGATAAAATGAAGAGTGTAGAAATGTCATTTTTTATTGATTTAATCTTTACTATTTTTTCATTTGATGGATCATTGTTTATTCCGGTTACATAAATTTTCCCTTTGTTACTTTCATCACTTGGGTCGTAAATAAATGAAACCTCATAATCGGAAGAACCCTTTCGGTATACATACGAATACACATAGTCTTCGCCTTTATCGTGATCTTGAAGTATAAAGTATCGGCCTTCTCCCCCGGTAGAACGGACATTATCTAACCATTGCTTTACCTCATCGGGTTGTTCTGACCCTACTTCATACTGCTTGTATTCGATAACGGCTTTCATACTGTCTTCTAAATTTACTTTTTCCTGTGTTGAGCATCCGCAAATCACAAAAAGAATAGAAACCATAAAAATCCGAAAGAAATTTCGCATACCATACTTCCCTCCACTTATCTTGTATACATGAAACGCCCCAACCTTAGATAGCTCTTATCTAAGGTTGGGCGTTTGTTGTTCGGGTTCTCTTCCATGATTATACATTTTACGACCGAAGGGCAATAGTCCCAATATATAAATACGATCTTTTAGGATGTACTCCCTACTTGAATTGCCTTACAATTCCACTATTCCAACTGAAGTGTATATAGATAATCAAGCTGCTTCTTCACAACATTGGCCGCTTCCGTTCCAGTAAACCATTTAATTACAAAAAGGCCTAAATCAATGGGTGTTGCTACTTCGCCAGCTGTTATTACGTTACCAACCTTCACAATCCGGGTAACTTTCTCGTTAAACCACCAATATCTGAGATTTTCTTATTTATGTGATGTATACCGGCATCTAAGTCTCAATAACCTTTGAAAAATATCTTTTGAATATAACTTCACTACTTTCATCAGTATCTTCTTCCGTTATTCCCTCTTTGATTTGTAATCCATTATATAATGCGTTCTCAGCAAACCATTTCACCAGATCATTTAACTCATAACGTTCTTCATCATCTTGATTCTCATAAAAAGACGTCACTGTTAATGTAAATCCAGGGATTCCAATGTCCCCATAAATGATGAATTCGAAATCTTTATTCTTATATATATTTTTTAAGTATTCCTCTACCTTACCTTCTAAAAAGATGAATGATTGCGTGACATCATCTAAACTTATAGTCCCTTTCCTTAATAAACGAGTAAAGCCGTGAATATATCTATAGTTAGTTTGCGCTTCTAAAGATGTTAGAGCTCTGTCATTTGAGAAAAGAAAGTCTGGTTGTTCTATAATATGCAGAATTTCTTTATAAGCTTTTTGAGCATGTTTGCTTAAATAAGCAAGCATGTCGATCACGTCCTTTATAGCCATTTATGATTTCTCAAAAATATACATATCCTCTTCTTCCCTGACTTTAATAAACCCGCATTTAGTATAAAAATGGTGATTTCTCACACTCCATTTTGGTGTGTCTAACCACCATTTAGGGTTGTCTAAATAAATGATTTCTATCTCTTTCATTACTTTCATTCCAATCCCCTGATTCTGATATTTCGGATCTATAAAAATCCTTCCTAAATTAAGAACTCCGTTAGTTCCCAAGAGAATTATTGCCCCTCCAATGATTTCTCCATCTTTGAGAACTTTATAGTAGTCCCCGTATACCATCATATCCTCTTGCCAGACCGTGGAATCATATCCAGGAGGTCCGCCTATTTCACTATTATTAAATTGCTTAGATTCTTCATCGAAACTTGCCTTCTGAATTTCAGCCAGTTTTCTAGCATCAGCCTTTAATGCCTTTTCAATTATCATCATAGAACTATCTCCCAATTTGCTTTTTTAGTTTTGCACTGACCCAGCTTCCCTGAAATGCCTAAGGGGCTAAGGCTTTCTTGCTAAATATAAATCAATAGTATCGTTCAAATTAATCTGTCCACCGTAATAGTTAATTGTTTCTATCAATTCTGCTTCAAAAAGTATTCGTTTATCTTCCTGTAATACCCTATGGTCTGAATAAGTTCTAAGAAGTGAAACGTAGTTTTGAGCATCAAATGTTCTTGTTTCATGATATAGCTTATAATTCACGTCAATAAAACCGTAGTGTTTAATTGTATTGACCATTTCCAAACAGTGTTCTTCGCTGTATGCTACTGGTGGTTTTTTAGATGATGGTCTATATTTGTCGTAGATTTTTTGCATGGCTATATGAAGGTCATTTTCTTTGGCTGGAAACGGACGATTCCAAAATAGTGCCAATACTCCACCACTTCTCAAAAGTTGATAGACTTTTGTATATCCTACTTCTTCAGGTATCCAATGAAAAGCGGTTGCAGAATAAATTAAATCAAAGTGATTCTTTTCAAGAACGACACTTTCAAAATCATGATTTATAACACTGAAATCAGCAAATTTTGAAAACTTCTGATTTGAGAATTTTGCCAAATTTTCACCAAGTTCTATGGCCGTAACCTTACATCCAGTATTCAAAAAAGGTAAAGTGGCTTGGCCTGTCCCTATACCTATTTCAAGAGCCGTTTTACTAATATCTAAGTTTGAAAACTGAATCACATCATGAAACAATTCTTCTACATATGTTGGTCGCATTTTATCATAATTCAACACATCTTCATTAAACGTTAGGCGTAAATCCATCTTTTATCCCCCTCGAAATATAAATTTAATTTCTGATAACGTTCTTGTATTCGCGAAACAACCCAGCCTTAGATAGCTTCTATCCTAGGCTGGGTCAATTGTTGTCTGAGCTTCTTCCATGATTATACACCTGACAACCAAAGTGCGGTATCCTGCAATTATCTTCCATCTTCGTATCTTATTAAGGATATTCCTAGCCCTTTCTTCTGTATGCAATAACTGTAGTATTCATTCTTATAATAACATCTTCCCAAATCATATTTATCCCAATCAATTAGCCCTTTTAATAACTCATTCTCCTGGGCGTCCCATTCAAAGTCATTAAACTTAATTGGAAATTCACTATGTGGATTTTCCGTATGAAAATATATTGCATCTGCAGAACCAAATCCTGAATCAAGAATAATCCATGTTTGAAATAGTTTACTTTTGTCCTTTGTAAGAATCTCGATCTTATCTAAAAAATGAAGGTACCATTTAATATGACTCCTTCTATTTTTAGCACTATAGTCAGTAATTCCTTTCCAATCTAAATGTATATGGAAAAAGCTATACCAAGAATCATCATCAAGATAAAGAACAAAATCATCAAGTTTTCTTCCTATAAGCTTATACCTTCTTCTTAATCCTCTATATTTCTTCAAAGCATATCCTCACAGTTCAGCGTTTTTAATATTGCATTGTTTTCAGATAACCCAATACGTGAATATATGGTGTTATGTGAAGTTGCTGACTTCTTTGAAATGCTAAACATTTAATATTTTCTGATTATTTCAAAACGGGGAACTCCCGTTATTTCTTCTATTTTTTTTGGATCCATTTTTAGATGTCTCATTTTTCTTATCAGGTTACCTCTTTCAGTCCAACTTCCAAATAACTTTCCATTAATAAATCCATCTTCTCGAGCTTCCTCAATTTCTTTTGGGATCGTTATTACTTCAGATATGATTTCCCCGCACCATGAATCTAGTCCTTCATCAAACATGATTCTTGCATTTACTTGAATATCTTCTGTATATATGATTACTTCTTCTCCCTCAGAGAGTTTAAAATAATCCATTTCCGCTTTTGATATTCTCAGTCTATTAGGATTGGGTCCATTAAAATCAGTCCAGATTTTTTATTTTCATTTTTTCTCCTTGGTTTTCAGCAATTTACATTACGTTATGGTATTCACGAAACGAACCAGCCCCAGTTTGCTTATCTTGGACTGGGTCGTTTGATGACTGAGCTACTTAACCTCTCGCCTATAGTTTATGTATAATCGTTATAAAAAAATTGCATCTCCAATGAGCTGTACAAATATATATGTGAAAACAGATAGAGCATTATTGCTTCCTATGTGATCTGTACGATTCATATGCATCCCTTTCATATAAGGTTCTTTCCACGAAATCCCCCAAGCCCCGAATCGAGTGAATCTCTGCGTTCATATAATCTTCCATAAAGCTATATTAGACGCAGTGTCCCCTAATCCCTTTTTGCCGATGATGGCCTTTTTATAATTCAGTCCATGGCTTATGTTTTTGGGGTAGGCGACGAGGGTGTGCTATCAATTCGAAATTAGAAATGGTTAATCCTGTTTTTTCTTAAACGAGGCGTCCCAGTATCTCCTATTTCTCAAAACATGATATAATTTTTATAAATGAAATACAAAGAACGGGGTGAATTTTAAATGCAGTGGCAAGAGGTCCGTACGATCTTTCCCGATCAATATGTTCTGCTTGAAATTCTCGATTCTCAGACTGAAGATAACATACAATACGTTAAAGATGTCGCTATTGTTCGAGCCATTCAAGACCCTTCTGAGGCAACCAAAGAGCTCTTAAAATGCAAAGATAACAACATCGTTTACCATACGGGCCAAGAGAAAATTACTATCGAGCTGAGAAAACCTCCATTCTATAGAGGCCGATAACATGCTGATCGAATATATCGATAACCTGCTGCAGACCTCTATGACGATTCGCTATAAAGGACGCTCTCTAACTGTCGATCATTTAGTCATTGATACCGGAGCTGCCCATTCTCTCCTCTCTTCCGATATTGCGGCACAAATCGGGATTCACTTTGAAAATGGAGACAAGCTTGTGCACAGTATTGGAATCGGCGGAGGCGAGTACTCTTTCCGGAAGCTTATCGATCAAGTTCAATTAGGTGATTACATTATGAACAATGCCCATATTGATTTTGGTGTTTTTCATGAGGATATCGATCAAATCAATGGCCTTATTGGGTTGGATGTTTTGAAGAGCGGCAATATGATTATTGACCTGCACCAGATGGAAATGCATCCTGCAACACTTAGTTGTGATTAAAAAAGGGACGCGAATTCTCCCGCGCCCCTTTTACTCAAGAATTATTTTATCAGACCATTAGGAAATGCTAGCCTCTATCAATATTCAGTTTAGACCTCATTTAACTTCTTAATGATCACCTCAGCCAATTGAACAGGAATTTAATCTTTAGCTTCCAAGTAACCATATCTGTCCGTAATTCTCGGAATTGATGTCTGATCCAAACAAATGGGTAATATGTATTCGCCATCTCTGTATTGCCAGTGCATAGCATCTTTTCCCGCAGCGTAAATATATTGTTATCCGAAGTTCAATTCCCCTTGAGTTAACCATTCATCTCTTGATATAACTTTATATCCATAATTGGGGTTATTTTCTGGATCGCTTTTTAACTTCAACAACTAATAAATTTTCGGCAAAATTTCTTCGATGAACTACAATATCAGGATAGACTGAATTATCGATCTTTCATGGGAATTGTTAGAGATAATTACATGATCAAAATAGTAAAGTCTTTTTAATGCATTTTTCAGTCTATTCTCAATGAATGTTTTATTCATCTTCTCACCTCTAATTGAATTCCGGCTAACGTCTTTGTTCAAAAAACTAACTCGTCTTTACAATAATATACCTTAACGCGTACTCCTTTATTTGGTTATCTTTGTAACATAATGTCTCTATTGTTGATCCTGTTTCAATAATATCAAACTCTACAAAATGTCTCCGTAAATCCTCTTCACTAAAGAAATGTGCATATTTATTAGTCTTATATTCGTAGGTACCTTCTTCCAATTGTCTACCTATCCCATTATTTCGGTCTTCATCCGAGAAACAAGTAAAGTACATTAGTCCTGGATGGTTCATTTGCTTCATACAGTTCTGTATTAATTTATTTCGATCTTGCTGTAAAAATAGATGTAATAAATCAAAGCAATAGATTGCATCATATTTCTTGCTAACTTCTAAATCACTCAAAATAGATCCTTGAATAAAATTTGTGTTCTGATCCCAATTTAATGCAATTTGAATCGCATCATTCGATAATTCAATTCCATCTACTTGAAAAATCGAGGAAAAAGCTTTTGTGTTTCTTCCGTAGCCTGACCCAGGAACTAAAAGAGTTTTAACATTTTGTTTCCTAAATATATCGAGAGCATGGTATGCTGTGGGGCTTGGTTCACTCCCCCATATCATACCTTCATCTCGATACCTCTTCTCCCAATAATCTTCCACATCGATCACCCTTAATTAATTTATTTTGATCGTCCTTAAGATGATTTTTATGTACTTCAAGCAATTTCAGGTAAGGCTTCTTACATTAACGACCTCCGATGGGGTTGTACGCTGAATCCGCATACTCTGCTGGCCGTGAGCTGGCAGGCCCGCCTTGTGAATGCTCTTTGTACAAGTCTTTTATTGCTATTCCTGGTTTTCATTAACCTTTAGATATGGTATCATTTGTATAAGAAAACCGAGTGCGGCTAACACTCGCCTATACAATTGGCTTGGATGGGGTTACCCTCTTAAGTCAATAAAGTGATAAAACCCACCTACGGCCGGTAAACCTTAGGGTGGTTTTTTTACTTCCTCTTGTAGTTATTCCCGATGTATGTTAAAAGAAGAGCCACAACAAATGTTGCAAACAGAATCATTATAGTAATTGCTTCTTTCAACTCCATGGTCTCACCTCCTCTCGAAGGGAAACCATGCCCACCCAAGATTCAATTGTGCTTCCTCATTCTACCATATTGCCCCAAGCGACGTGAGTGTAAATCAATTCGAGATTAGAAATGGTTAATCCTTTTCTTCTTCAAGCAGGCCGTTCCGTAATCTCATATTTCTCAAACCATGATATACTTTTTCATTCTGAAGTCACCTTAATGGTCTCATTATCTTGAGTTGTACCATCGCTGCCTAAGGCTTGAATAGTAATACGATCGTGAAAAGTCCGGCTGCCAAAGTTCCATGTTAAAGACCAGCCGTCACTTCCATCTGTGTCGTACCCAATGAGCTCTCTTTCCCCCAAAGTTTCCGTACCTGTCGGAGTAATCCAAAATAGAACGGTATCGATATTTTTAGCCTTCACATTAATGGTCATGGTATTAACATCTTTGTGAACAATCCACCAACCGGCATTTTTCGGCAAATCCGTAGATACTTGCAAAATCTCTGCTTTCTCGTCCATGATTTGAGATTCTTCTGATACGGTTTGGTGATTGTTACATGCGGATAACAGTAAGGTGAATAAAAGACATATACCAGTGATGTTCATTCTCGTCATATTTTCCCTCCATTAAATTTTTAAGAACCGTACAATTATGATATCATCGAAAAACCGTCAAACCTTATAAAAGCGTTTGACGGCTCGCTACAGATAATAACCTGAAATAATCATAGCACGATTCTGGAATGCTGGTTTATTGAACTCGTTTTCCGTTTAGCTGAACGCCGAATTGTATTGCATAGTAAATTTTCATCTCAAATTACTTAGTTAATGTAATCTGACATCCATCCAGCGTCTGCATACTCCGAATATTTGTTCAAGACAACGTCCTTACTCTTTACTGAACTCCTCGAATACCCTTGTAGACAGATTCGCACAGCTCCGTTGTAAACCTGCCTGACATTCCTTCAAGCGCCGTATTGGTGAACGCTACAACACTAAGCTCCTCACTCGGATCAACAAACCAGGAGTGACCATAGGTGCCGCCCATCCGCCAAGTTCCCACTGATTCCGGTGTATTGGCATCCGCTGGGTCTTTAAGCAGCGTAAAACCAAGCCCAAAGCCTCTCCCCGGCCAATAGGGCATCACAAGGTTACCAATTTGATTGGTTGTCATTTCCGTGACAAGAGCCTCCGGCAAAATCGGATTTCCTCCCTGGCGCAAAGCTTCCAGCAGTTTAAGAAAGTCTCCTGCGCTGCCAATCATGCCGGCTCCCCCGGAAGGATAAGCTGTCTTATCGGTAAACCTGTTGGGTGAAAGGAGGAATCCTGCCGTCCCCTCCACGAAGGGAACGGTATCAAAATCGTGCAAGCGCCGGGGCTCTCCAACGCTGTCGGCGTAAGCCGCAGTCAATCTGTCCGTGTCTACGGCCTTGAAATCCGTGTCCATCATGGAAAGCGGATGAGTTACAAGCACCCGAACAGCTTCACTTAGCGGCATTCCGGTAACCTTTTCGATGACCGCTCCGAGCACGTCTGTTGCTATGGAATACCTCCACATTTTCCCCGGCTCATATAGAAGCGGGACAGAAGCGAGTCTTTGCAGATTCTCTTCAAGTGTAATTCCCGCCAGATCCATGCCGTCCGATACCCCGGCAAGCTCATAAGTTCCCTTTTCTTCCTGGAAGAAACGGTAGGTTAAGCCGGCGGTATGCGTCATCAGATGGTGAACGGTCATGGAGGCATACTGTCCGTTTGGCAGTTTGGGACGAAAGGCGGGCAACCATTTTTCCACCAGATCGTTTAACTGCAATCTCCCTTGCGAAATTAATACTAAGGCTGCCGTTGACACGATCGGCTTGGTTACCGAAGCATATCTAAACAAAGCATTTTCCTGCATCGGCCGTTTCTGCTCGCGGTCGGCCCAACCAGCAGGCCTGCTGTAAACGAGGCTTCCGCCTAATGCAATTTGGACGACGGTACCCACGATCCTTTTTTCCTCAAGTGTGCGGTCAATCACCTCATTGACGCTTTTATGCAGCAATTCCAGATCTATATTTCTCATGATTCTCATCCTCTCCTGCTGTAATTTACTTGATTATTTATAGCAAGTGTGTTTATTATATAAATAATTTCTGCTTCCTTACATAAAACAAACAAGTTAGAAAAAGAAATTTCCGATGATTCTAAAGGTATTTAAAAGAAATAACTTTTAAATTAAAGGGGGGGCGATTTTCTTGGACGAAATCGATAAAAACATCCTGCTCCATTTGCAGAACCAGGCGAGATTATCAATGACAGATTTAGGAAAGCTTGTGGGACTGTCTCAGCCAGCCGTAACTGAACGTGTAAAACGCATGGAAGAAAAGGGGGTTATCGAGGAATACCGAACCGTCATTTCTTCGCAAAAAGTGGGTAAGCAATGCACCGCCTATATGCTTGTTCGGACTCGGAATTGCTATCCTTTCCTGGATTTTTGTCGTTCATCGCCGGAGGTCACGGAATGTTATCGGATAAGCGGTGAGCATAATTATTTATTGAAAGTCCTCACGGAAACCACCCAGGAGCTGGAGGAGTTTGAAAACCGGTGCGATCAATACGGAACCTATACGACTCTGATCGTAATGTCTTCACCGATCGCTTATAAAAATCTCATTGGAGAAACGAATTTGCTCGCATAAGATGTAATTCTCTAATCCCCAAAAAATGAATCCGCCTTTGCAGGGGATTCATTTTTTTGCTTATGTTACACATACTCGTGGATTCCTTTAGGAAGGAAAGCCATGCTTTTTAGCTAGCCAAACTGCAAGCAGGGAGGGAAGCAGCAGGATGATTAATGAGCCCGGAAGGAATCCGGCTCCAAGCAGCTCGAGAAGAAACCCGCCGATAATGCCTCCTCCGCCGATTGCCACATTCCACGCGGTAACCAGCATCGACTGGGCTATATCTGCACTTTTTCCCGCAGCTTGTGCTATTGCTGTTTGCAGTAAAGTGGCTGCCCCGCCAAACGTAAGCCCCCATGCCGTAACACCAAGAATGATGATTGCGGGCTGATCCATTCCGATCCCCAAGGCTGCAGAAGCCAAAGCAAACCCCGTGATGCTGATTAAAACCAGTATTCTTAGAAAACGGTCAATCAGCATGCCTACCACCCAAATGCCGACAACCGAGGTAATTCCGAAAATAAGAAGAACCAAATCCACTCGCTGAGCAAACGCGGTCTCCGCAAGATACGGTGCAATATAAGTGTACAAAATATTATGAGCTAGTACCCAGGTCAAAACGACGAACAGAATCGGCCGTACACCGGGAATCAGGAAAACCTTGTGAAAACGGAGCTGATCACCGGCAGGCTCACCGGCATAATCCGGCACCTTCCAGAGCACCCAGCCAATAAGGGCTGCAGCCAGTAGTGAGACAGCTCCGAAAATGAGACGCCACCCTGTATATGTTCCGAAAAACGTACCAAGCGGAACGCCCAGCGCCAATGCCAGCGGGGTGCCAACCATGGCTACGGCCATCGCTCTTCCTTTTAGCGAATCAGGCACCATGCGCCGCGCATAACCGGCCGTCATCCCCCACAGAACACCTGCCGAGACACCTGCGAAGAAACGCGCTGCAAGCGTCAGCACATAAGTAGAAGATAACGCGGTGATGGTGTTAAAAACAAGAAAGCCGATGATGCACAGCAGCAGAAGCGGCCGGCGCCTCCACCCGCGGGTAGCCGTTGTCAAAGGAATGGCGGCCAGAAGAGATCCAACCGCATAGAGAGTGACCAATTGTCCGGCAAGAGCTTCGGTGACCCCAAGATCCTGTGCAATCTGCGGCAGTAATCCAGCAGGCAGGCCTTCCGTAAGAATGCAGATGAAGCCCGCCATGGCTAAGGCCAGCAGCCCGACCCACGGAAGACGTTTGGAAGACGGCACATTTGCTCCGCCTTTTCTTATAAGAGCAGTGTTTGAGTTCACGAAAAAATCTCCTTTATTTATTTTTTGCCGCTTAAAAAGCTTTGGCTTTCGTATAAGCATATATAAATAAAACAGTTTTTTATATGGATGATTAAAGGAGGATGAAGCGAATTAAGAGGAAAATACTTTTATTCTTATAGAAATTCCGTGATTTTAAAGGCAAAAAGGCAGCATCGTAAGATGCCGCCTAATAAAAATCGTAATTGATGAGCTTCCTTAGGGAGAATTTCATCAAACAACCAGTCACCAATTGATTATCGACGACTGACTGCTTAACTTGCAAGGTGTTCTGATCCACGGGGCTCAGTCTCCAAAAATCTAATCGGTTTTTTAGTGCAAAGTCCTTCCGGGCAAGCTTGAACTACCTGCCCTAATTTTATAAGCTTTGAGACGTGGGGCGGACAATCAGTTCGTTAATGGTTACGTTAGTCGGCTGCTGGATAGCAAACAGTATGGTTCTCGCAATGTCGCTTGGGTCAAGTTGACTCCATTCCTGGCTGCCCAATTTCTCCAATGCCGGATAAATTGAGTTATCGGTTATGGTATCGTACAGTTCGGTCTCCACCGCGCCGGGGGAGATGAGAGTCGTCCGAATATTTTGCGTGTGTCCCAATTCAGTTCGCATACCTTCTGTTAAAATCCGTACAGCATGCTTGGTCGCACTATAAATAGAGCTTGAAGGGAAAATGATGTGTCCCGCAATGGACGAGAAATTAATAATATGTCCCTCATTACGATCCTCCATATGTTTGTATACTGCCGCCATCCCATAGAGGACGCCCTTAATATTCACATCGATCATTCTCTCCCATTCGTCAACTTTCAAATTTCTGAAGAACGAAAGAGGCATTATTCCAGCATTATTAATCAAAATGTCGATTTGTCCATAGACTTTAATGGTTTCAGCTGCCAACGCTTCAACGTCAGCGCGCGAAGTGACATCAGTCACCTTGTAGCTGGCTACGCCTCCAGCGTTACGGATTTCTTCTTGCAGCTGCTGCAATCGGTTTTCCCGGCGAGCGGCAAGCATGACTTTAATGTTGTGTTGAGCGAGAAGTTTGGCCGTAGCCGCTCCCATTCCGCTGCTTGCACCTGTAATGATTGCTACTTTTGTATTCATGTGTACTTCCCCTTTGTCCTTTTATTAGCCACTCATCGCTGGCCTGATTCTAGGGTATCAATTAGAGCTTAATATAAGTCAAGTCTCAATAATTAAATAATTCGCATAGGCAAAACCCCACAAATCCGTGGTGTTTTAGATGATGAAGGATAATAAATGGGGGGAAATGGAAAATGATTATATAAATTATATTAGAGTTTACTCTAATATATGTACCTAAAAAGACACGTCTCCATCCGGGAAACGCGCTCCACTTTAGAGTGAAATGTTGCAAAACGGCATCTAGGGCAGCATCTTGGCCAATTCTTTTTCCTGCATGTCATAAAGTGCCAGCTTGTAATTGATTTGTTCCAAATATTTAATAGTTTCCAAGAGGTCCTTCTCCACTTTTTCCTTGTGCATAAGCATCATTTGTTTACGTATTTTAAGTGTATTCTCGCCTTCTTGATATAAATCCACATATTTCCTGATTTGGGCAAGTGGCATGCCAGTCGCTCGCAACGCCAAAATAAAATTCAACCAGTCCATACTCTCTTCGTCATACAATCGATTGCCACTCGAATCGCGCTTGACACATGGCAGTATTCCTTCCCGTTCATAAAATCGAAGAGTATATGGGGTAATTCCGGTTTTCTCCGAAATTTCTTTAATCGTGGACATCGTTATCCTCCAGTCATCAAAGTAAACTCTAACCTTTTTCCTTTATTCATTTCCTTATTACTGGCATTAAAAACTGATGTTCCTTGCCCCTCCCGCCAGAGCTGAACTTTCCTCTACCTCTAATTGGGCGGTGTGCGGTACGGAACATATAGAGATTAATCATAAACAAATGTTCCCTCGGGCAGGTATTCTGACTTAAACAAAAATCAAATCTACAAATGAGCTAATTAAACCAGCCGCATCATCTAATTCTTTTTCAGGCTCTTGATGTCCAGTAGAATTAAGTTCAAAAAGACCAATAATAAATGCAGATGCCATGGCTGTTAATTGTTTGGGTGATTTATTAATAGTGTGGTTTTCTTCTTGAGCTTTTTCCAAACACTTATGGATGATCCCAAATACTTCAAAGGCTGAAATGTGTATGTTAGCATATTGATTCTTGTCCCACTGTGTGCGGTACATTAATTGATAATGTTCTTGATTCTTTATCCCAAAATCATAAAAAGTATACAAAAGTTCATAAACAAGTTTTCTAGGATCGTTTAATTTTCCAGTTAATTTGGAAAGGAGACTTTTTAGTGTTTCAAAATTTTCAGCGACAACGGCTGCAAGTAAATCATCTTTATTTTTAAAATATACATAAACCGCACCTCTAGATAAATTCGCTTCTTTTCCAAGATCACGCATACTAACTGAATCAATACCACTTCTATCAATCATTTGTCTTGTTACATCAATGAGCTTTTGTTTTGTATCATTATTGTTTTTCATAGTGTCCTCTTCTTTAAATATATTGATTATAATTTTACAACCCCATGTTGACACCGTCAATGGAAAAGACTACTATGCATTTAAGTTGACACTGTCAACAACGAGATGTACTAATTCTATATCTTTATAAAAGGAGTTTGATATTATGCCTACAATTCTTATAACAGGCGGCCACGGAGGGATCGGGCTCGAATGCTCCAAACAACTCGCTTCTGGCTATCATCTTAACCTAGTTCTAGCAGGACGCAGCTTGGAGAGAATGGAGCCCATTGCGCGAGAACTGCGCACGACCTACGGCATCAAAGTGAGTACTATTAAACCGGATACATCCTCTCTGGCTTCAGTAAGGTCAGCCGCTGCTCAGTGTCACACCATGCTCGATAATGGCGAGATCGATTCCCTTCAAGGCATCGTTTGCAATGCGGGAGTATGCCTGGGCGGGCCTGTTTCCTACAGCGTTGACGGCTACGAAGAAACATTCGCAACCAATTACCTCGGACATTTCCTATTGGTTGAATTGCTGTTTGACCGCTTAGCGGACAGTGGGCGCATTGTGTACACGGTAAGTGGAACTCACGATCCTGACACGGCGGACGGAAAAGTGATGGGCATTGCGGAGCCTGACGCGATAGCTCTTGCAAATACCGGTAAAGACGGCAAAAAGCCGATTTCCACAAGCAAGTTCTATCCAACAACAAAGCTATGTATGATACTGCATGCATATGAGTTGGACCGCCGACTAAAAAAGTCAGGCAGTTCGATCGCGTCGATTGCTCGAACGATCTTTCCCAATCAATATGTTCTGCTTGAAATTCTCGACTCCCATACGGAAGATAACATTCAGTACGTTGACGATGTTGCCATTGTTCGGGCCATTCAAAATCCTTCTGAGGCAACCAAAGAGCTCTTAAAATGCAAGAATAATAACATCGTTTACCATACGGGCTAAGAAGAAATTACTATCGAGATGAGAAAGCCTTCATTCTAGAGAGGCCGATAACATGCGGATCGAATATATCGATAACCTGCTGCAAACCTCTATGACGATCCGTAATAAAGGTTGCTCCCTGACTGTCGATCATTTAATCATTGATACCGGTTCCCTCTTTTCCTAGTCGTGGCTACCCTAGCACCCGAATAAAATTGAAGACGCGAATTCGCTCGCGTCCTTTTTAAGCAATTGTCTTTTTGTATTTGAGTCTTACCTATATTCATTCTGAAGTGAATGCGGATAACAGTAAGGTGAATAAAAGACATATACCAGTGATGTTCATTCTCGTCATATTTCCCCTCCGGCTCGCTACTAAAAATAAGTTAGTATTCTCCCACTTGAATATAATCATCACTTTTATCGAAAAAGCTTACTTTCACTAATGAAAATGAAGTCACTATCCATTAACGCCTATCTCAGTTTCACTGTGAAGCAGGGCTCCAGTGAATACCATTCTCTGACTTTTTATATGGTACCACCAGATTCTGTCTTCCCAAGGCCACTCGCCTTTTGGATACAAATAGAGAATGTAGAAACAAATCCTTAAACAGCACTTTTGTTACATCCGGTAGCAGAGCAGAAGTAACTCCGATGAAAAAATAAGGCCAAGCTTTTTGATTTTTACTGAAAAGCAGTGCAAGAACCGCTCCCGCAAAGGCGTGGTGCAAAATATCATTCCAGTTTACCCAGTCTATCGTCACAATCTCCTTAAAGTTATCAATTGTAGAAACAGTTTTCAAAAGATATTACGATTTAGGTAAATAGCATGCAGGAATATCAAGCGATTTGACATAATTTATATAAAAACGATGTTACGGTTGAAAGGAATTTGATAAGCCTAATAAAGCGGAATAAAGATCAAAAAATGCACTGCCCTCAGGCAGTGCATTCAGATGATTAGCTAGACCTGAAAACCGGTTCTTTACCAACAATTCGATTATCGAGGCCCCCCCCCCCTCTTTCCAATCTTAAAAGTGAAAATTGGTTAATTCACCTATAATGTATCCGAAAGTTCATAAATATCTTTAGAATCATTGGTTTGCAGGATAATCTTTTCATCATCCAATATAATGATTGTCGGGGACTGTTGAATATCAAAAATCTCTTTATAATCATACTTTTGCGTCTTGTCATGTACGCTAATAAAAGTCATGTTATTAATGTTCATCGATTTAAGGATTGCTTCGGAATTGATAACATTCAACATTTCATCTATTAATTCTTGATAATCTGTATTCTCGCCGTCCCAAAATACATAAATGTTATAAGATCCTTTTGGGGCAACCATATCTTGAATGACATCTGCTTTGCTTGTAGAGCACGCAGTAAGAGAATTGAGCACAAGAAAAAAGAGAAGTATTAAAAATATAGTCTTTTTCATCGAAATCACCTCAATTGAGAACTAGGGGTCCCATTTAGGACCCCTAGTCATACCTTTATTCACTAACGACAGAAGCAGTAAAATTAGGAATAACAACGTTGTCATGTAGAACAACATCTTGAGCAGGAATATCGCCAAAGTAATACAATGCCCCGATATCAATCTTTGCACTAGTTGATACTTGACAGCTTTTCCCCGCTCCAGTAATCGTTGTAATTCCTTCTAAGTAATATTGATCCAAAATATCCCCATTGTCGTTAATAATATCAAGATATTGATTCTTAATATTCCAATTTGCAGATGTTCCTGGTGATATACTATTATAGGAATTTAGCGGGAAAGTAACTCCTAATGCAAGACCTCTGTAAGAAACTTTAATGGTGACATTTTTGGGATTATTCGGATTGTCGACGGTAGGTTGAGTGGAACCTTTTGGCCCGCTTCCAACAAAAGAGTAAGTAGCGTTTGTTGAAATAATCAACGATTGATTTTTTATAAGTGTTCCACTACGGCCGTTTGGATTAGTCCAAGAATTTAGTGAACCGTACAATGGAACAAACTTGAGTTGCATAACACTACTTCCAGTAGCAATATAATTTGTATTCCAAAAAACACCGCCGTACATATAGTTTCCGTATTTATAGGATTTAACTACTGGTAAATCACCTGCTGCCGTTGGGGTGATAATGGAAGTTGGATCCGGGACGCCTTGAACCATATTTTTTTCCACACCATTTACCAACGTTTTAAGGTCGATAGGCTCGGATGCTGCAAAACGGATATAATCTTTAGTTTCAACAATATCCGTACCCTTATTCGTATCCGTGGTTTCATTCGATTGCGCTTCTTTTCGGTGGGTCAGGATGATGTTTCCGTTTGCATTTTCTTTTTTGTCAAACACCAGACGAATGAAAGCGCTGTTGCTATCATCGATTTGCCCAGTAGCAGAAATAAGAGTTGTTTGGTAGTGATCATCGACCTGTTTCTCGTATTTCATATTTTGAATAGTGTTTCCATCCAAAATGAGGTCGAGATTTTCCTCGTCTTTAATGACAACTTTCAAATCATTGTAAGAAGACGTCTTTTCATAAGTGTCAATATCATATTGATATACATTCCCAAATTCAAAAACTTTGGAATCAGCAGGCTCAGCACTTACCGATATCGCACTTGAAAACATCGCTACAGCAACTAAACATGGCAACAAGATTTTTTTGAACACAGCAAAATCTCCTTTTGTTCTTGATTTGGAAAACATCAAATCAGTAAGTTGAAATCTACCCTCCCTTCCGAAATAAAATGTGGGGTTAATAAACAAGCAGAAGAACCCACTCTTGTCATCGCTTGATAAACTTAACCATGATTTGGTTTACCGCTAATAATGACGTTTATTGAAGGAAGAATGTAACACAAAGAGAAAACTTTTAACTTAGTATGTAACCTTGCGCAGAAGTATCTTTCAAAAACTTTGTACCATCCTTAACAGAAGCAGTGACTACAACTCGATACGTGTGACCCGAAGTTACATAATGCTCCTTTTCGAAGTTTGTGAGGATCTCCGGTGTTCTCTGTGTTCTCGTTTTCGATGGCCATAGATTCGTGTGTGGTATTTATTTCTTTAATATAAGGTTCAATTTCCATGATATGAGTTGTGGGTATTTCCTTTGCTTGTAATAGGTTAAAATACCTATTTACAATCCAGCTGGAGGAATGTAATCCCTTTCAGTATGTGACCTCAGACGACGTTCTGGTAGCCGTCTCCAGAATTTTATTTCCGTCCTTAATCTTGGCTGTGGTAACAACTCTATACGTGTTGCCTGATGTCACATAGTACTCCTCTTCCAGGCTGTGTGATCCCTTCCCCGTAAAAGACTCACTCCACGATTTAACTACCGACCACTTGCTTCCATTTTTGCGTTGGAGTTCAATGGATAGGGTCGAATCATAAGAGTCCGGGTAATACACATTACCACTCGAAACAGCTTTTCCTGTTTTTTCAATAGATAGAGAGGAACTCAGGACAGAGATGTATTGATAGAAAGGAATTACAGCATCCTCCTGAATTGATACATCATCGCCACGAGCCTGGGTAATAGGAACTGCTACAAAAACCAACAAAACCGCCGACAACATTACAATTGTTTTTTTCTTCAACATGCATCCTCCATTCGGTTCTATTCTTTCAACTATATTAAACTCCTAATTCCCTATTATGTAACACATATGGTGAAAAATTCATTTGACCAACGTAACACTCTCTGCCATTTTAACAAGTTCTTCCTTCCTTAATTGGGGCGAATCGCCCAAGATTAGAAATAATCGACCTTCATTTTGCCATACTAATGTAACTACATTTTTCTTCCGGACAATTAGCCCGTCATGTCCTTGAATCGTTGTATGGCTTAATTCATCAGCTTCTTCCGTATCCACGTTCATACCGCTGTTTTCGTTGTTCTGCTGAAACAAGATATAACCATCGGAATCATTCACATATTCGATAGATTTTATGTTCTGAAGGTTCTTCACTTCTTCGATACGATAACCTTCCGGAACTTCCGTTGGTACATAGGCATTTTCCCAGTTAATTTGAAGATGACTGTCTTTTAAGTGTTGAGTGCCTTGTCCTAATCGAATTTCCGTGTATTCCTCTTGCACTTGAATGAACATATTCAAAACTTTGACTCTTACCGCCTCAACGTTCAAGGCAACAGCGAATAGGAAGACAGCTAATAAGACAGCTACTTTCTTATAACTGGTTGCAAAAAAGCGTATAGTCTGCTTCAAATAATAAAAGGCGAAATGACGATTTAATCGCATGATAAAGGTTAGTTTTGTTTTTTCCGAGGGGAGGTAAATTGGATTGTTGCTCAATTCCTTATTTTCTTCCAGAAGTATTTTACCTTCCAATTCGGCAAAACGACCCATGAGCAATTTAATTTTTATTTTCTCATATTCTTCTTCAAGCAATTTGGAATCCATTGGGTTATTCATCTTAGGCACGTTTTTCGGCTCCTTGAGACAGTTTTCGAAACGCCCTCTGTCTGGCTCGCGCAATATACATTCGGACATGCTGAGCAGGAATATCCATAATTTCCGAAATTTCTTTATCGCTCAGTTCCATGATGTATTTGAAATATAATAAATTCCGATCCTTCTCAGACAGTTGGAACAGCGTTTGCTCTAAAGTCTTCATTTCCTCTTCATGCAGGATTCTCTTCTGTTGCAGCCTGCAGATCGGGAACGTGATCGGCTATATCATCCGTTAAACCTGAAAAAGAACGTTGCGAACGGCGTACTTTTTTTCGGATATAATCCAAACAAACATGTTTTAACGTATAAACGATATACGATATCCTTTTGTAACAGTCTAATGATCTTAAAAGAGGAATTTTGGGAATCAATTTCAAAAAAGCATCTTGAATGAGATCATCCACTATGCCAAAATCGCCAGTAATGCTATAAGCTCTCTTTTTCATTAGAGGGTAGTACTTTAGATATAAACCCGTTATGTACTCTTTATCGTTTTCATCTTCTACAAGAGCCAAGAATATGAGAGGCACTTTGTTCAACTCCTAATCGTTTGAATCGACCAAATGGCAAAAAAAATCCGCCAAATAAATGTTTAACAGGAAAGATAATATATCCCATATTAAGAGTATACTAGATATAGTCTTCATTTTTAACAATATAACTTATTACAGTTCAAAAATATCCATGAAAATCTCAATTAGGCTGTTTTTCCTGACAATTATAGAATTGGCATATGAGCTTAAATAGGAGATGAGGACTTTGAACTGGAATAAGGTCCGAAAAATATCCCTAATCGTTTTGTGGAACTGTGGATTTTAAATCCCTAAAGTTTTGAACCAGGCAGTTTTGATTTAACCACAGAATGCGAAGTACCAGTTTGCTCGCCCCATCCATGCCGGCCGCTTCATACAAGCTGGGATTGATGGTGGTTAAGGCCGCCTGATAGAAAATGGCGTTGAACCCCATATCCTTCCAGATGCCTGATCCCACAAAAATGGCGACCCAGGAAGCTTTTTCATTCATAAACGGATAGGGCTCGCCGCCGGTAAACGCGGTCACAAGCCGGTTGATCATCCCGTTTTCCAGCGCAAAAATCGTGGTCACCATCATGCCGATAATTACCCAGGACAAAAAATGGGGCATGTAGACAATCGTTTGGATCGTTTTCTTGAAAGCCAGGATTCGCACTTCATTAAGCATAATCGCCAAAGGGATCGGAACCGGAAAACCAACCACAATGTTCAGTAAACTAAGCAGCAAAGTGTTGCGTATAATCTCCAATGTCCGCGAATCTTGAAACAGAATTTCGAAATAATGCAGACCTACCCAAGGGCTATTCATAATGCCATCGTAAAAATTGTAGTCCTTAAAGGCGATCACCAGCCCGCCAATGGGTGCGTAGCGAAAAATGAGGTAAAACAAAATGACCGGCAGAAACATCATTAACAACGTATCACTTATTTTCTTCTATGTATTGCTTACGAAACGCTCGCGGCGATTGCCCGGTGATCTGTTTGAACACGACCGTAAAATAACTGGAATTATCGAACCCTACTTGTTCGGCAATTTCGGTCATCCTCAAACGGGTACGCTTTAGTAATGCTTTCGCTTTTTCAATTCGCAGCTGGCTGACATAATGCGTAAAGCTGATGCCGGTTTCTTTTTTAAACAAATTGCTAAAATAATTGGGCGTCACATGTACATAAGCGGCAACCGTCTGCAAGGAGCAGGTTTGTTGATAATTCCCCTCGAGATATTGCTTGGCCTTGATCACCACGTTGTCCCGCTGCTCGTCCAGCCAGCGAACAAACAGGTTTACAAATTCGCAGCATTTGTCTTTGGCCCAGTCCAACAACTCCGGAACGCTCTGAATTTCAAGAATGTGCCCGGGATTCAGGGCATCACTGGCGGCGGCCGCCGCTTGTAAATGTTTGAAATCGGACAGCAAAATGCCCGAAAAAACGCTAACCAACGTGTAGACCTTCGTTTTGCAAGGCTGCAGCTCAAGTGCTGAGGCTTCCTCTAAATATTCCGCCAACCGCTGCTCCAATCCGGAAAAATCGCTGGTGACCAGCATGGCCAGCAGTTCCTCCTTCAGCCTACGGGAATCACCGGCAGGCCCGCTGTCTGTTACCGCTCCATCATTTGGTCCGTGATTCACCTGTTCGTATAACCCCGCCAAATCATCAAACTGGCAGATGGTCCCCAGCTCGATCCAACTTGTCTGGATGCCGATAAAACTTTGTAACGCCAGCAGTGCATCTCTGCGGAACGCCTCTCCTTTAGAACCCGGCTCCAGCAAAAAAGCAAATGTTTCCTTGCGCAGCGGAAAATAAAGCCCCCGTGTCTGATGCCGCTGCAACAACTCCTCCAAAATATTCGTGGCGGCATAGTGGAGCAAGCCGATATCTTTGGCCGTGTAATTTTTTTCAGGCAAACCATAGGTATGGACTTGCAACAGGCAAAACGCAGCTGTCGACCACCTTTGCTCCCACTCCTCCCGCCAGGACCGATCACAAGGCAAGCCAAATAACGCTGCACGAAATAATTCCGTCTGCCGCTCTTGCTCTTTGACCCTTACCGCCAAACTCTGCAAACGAAACTGATCGTACGCCTTGCGCAATACCCGGTAAGCTTCGTCCAGAGAAAACGATTTCAACAAAAACTCTACCGCCCCATACCGCAAAGCCCGCTGCGCATATTTAAAATCGCGATAACCGGTCAAAATAATCACCTTGATCTCCGGATGATTCCGGGATAACCACTCGGTCAAAGCCAGGCCGTCCATCAACGGCATATTTATATCGTGATGATCAAATTCGGCTCATACAACTCCACCGCGTCCATCGCTTCCTCCCCGTCGGAGGCCTCGCCGACCACTTCCCAACCGAGCTGATTGCTGCTGATTAAATGTACCAGCCCCTCACGAAACCAGATACGACACGCCCCAGCCTTAGATAGCTCTTACCTTAGGCTGGGGCGTGTGTTGTCTGAATATTCTTTTATGATTCGCTTCTGACAACCAAGGGGCATACGTCCCGCAGCGTAAAAGCCTTGTTATCGGATGTCAACGCCTTCATTGAATTACTTACAAAGATTCCTCGCATTCTAATTTCCTTATCCCATACGCTTCATAGATAGGATCGCCATTTTCGTATGTTACTCCAATGTTTTCTAATACATCCGGGCTGATATTGGTATGTGAGGAGCCGGTATCAATTATTACATCTTCTATTCGAATCGTTTTACCTCGAAATGTAACCATGAGTGATGTGGTTAACAATTGACCATTATAAAATATTTTCATTATAATTGTCTCACTCTTATCATTGGATCTCTACGTATATGAATCAAACATTTTTCATTTGATGTATGATAAACTAAATTTCCTGGTCCTGCTCGGAAAAATTCTTTATTCGCATCTTCATCAGGTATCGGCCGAATAGGTGCTACTTCGTCTATTATTTTTTTATTATCTTCTTCGTGATAATGAAGAATCTTAACCAATACGAATTGATCCGGGCATAAGTCTCTTACTTCCGCCCACTTCATTATCGATCACCCATCCTTTTTGTTGATATCCATCTATTTTTATCATAACACATTTCATATAGATCATCTTACAGGTTATCTGTTAATCTGTATTTTAATGATTCCGTTGGTTTTGCGCTGATTTCCGATAACATTCTTGGATTCACGAACTTGAGAGGCTTAAAATCCGGATTGGTCAAAATGCGCATCGTCCCAACTCAATCCTTCCTCGATCTTCATGCGCCGCCTCTCTATTTATTATAAATCACCGGAGTTTTGAATTCCCAACATTTCCACATATTTTCATCTATCGCTAGTTCAGCCATAAAATAACTTACATTTATTCTGCTTGTTTTACCCGCATTGAATATGGGGCTTCTTACCGGAGATTCACAAACTTCATATGAACTTTCTTCATCATGATTGACTAAGGTATCCGGACGTACGGCAACCCATCCGACATTTCCGTCTTCTTTACCCATTTTGGCAATCAAATAATTGGCTGCCTTAACATTATCTCGATGAGGAGGAAGCAAAAGCTTTAGTAAGGATAAGATGATTTTTTCTCCCAGTGAATTTGTCTCTCCCGATAACGTGTTCGTGTAACCTGTTGTACTCATCAGGATGAGTTTCACCCTTTTGCCGGCCCTTTTCGGGACGGTTTCACAGATTCTTCTGATTGCATCAAATACCAAATAACGAGGTTTGCCGAACATCCCTTTGAGCGTAAGATTGTGACCAAGACAGGAGATAATGACATCACAATCACATAGAAGCTGATTCATTTCAGCGTCATTTAATTCGTTGATATTCCCCTTTATGATTTCCACTAATGGATGTTCTTGTACGTCTTTGGGAACAACAGCATTTTTTCGGATGAGAATCCGAGTATGGATTTGTCTTTTGATAAATTGCCTGACAACATGTTTGCCGGTAGCGCCGCTTGCTCCAAGCACTAATACTCTCATACCCCATCTCCGTTTTCATTAGATTTATTTTAGAGGTGGTTCTCACACTTTAATTTGATTGAACCCTTTGAATATCAGAAGTATCGCGAGAAACATCTCGCAAATAGCTATTGGCGCATTTAGGATAAAGTAGACTGGGCTCGCTAATTTGATGATGTTCAACATCAACAGTAATGTAGCCAGAAGAGTCAAGGTAGAACCAATCATCCCCCCTATTGAGAACCACCTTGGGATAAGTCTAATTTTATATAGGCCATAATAGAGGATCAAACCGCCAATACTCCAGGGCAATATCATACCTATATGATTCAGAATATCTCTGCCTTGTCTGAGCAATTCAGCGATAACTTCAAAATACGATGAGTCAGCTTGGACGGCAGCTGCCGAACTCTGACTCAAACCTAATAAAAGAAGCAGTGAGCCTATGCCGGCAAAGAGAAAGCCGGAGCCAATCACCCTGAAACCGAAATATCCCACTGCCAGACTTTTGTTGTATTTTTTAATGATTGGATATAACAATACGGTTATCGTGACATACACTACAGCCATTGCCGCTTGAAAAAAGGTTGCAACCAAAACTTGCATTTCGATCTCCGACAACTTTACAAGGTAATCCGAACGTTCTAATGCTGGAACAGAGCTAAATATTCCAAAAACAAAACTGAAGATGAGCAGCAGCCCAAGATAGACTGCCGTTTTTCTGTTGGTTTGCATGACTCCCCCCCCCTCTTTTACCTGATGATCAGCCAGAGTGTTTTACGAATAGTATATTGGCTGCAAGGCATGACTGAGTAGATACTAAAGTATGCTTCGAACTAAAAAAGGCCCAAGCCTTGCCTTTAGGCATTGCTTAAGACCGGAGTAAGTTATATCAGTCCGAGCTCTCTGGCACGTGCGATCGCTTCGGTTCGCCGTTTAACCTGCAATTTGTCAAAAATGTTGCGATTATACCCCTTCACTGTACTTAAGGCCAGGAAAAGCCGATCACCTATTTCTTGATTAGAGAGGCCTTGGGCGATCAGTTGCAAAACTTCCAGTTCACGCTCGCTTAAGGCATCGATTAAACGTTCGAAGCGGATGGGGGGACTGTGAACAGCGAAATCATTGAGTTTCTGTTCATTATGCATGTTGGACAGTAAAAAACCGGTATAATCCGGCTGGATCCGACGGGTAGCCGCTTCCGTTAACAAATCAAGCATGGGCTTACCTTCGTCAACAAAAAGACGAACGAAGCCCTCATTCTCCGCCAGTGTCAAAGCATCATTTAAGCTTTCAAGCGCCCTCTCCATATTGCCTTGGACCTGAAACGCCAATGCTTGGAGTACAAGAAGCTTAAGCTGTTCGTTCTTCCATTGCTTCGCTTTCGCTTGGTCATACAAAGTAGCCAGTATGACCAGAGCAGCGCTTGCGTTCCCTTGGATCATATGGATTCTTGACTGCAGAACAGGCCATTCACCAGTTTCCAAATGCTTTACGGCTTCCGGAAAGTTGCCGTGATGAAGAGAAATAAGAAGTTCCAAGTGTTGAACTTCGCCCAAAAGGTGAGTAAAGGATCGTTCTTGCACTTCATGACGAGCTTTAGTTAACATAGCTTCCGATGCTGAAATATCTTGTCTGGCGAGTTTCAATTTTGCCGCAAATAATTCACTATCGGATAACCTATCCGTATTCTCGATCTGCTTGGCTAACAGGATACTCTGCCCTATATGCTGTTCGGCTGCCTCCAATTCGTTCCATTCATAGAAGATTCGAGCCATGCCTAAATATGCGTCACAAGCGGCCGGCAGTGGCGGTTCGCCAGCTAGTTCAATCACTTGTTTATAGGTTCGCACGGCCAGGTTCAACTGATTGTCGAGCTCCTGGATCTGGCCTGTACCTAAAGTTGCCATAAGCGTAATAATCAGGTGTCCCATTCGCTTGCTTATCGATAATGCTTCGGTATAAGCTCGTCTGGCGGCTGCGCGATCGCCCTGCAGCTGGTAGGCAACGCCTAACGTCCAGGTAGTCGCTGCGCGCACAGGCAGATTATTCGGATGCAGATGATCCAGCGCGAGGAGTGATTGGGCAATAATGATATCCGTCTCGTTCCGAATGACTCCAAGCGTGGCCCGGATCGATGCTATATGCCCGATTAGATCATGATCTACCTCATCGGGATCGATAGGTTTCATGGCCGCTTCGGCAGCGGATAGTTTTTGTTCGATTCCGTCCAATTGGCCGATCATCAATAAGGCGGAGGCATAAATCACCCAGAGCGACGGCCGTTCGTTAAGCGTGGACTCGTCCTGGCGCTTTAACCAGTTCAGTACAGGTTGAGCGGCGCCGCGAAAATGTAGAGGCATTCCCCTTCCTTCGATTAATGTTGCGGCCCGATCCACATCTTGAGCCGCCGCAGCGTGCTGAAAGGCTTCGATCTCAAGGTCATTCTCTTCAAACCAATGGCTTGCCCTGGTATGTAGAACGGCGACCTCCTCGGCCTTGTCCTTGTTGGCATGATACAAACGCTGTCGCAACAAATCGGCAAAAAGATGATGGTAACGGTACCAATGACGCTCGCTATCCAACGGGATGATGAACAGGTTGGAACGCTCAAGATACGCCAAGATTTCATCTCCTCCCATACCCTTCGGTAAAACGGCATCACAGAGGGAGTCGCAAAATCGATCAAGAATGGAGGTATGAAGCAAAAAGGTCTGAACCTTTTCGGACTGCTGCATTAGGACTTCCTCCATTAAATAGTCCAACACAAAACGGTGGCTGCCGGTAAAGGACGAGATGAATTGGGCCGTATTCGAACAGCCCTGCATAGAGATAGCAGCTAATTGCAGCCCGACAATCCACCCTTCTGTGCGTGCCTCCAGAGAAAACGCCTCTGCAGATGATAGATTAAGCCCCATGATTTGGTTGAAAAATAACGCCGCTTCTTGCCGGGTGAAACACAGGTCGTTTCCACGCAGTTCGGTCAATTGGTTTCTTGCCCGCAATTTGGCGATCGGCAGCTGCGGCTCTTCGCGCGTCATGATGATCAAATGCATCTGTAAGGGTTGATGATCGATCAGAAAAGACAGGGCATCATGCACAGTTTGAGATTCAATGACGTGATAGTCATCAAGCACGAGAATAAATGGATCTGAACCGGATGATATTTCATTGACTAAAGTAGTAAGGATGTATTGGATCGGCAACGGTTGCGGAGATTGTAACGCTCTCCATACACCTTGGTCGTTAACATCAACGATGTTCTTTATTGCAGCGATAAGATGAAGGAGAAACCGCACAGGATCATTGTCACCTTCATCCAGCGATAACCATGCGGCCCGACGTCTGCAGTCAGCCAGCCACTCGCTGACCAACGTGGTTTTACCATAGCCTGCAGAAGCGGAGATTAGCGTTAGTTTTCCTTGCTGCCCCTCAGACAAGCGTTTGAACAAATGTGAGCGTTGAACCACTTTCGTTCGCGCTGGAGGAATATGCAGCTTTGTGGTTAATATAGGTATGTTCATAAAATTTCTACACCACGCTTTTCATTTTTACGCACCATCGAAACAGCTTCTCAGCAGAAGCAGCTTGATGCCATTCGATGCCATCTTCGCCTCCGCCTCTCTCACGTCCGGGCAATATCAAATTCACCCCCTTGCTTCTTCAACACGAACTAAAGCCCGTCAATCAGGCTCAAGTCATCCTCCAACAGCAGGAGCTTGTTCATTTTTTTCACTTCTCTTGTCTATCCTTAGGTCTATTATGATTCGAGATGGTGGGGGATTCAAGGAAGGTGCCAAAGGTAGCGGATAAACCCGGGAAGCTTGGAATACAAAGAAACTGTAGGAGGCAGGTATTCATTTTGCCCCGCATACTTCCGACTCTTGGAACTTTTAATAAACGAATGTTGCGCCTACTGGTATGGACCAAGCTGCCGGCTTTGTACTTGTTAAAACTTCCAGAAAAACATCCCCAGCGTATTATACAAGAAATGAGGATTTAACTGAGCCTGGATCGCTTTCAACTCGGCTTCTTTTTCACTAATTTTACGTTCATACACTTCATAGATGAGCTTCTCGATATGGGCGGTCATATTATTAAAGCTGTCCCCGAGATACCCCAATTCATCCTGGGTCCGAATCTGCACACGCGTATCAAACTGGCCTTCCCGCACACGCTTCATGCCGCGCACCAGGTTTCCCAGCGGACGCAGCAACATGCGGCTAATCCCAGTAATAATGATCGCCAAACAAATTAGACTGGCCAGCGCCGAAACGACCGCCACCTTGAGAATCACGTGGCTTTTGCTTTGGATTTGGGCTAAAGACACCTTACTAACCAGAGTAAAACCGACCTTTTCTGACTTCTGCCTGGTGTACATATAGGAAACCCCGTTCTCTTTACGAACCGAATTACCGATGCCTGGCATCGTGGACAAATCCGGGATCTGTCCGTTAGATCCATTCAACGAATACAAAGGTTTCCCCTCTTGATCATACAAAACACTTCCACTTGGGTTTCGGTGCGCAGATCTTTCAAATGCGATTCAAACAAGGACGTATTGAACAAACAGCATCATGCCATAGGTATCCAGATCCATCGACCGCATGAACCGCCCCGCCAACACCCAATTGGAATTTCCCTGTTCCCGGTAGTCCTCCTGGCCCGCTGGCTCCAAACATATTCCCCGCCAGTCCCTTCCAGCTTACGAATCATTTGCCCGAGATATTCGGGCTTAAGACTATAAAACGAGCCGGCAAAAGAGCCAAGATTAATGATATTCCCTTTCAAATCATAAATCCGAATACCAATCATCTCCGGCGCATCCAGCCGCACCTGATAGATTTGCTCATCCAGCATCTTCTCGATTTTCATCCGTTCATACGAATCCGACCGTTCATTTTGCGCCGAAATCGCCAGACTAACCGACGGATTTAGGGTGATATAGTCAGTAATTCTGTACATATCATTCACCCTCGAATCCAGCCGAGCCAGCACCTGCTCCGTCGTCATATAATATTGCCGGCTAACTTCCTCATTAAAAAGCGACAGATGAATCCGGTACGTAATCAGCGCGGTCACACAAGAAATCAATAGATTTGCCGCCGATAAGGAAATGATCAGTTTGGTGCTGAATTTGAATAGTTTCTTGTTGAACGGACGGTGTTTCTTAGTCGTCATATTGGTTCCTCCGTTAGGAAAAAAACAGTTAAACCTCGCGTTAATTCTATCTTGTTTGCTTAGATAGCGCTTTCACACTTCCATAATGATATATTAGACGTAGTGTCCCCTAACTCCTTTTTGCAGCTTAAGGGCTTTGAACTCTGAAATTAGCATGAATCCAGCGGATGCAGAGCACCGGTGCTGCGTTCTGAATCCAGACAAAGCTTCAGCTCGCGGCTTTGAAACAAAAGGCTACGTAATAAATACCAGGACATAAAAATGATCGCTGGCTTCCAAACCATGCGATCATTTTATGATTTATGCAACATTCGTTTTTTATGAGCGACTTTTCCGCTTGTGACCTCAACGAGATTCAACTGTTCACCATCGATAGATGAACCTGTAACGTAACTACAGAAAAATAATAATCCAAAATCAGCATTTCATCTGCTTTAGCGATAATGTTCTAAATCTTTTAATTGAAGAGATAATTTTTCTTTTATTGAATCAATTTGATTTTCTAAATATTCTTCTTTATAGATTTCTTTCAACTTAGCTTTTGCTAAATCAAGTGCCGCCTGAATAATAAGGATCTCATTTTCTTCTAATTATTTGACTACTACCTATAATTCTGGCTCTTACCTCCTGATTTTAAAATCTTAGCTATTCGGCCTTCTAAATGTTCACTTCTAATCATCTCTTTGACTTGCAATCCGTACTGCAAGCACAATGACTTATAATAATCGTGCCGCTCTTTAGTTGGCCTATCCTCAATCCATGAAATTATATATTTTTTAATCTCCTTTTTAAACTGTTCTGAGGTGTTTATTCTATCTCTAATCTCTTTTATATGTTCAGAATTTTTGTTGAGATCAATATTGTTGTAACGCCATACAATATCATTAAAAATTTCTTCAATATCTCTTTCATTGTACGAGCTTTTTGTAAATCCTAATCGTTCACGAATATAGACATCAACATAATGGAATAAGCTAGGTTTCGCTCTTTTGGATAGTTCATCTATTGTTGACAAATAATTCTCCTCCTTTGTAAACTTTGCAATTTCCACCGGAATATTAGTTATCCCTGCATTTTTCGCTATACATGTACGATGTTGTCCAGCGATAAAAGAAAAGTGTCCACAAGAATACGGTTTAATCTATACTATATTCTCGCAGCACAAGAAGTTTAGTGCAGTTGAAAATATGAATAGTAACAGTAATTAAAGTTTTTATAAGAGTGAGGTCCTAAGGTATACCTAAGATCGAAGCTATCAAAAATTTTGTTTAAACTCATTTATAAGTATCTCCCCCAAAAGGAGGAGGAGATACTAACCAAAGATTGAGAGCTTTATGAGCATTTGAACCCAGTATTAAATGCCGCCAATCCTTTTCCGCGTGGACATCCATTGTGGTAAGATACGCATTTTTAACAGGGCATTATCCGTTGGGAAGATACATGCGATTACCTGGAAATTTATGCCCATAGCGAAAACACAGCCAATAAACTCTATTCCACATAATGTTAATAATCAGTGTTTGGTTTTGGTAAACATCAAATCAATGTATAAATAATTCACTTATTCTTTGACCTAGTATTTATTTACTTACATTTCTTGATCAATGTCCTCATCATCAGCAAACTCCTGATCACCAGCAATTTTAGCTTTTAATACATGTATTTGTCTTAACGATGAGTCCAATGATTCAGCAATACCTAGTTCACTTAATGCCCCCTCCCAATCCCCACAGTTATAAAGAAATTTAGCATATGCATATCTTATGAAAGCACTCTCTTTATCAAGGCTTATAGCCTTTTTATAAATTGATTCAGCCTTAGGGTTCTTTCTCTTTTCATAAATTTGGGCAAGTATTTGATATGCATCAGCAAATTCAGCAGTTGGTGCTTTATTCTTTTCCATCAACTCAATTGCTTGATTTATATACTTTTCAGCTGGATCAAGTTGTCGTTTTTTTGTAAGTATATCAGCATAACCCTGCAAAACCCACCATGCTTTATCATCTAACGACATAGCTTTATTAATATACTTTTCTGCACTTTTCCACAAGTGTTCATGTGCGTAGCATAGTGCGATATGAAATTTTATATCAGTTTCTTCGTATAGTTTATCCAAAATCTCATAAAGTTTAAGTGCATCCCAAATCTTTCTCTCCTTAAATAAAGTTTTGGCGACTGGTCTTAGCTCATCGAAATAAATAGGTTTGAGTTCAGAAAATGCTTCATACTGAAGTGATGAGGCTAAATGAGAAATATGTTCTCCCTTATAGACTGGGTTTGTTGAATCCAATTCTATTTTAGTTTTGTAATATTCAGCAGCTACCTTGTGATAAACAATTCTACTCTCAAACTTTATTGTTGAATTGAAATATTCCTTTATAAGCGGGTGAATTTGGTACGAATTTGATTCTATATTTAGCTCTAAGATAAAATTATCTATTAAACTTGATATAAGTTCATAAGTTTTTTCCCCCATAAATATTTCGATCACTTCAAAATCTACAGGCAGATTAAAAGATGAAAGATACTCAGCTAGATTAATTTCATCTTCAGAAAGAGAAAGTTGGTCAAGAATCAATGGTATAAGTCGTCCCTGAAATCGCTCTTTTACCTGCGTATTTTCAAGAATTTGCTCAATAGGGTACTTAGTAATAAGTTGAGCCATTAGTTGCGCAGCAAGAGGATTTCCATGAACTTGACGAATTATTTCACGCGGTACTAAAACAGATTTGTTATCTCCGTTATATGTTCGTATATTCCAATCAATTATACCTTCTAATGAATCCTCGTTTAGTCCGTATAAAACAATTGGATATAATTCTTCAATATCAAATTTGAATAATGAAGTAAGTACTATTTTATTATTTGATGTAAATCCATATTTGTACAGGCAATCAATAAAAAGTCTAAAGCGGCTATCTCGATAAGAACGTTTAATAAAAAAATAATGCCAGTCATCAATCAGGATAATAGAAGGCGGCATCTTATCGAATTTTTCAAGCATTTTATATACAACTTTTGTAAGGTCAGTGTCATTTATCGAAATAATACCCTCCTCATTAATTGTAAATCTAATTTCTTTTGCAAAGCTTAATATAAATCTATTAAAACCGGTCCCCTCAGTATTTCGTATCAATATTCTTTTCCAATTGGCAGGAAGGACAGAGTTAATTCCATCAGATAAAAATTGTGTTTTTCCAAGTCCTCGCAATCCAAAAACCCCACAAATATGCACTGTATCGTTATTGACAAACTTCCTAAATGATGAAATAGCATCATCTCTTCCAAGATATGGTCTTTTAAATGAGTGTATATATTCTGTAGATGTTTCTGTATGCTTCGGTACTATTTTCTTGCTTAAGCTTGTTTTATTTTCTATACTCTTCATTTCTTCGCGAACATTAATTAAAACTTTTGTAGCTTCATCAATCATTGTTTCACTAGCAACTAGATTGATTGCTAGGTGATAAACAGTTTCCAAATTTGCGAATTCAAAATCCCAGAAATTCAGTACTTCTTCAATAAAAAGTATGTCTTTTAAGAAATCATCATCGCTTTTGTTGTTAATACCTAGATCAACTAAGTGTAGATAATGTTTAATTTTATAGGTTAGAACTTTGGAGAAATGTGGATTTTCTAAAGCCAATTCTGTAATTTCGTCAATAGAGATACTGGTACTAGTAAAAAAATCATGCAGCTTCTCATTACGAGAATCTGCTAAGTGAAGAATGGGAATCATTGAAATTACTTTAATAGGCTCATGTGCTACTACTGTAGATACTTTGCCAAATTGCCCACTTAGATCTATATCCGCAATGAGAATTGCTTCTTCACCATTTGGAATTTCAATAGTCCCATCATTAGAAAGATAAGGAGAACTACTCTCTCTATGAACCCAACCGAAAATCTTTGATTTTCCAGTTGATGCCTCATTCACATAACATACAGGAACTTCATTTGCAGCAAGGAATCTAGCAGTATTATCAAAATAATTAGTTTTTGGACTAAAAGAAGGAATAATCATTAACCTATCCCCATTTGCCTCTCTGGGGAATTCTGAATCCGTTAACGCATCGATGCATATCTTTATTCCAATATAAAAATCCTTGTCTTTATGGTTGACTTTAAACCAATCATTAACCTCATCCGAAACAATCAAATTTGTTTCCCATTGAGAAGCTTTATTTTTAAAGACAAGTTGGTATCTTCCATCTGGAAATAAAACGGGAGCAACGGCTCTACGGATAAATTGATCCTTTATTGTATTTTGTTCGCAATTTATTAAATCCTCAAATTGTGCACTCATATAAAATTCTTTTAGATTCCCTGCAATCATGTGGCTACCGGCAATAATAATAATTCCATTTTCTTTAGCAGCCTCAAGCAATTCTGGAATTAAATTAGCAGGTACAGAGTACTCAGGGAGAATCAAAACATCAACGTCCTTTTTTGAACAACAAGATATAACGGCAAATATTTTAGTCCGTATATATCGAATATACTCTTCCATGAAAGTAGTTCTTATAGACTTAATAGAAGGTATACTTGCTGACAATTTAGAGAGACCAATGTTTTTTCCAGTCGGCTCCATTAAAAAATTTGTAGTGTTGTCTGTATATGCAGCATGGCAACATATCTGGGCAAGTGCGATCCTCACATTGTTTGGCATTACGGATTCCTCCAAATAGGGACATGTTACCACTATTATATGATAAAAATGGGCACATGTCCCTACAATCATGGACAATAATCAACCTCTCGCCTTATGTTCTGTCCAATAGTCTTTCCTTGTACAAATGACTCATTGGTAAGGATTATGCTTGGATCTCATTTCTGGCCGCCACAGATTGACATATTTCATTACCATGTCCTGTGAGGTATGCCCCAGAATATCCTGTAAGCTATACGGATCACCTTCATTCAAAATATACATATTGGCAAACATATGTCTTAGCCGATGCGGACTCACTCGGACATTCTTGATTCCGGCCGCCTCTCCATATTTGTGAATGGCTGTTTGAACGGAACGTCCTCCGAGCGAACGACTATCCAGTGTCACAAAAAATGCGGGGACGGCAAATCTCCTCTTGCCTTGGATATACTAACCTGCAAGACCTTGAGCGTCCGCATCTACTAGCAGTACTTTCTTACCTTCAGCAGCCAGACCTATTCTCAGATTGACAGTCGTTGTGGTTTTTTCCAACTCCGCCCTTCTGATCGGCGAGTGTAATTAATTTTGCCAACCGCTTTGCCTCCTTTCACGCAAAAAAGCTGGCTGTGCTGACGTCCAGGTTACCAGCTTCAAATAGAGTATCTATATAAAAAGAGAACGCCGAGTGGAGAGCGCTCTCTTGGATATTCTCAATAATTTCTGGTTTTCAAAAGCAAGAAGATATTTGGTCGATTTTCTGTAAACGTTCTTTAGAATCATCAATTACATCATACCAATAAACTACTGAATCTACTAATCCTACTGGCACCTTACCGTGACATATTTCGTTAAAGAAAATTTCCAGTTCATTTATATCCAACTGAAGCGGCTCTATGTCCCCTAATACTTCTCTAATTTCCTCTTCGCTTTCGTGGTTTAGTAGATAGATTAGAAATTCTGTTAATGCTATTCGCTCTTCAAATAGTAACTCATAAAATGAATTGTCCTTTAAATCACCTTGAAATAACTTATAGGCCGGTGAATCAAATCGCAACTCATATGTATATAGCCCCAGTTTACGGGCTTGATCTTTAATTATTGCATAATACGCCCTCGCTGTACCGCCAACAACTCGACCCAAGAATTTTTTAATTCGAATATCATTAGGTGTGTCCATATAAGCTCTATCAACCTTTATCTCCATTTTTAAACGGTCAGCTAGAAAGGCAATGAATAAATCCCTATCTTTATGAAAGTTTAGTGAAACATTAAATCTATCATAGCGACACATTTCATAAAAACGAGTAAGTAGTTGCAGCAAAGCATATTGATGCGCATTAAATGAAAATTGAACTTTGTTCGCAATTCTTTCGTGCAATTGTTGAAGACTATGGGTAATGAGACTTCTCTCAAACTTCGTTATATCTTCTTCAGTAATTATTTCTGGAAAATCTTCTAATAGAACCAGTAAAACTTTTTGTAAACGTTCTATTCCCACTGCAAATGAATATAAAACATGAAAAATATCACATTCTTGGCTAAATCCTTTCAATGCGTCAAAGTTCTTTATTCCGTTATAAATAAAAGTCCCAGCAATATCAATTTCTCGACCCATGTTAAAATTTTTATAGAACTGCATTAAATTCATATTACTTCTATCGCTCCTTCCTTCACGTAATACGACTTCTTTGATTATGCCTGCTCAAATTCACTTCTTAGAATACTCATACATATACTGTCCCAATACTTTCCTTACTTAAATTTAATTCCTCGAAGGCAAACTTCTGCAGTATTCGAATTGCTTCACTGCCGTAGCCTTTACCTAAATATCTTTTCTTCTTATTATAATAGCAAAAATGCAAATTGACCTATGTATTCTAGAGAGTCTTTGGCCCCTATGATAAAACTCTTGTTACTAGACTTACCCTCAACTATCATCCTAAAGTAGAATCCTGCCTCATACTTGGAATGAACATCTGTACTCTCGTGATCTGCAAACTTAGCACGAACCGTACTGGTCTATTGAAAATACCATTCAACCAAGTGACAACTTAGATACAAATGGTTGCTTCACTCTTTTATTCTCGAACTATAGGTTTTGAAGTTATTCGCTGCTCTCCATAAAGGCAGGTTCCCGCAGTAAAAGACATATATGAGAAGCAAAAAGTCTCATGAGACTCATTTAATCTGATGTAACTTTAAATTTCAATTTAAATACTATTTAGGCATGCTGTGTTTCCAGGCAGCATTCACGCTCAAACGAATGCTCAAATAATCAACGAGTGGTTTCACATAAACTCGCTAATTTTACTTACTCCTTCTTCTGCTATTTTTTCACCAATGCTCACTAACCCTTTATTCATTAATGCCTCAATATAACGATAAGGGGTCTCCGTCTCTGGATACAAAGTCAATATCAAGCTATGAAGATACTTATCTGCATCAAGCGAACCAATGTTCCATTTTGTCCCTCCACCCTCACCAACTTTATAGTCTGTCAATCCAGTGTCAAGATTGTTTCTCACAGCGTATGCCAAAGCAAATTTTGCTATTGCAATTCTATCTTCAAAATATCCGGTATTCTCAAGTATGTCAGCTATCTTATTTGACTCAACAGAAAGGCCAATGTTAATTCTATCTTCTGCCATAGTTCACCCTCCTCAGCTTTTAACAATTCGAGTGTTAAAGGCTGATTTGTTATATAATTTGTATTCATTTTTCAAGTGTCTTCCCAGTATCGTTCTTGCCAATTGCTCATCTATTTCTCCACTATATACAAGTAATACAACTTGCTCGGCAAGATTAGGAAGTGCATATGTAATTTTTCTTTTATGTTCTGGATCGAGACGACCAAATGGAGAATCCATAATAATTGGACCTTGAAGTGGAGCATTTTTATGTAATGCTCCAATCAAAGATAACGCCACCATATGTTCGTAACCAGCAGAACGAATTTCAACAACTCGTCCACTTTGATGGATGATAGCTAATCCGTAATTGTCATTAATTTGAAGTCGGACATATTCGGGTTGATTGGAAATACTCACAAAGATGTCTGATGCGTCTTTTTCCACTTTCCGCTTCAGGTTATCTCTGTACAGTTCAACTCCCCGTTCAAAGATTCTTTTGATTTTCTCACACGCTTCTCTTTTTCGTTCAGCTACTAACAATTCGCTTGTCGAGGCTTCATGTTTTAACTTCTCCTCAAACCGCTTTTTTTCTTCTTTAGCTCTTGCAATTAATTCCTGTTGATCCTTAATTCCATTTTCTGTATTTGTAATCTTCTGTAAACATTTAGCTAACTCAAAAGGAACATTACTTGCACGGGATGTATCGCCGGCTTCAAAAATATTTTTATTTAAGTCTTTTAATTTCTGTTCTAAATCACTGAGTTCAACAGTAATATCTGAAATCATGTTTTCGTGATATATTACCTGTAGTTTCATTTCTTCTACACTCAATTTTTTTAACTGCGCACGCCTTCCCTGCAATTCAATTAACGTATTTTCTTCACTCTCAGTTAAACCAGAGTGTTCGGAATCATAATTTTCTGTTTTTTCCTTAATTAACGTTACAGCGTGATGTGTTAGACCTTGCTCACAAATCGGACATTTCCCTGTCTCACACCCTTTTTTCAATTCCTCTAATAATTGTTTTGAAATCAGGTGTCTTGATTTTTTTTCTTCAATAATCTTAATTTCATCTTCCAATTGCAACAACACTTCTTGTATTCGTTTACCAAGCATTCCCTGCCAAACATTCTTTGTTAACATTTTCATTTCCGATTGTTTTGTTGCGAGTAATTCTTCCTTTTGATCAATATTTTCCTTAAGTCTTTTCTGTTGATTTTGCCAATCTCTTATTTTTTCTGTTTGCTTCAATTCTTCTTCAAGATTATGCCGCTCAGAGATGAGTTCAGCAAGTTTCTTTTTCAAGCTGTCAAGTTCATATTCATGACTTATTAACTCAGCTTGCTTAGACTCCAACGCAATGCCAAGCAACTCAGTATCCTTATTTTTCTGAGCTGCTTTTGTAAGTTTTTTTGAATATTCCTTTACAGCCACATTCGTATCTGTCAAACCATTCGTTAAAACCGGGACACCAAGTATTGTCTCGATGGACTCCTTTATTTTGGTTCCAACATTGTTTTCATCTACAAGTAATTCCTCATACTCTTGAAGCAATTCACCATCAAACAGAAAAAATCGTGAAACCTGTTCTGGCATAAGGCTATTTAAAACATGATCCCTTTTCTCACCTGATAAAATACTGACACCTCTCTTTAAAAACACTTCTTCCCTATAATCCTGGTCTTTCTCCGGTCTTATAATCTCATCCCTTACTACAAACTGCCGAGTTAACTCATAATTAATCCCGTCACTGTTCATTTTAATGATTGCTTTAAAACCGTATTCGCCTTCATCGAAACTCTCCCAATTCGCAATCTGCTTTAGGGAATGCGATTTACTTCCTCTCCCTTGCACTTTTCCGAAAAGTGCATAACGAAATACGTTTAATAGAGTGGTTTTCCCCAACCCATTATTACCCCAAATAATCGTAACTCCATTCTCAGAAGAAAACTCAATTACTTGCTTGCCTTTATACGGCCCAAAATTCTCTAGCGACAGACTTGTAAAATGTAACATTCGATCCCCCCTATCTATGAATCTATAATTTCAGATAAGTATTTATCAATTAGTTTTAGCGCTTGGGTTTGTGCCTCTACTCTATTGTCCTGATTTTCGTATTCGATTCTAAGTAATTCTTCAAGCATACTTTTAGGCAGTTCAGGATATTCTTCAATTCTTATAGCTTCTAAAGCATCAAACAGATCATCCAGATTGCTGTTCTTCGTCATCTTCTTCATATCCCCCTGATACTGACTCAGTAATGTTAACATTAAAATCAATAGCAACATTTTTTAATTTCGTAATACAAGTGGGGTTTTCCGCCCAAGTCCCAAATTGAATCGCTCTTGCGAGCTCAGCTTCAATTATTGATAATTGCTTAAGATTTTCCTCGTCACTCTGATTAGGAGTAACAATGGCATCATGTAAGTACGCAAAGTACTTTTTATCCGCGCGGCGCAATATCCTTCCTCTACGTTGAATAAACTCTCTTGGATTTTTGGATGATGCTAAAATTAGTGCATGTGTAGCCGCAGGAATATCAACACCTTCGTCCAAACATTTAATGGAAACCAATATACCACCGTGAATTGCAAAATAGCCTAATGTTGCTTTCTTATCCCCTAACATTGCAGAATGATATTCATAAGCATTAAAAGAATTTTCCGATAAAATACTGAGTACTTTTCCTAATTGAACTTGATTGTCGCAATAAACAATCCATCTTTGACCCTCCCGGTAGTATTGCTTTATTACATCTAGAGCCAATTCTATTTTTACGGCAGCATTCTTAATTATTCTCGCTCTTTGAATCAGCATTTTTCTCACTTTAGGATCATTTGTTAGTTTATTAAAATCAGATTCTGGCTTCTTGTTTATCGCAAGATATTTGCGTAATTCTAATGTTATTGAGTCCCATTGCTCTTGTTCTTTATGGTTAAGCTTAATTTCATGCGGGTAATAAAAATATTTAGTTAATACTTTTGATGATATGGCATCTTCTAATGTAAAGGGTGGAGGAATGATATCTCCAAAATAAGAAAAAATTGCTCTGGTACCTTCTTCATCACCAAATCGTCTCGGTGTTGCGCTTAATCCAAGGCGAGCACCTGCATTGATTTTAAAGACGTTCCTACGATAGAAGCTGCCTAATCGATGAACTTCATCTGCTACCAAAAACAAATGCTCTCCTTGTTCAATACCGTTAATGAACTGCTCAGAAGCTGCAGTGTCCATAGTAGCAATGATTATTTTTTTCTTTGTCAAGCTTCTTTGTGTCCAAGCAGATAGATATCCTCGTTTCTTCCAAACATTATTTCCATCCCCGCATACAAGAAACATGATGTCGCCATCGTTAAAAACTTGAGTTAATTCTTTATGCCACTGGCCCAAGAGTTCTGTTGAAGGAACCAATACAATGACAACCTCATTTAAATTTATAGCCGCTTTTATCGCGCACATTGCAGTATATGTTTTTCCACTTCCAGTTGCATGCTCGAATATCCCTCTTCGTCCTGAACGTTCCCAAGCTTCAAGAGCTTGTATTTGATGTGTTCGTGGTATTCTCCCTCCGGTCCTTCTCTCTGCCGCCCATTTTCTTCCCAAATCTATCTCTGCCTCAATCTCTTCGACAAGTTCCTTCCATTTATCTGTGGAGGCATATTTAATAAACAATTCTTTTGCTACTTTTGGAAAGTCAGATACCTCAATCCCCTCAATGCGATTTCCCCATAATTCATTGAAATATGTAGTCGCATTTTCCACACGTTGTTTATCCCTTCCATCAATCCAACTAGGAAAAACATCTATCGATTCGATATTACCATCTGAAGATAAACCCTTAAAAGTTTCATTCATAGAGCCTCTAAATCCAACGCAGTTCATTTCTTTATCTTGAAAAATGCCAACTTTATCATGAAATAGTCTTTTGACTTCAGGATTTGCATTAGACTGTATTACAGCAATTTTTATATCTATAATATCAAGTGCAACCAAGCAAGCTAATGCTCTCGTTGGTTTATTAAGGTAGCTATCATTAAATAAATCTTTGATTTCGTTTTCAAGAGCTTCTATATGCTTTGCTGAGCGTGCTTCGTATCCTTCGTTGACTGCTGTTTGGTCTGTTTCGACTATATAAGGTGAGCAAATAATTCTCATTTTACCGCCATTTTCAACAAATCGCTTTAAGGCTGTCCATGCAATTATGTACACTGTACTGCCGAAATAACCCGAAACTCGATCATAGTAAATCGAGTTTTCCATGCAGGGCAAATAAAACTCATAAGCTATATCATCTGTAGCTTTATTGTAATCAGTCTTAAACTCAAATTGGTTTAAGCTCATTGTTATCCCTCTAGTAATTCATAATAAAATATCCGCATTCTTTCGTTAATTGCATCTACTAAGTAATCACTTCTTGCGACAATAACAATTTCAGTTCCATTTTTTGTATTTCTAGTCTGTGTTTCGAATGGAACAAGTAGTGAATGAATAACCGTATCTGTTTTAACTTGAAGATTCTTATTTCGCCCAAAGTTTTTATGCTTGGTTGCATCCCAAAAAACAAATACATCATATTCTTGTATGTAACCGATTATCATTGCATAGAAGCCACCTGAAAAATCAAAATTACCAGTTTCATGTTTCTCTTTCTGGTCAACATTTAAGACCAACTTATACTCATTAATCGGCCTTCCTCCTGGAGGATTTCCACAATTAAACAAATATACCCTAGCTTTAAGTGGTAGTGGCTTATTCAATTCAAGCAAGAAAGGACGATATTCCAAATCGTCCACCCGTTTAACTGCAAGTCCAAGTTTCTTAATAAAGTATTCGTTTATTTTTTGCGAAGCCTTAAACGGACTTCTATTTTTAATCATCTTGTACACCATCTAACGTCTCTCGTAATGTACTTTCAGCTTTTTCTACATACTCTTTAAAAATATCAAACCCAATAAAAGTACGCCCCAGTCTTAGTGCTTCGATGCCTGTGGTTCCAGTGCCCATCCATGGATCAACTACTAGGTCGTTAACTTGTGTAGTTGCTTTGATATATTTGTTGGGCAAATAACTCGGTTGTATTGCTTGATGTTCTCCTTTTTTCGCTGATACAGCTCCTCTTATAACATTTACAGGAAGAGCACCAAGGGGGTTAGCCTCAATTCGCTTGTTCTTTCTAACATAACTCAAACCATTTGCTCTCGGCTTATATTCATTATTTTCATATTTAGTTAAAGTGGTTTCAGAATATGGCCTTCGTATAGCATCAAGGTTAATAGTCCAAGCAGGGCTTTTTGAAAACCATAAGTTTTGCTCATAAGTATCTTGGCAAGCAACTCTTAATCCGGTTGATACAGGATTGTCCTTGACCCAAATTTCGATATCTACACAACTAAGTCCCCACTCTTCTTCCATCATTATTGCTAATTTCTCAATAACCAGAGAACGAGTAGTACAATGATCCCCTTTGTGACGATCACGATTTGCTTTTACATTAATGACAATGAAACCATCGTCTCTAAGCTTTTGTTTAGCAGAAACAATAAATGGAGAAATCTTTTCAATATAATCTTTAGACTTCCACACTCCATAATTTCGTTCTGCGTTTGGATAAGGCGGTGAGCCATACACAAGTTTGATCGAAGAATCAGGAAGCAGTAGCATCCCTTGAGCACCATCCAAACAACGAACTACATACCTTTTATTTTGAATGTTCTCAAGCATTTATTTCAGCCCTTATTTCAAATTCATTTGGAAATTCAATTTTCATTCTTTCGTAAGCAAGATCACAATAATCTTGATTTGAATCAATCCCAATCCATTGTCTTTTGTTACGATGAGCTGAAACAGCTGTTGTACCTGAACCAGAAAATGGATCTAACACAATGTCATTCTCGTTTGTTCCTGCCAGAATGAAAAACTCAACTAATTTCTCAGGAAATCTTGCCGGATGAGCAATTCCTCGCTCTTTGCACAATTTTATAAAGTTATCATTACTACTTGTATTTCCTATTTCAATTACACTACCTGGGTCAGATCCCCCCTTATCTTCCCAAGTCTTTTCGCAATTGAAATTATGCGTACTTGGCCTTGTGTTATAGTTTCGATCTCCTTTCCCATTACCGTCCAAATATTTTTGCATATCTTTACTGTAAGGTTTTCTAATTGGATCTAAGTTAAATGTCCAATCTTCACCCTTACTGAACCAGAAACAGTACTCATGCGATTTTTTAGTTCTACCGAACCTGCCAGAAGAAAAAACATTTGGTGGTGTCGAAGGATTGTACCAAATATAATCCCGAACTAAATTATACCCCAGTTCTTTAGTCATTCTAACGACAAGCTCATATACATAAATATGCTGTTTGCCATTGACGACCTTGTCGTTTATATTCAAAACAAAACTTCCGTTTTTTTTGAGAACACGCTTTATTTCTGCTGCTTTCGGGAGAAACCAATCCACAAACTCATCCGGAGGTACTTTGGATTCTTCCGTTCCATAAAATCTTTGATCTGCATATGGTGGTGATGTCATCACAAAATCCACGCATTCATTTGGAAATAATGTAAGTACTTCTTCGCATTTACCCGTAATAAAACGGTTCAAAAATTCATTCACTTCATAGCCCCCACGTTTATTCTTGTTGAAGTATGTAATCCTTTTAGCTTACATTTAATTATATCAACCACTAATATACGTCAACAAGAGCGTTCTTTGAACATACTCCTAATAAAAGTGATTCTGCAGTACTATCAAAAGTCCTGCAAATTTTGACAAATATTCTTTGGTGTTGTTTTATCTACATAATAGATTCGGTATGAACCTAGTGCACTAATCCTGAAATAAACCAACAGTTAAAAACAAATGGTTTCCCTCTATAAGTCCACTTAAACGGTTTGGAATGGTTGCGTTGAAGTAGTCGATAAACTGAAATAATTTCTTTTGCAGATCCAACTTGTTCATAAAGCTACTGCGCTTGATCAGACGACAGGCAAAAATTCTGAACCAAAGTTCAATCTGATAAGCCAGGAGCAGTGCTTGGGTGTAAAAAACAAAGCTAATCCGATGAGCAAGCAAGTGTCTTCTCCGCAAAAGCAAGCGAATCCTGTAGCTTGGCGTTCAACCAACCCTTACAGCGATAGGGGGGCAAACCCGCCACATTTCAAAAACTTTAAAGTCAATTTGGAATGAACCCCGTTCGTTCTATTTCTTTGTTACCTGTAAAATGGTGATATGTAATACCTTTCAAACTATCTGGAGGTATTTCATTATCGAAAATTATAATTTGAAATCCATTGGAATATATTGCCAACTGTTCGAAAAATGATTCTTTCACACTGGTATTGACCTCTTCGTTTTTTACATTTTGCATTTTATCCCGTTCCTTATAGGTAGTTAAAGGTGAATCTAACATAACAAACCCGGGATGAGAAAGACTACGATTGGTGCAATAATCCATAATAGCCAAAATAAAGGCTGAATTAATTATTGCCCTGGCTCCTTTTCCGTAAGAAGCTTTTGTTTTATCTGCTACAATAACATCAGTAGTTTTATTATTAAATTGGACATTTTCGCTATTCTTAATAAAACTCCATTTTTCGAGAAACATCTTTATGATATCGCAGAATTCACCCAATAATTCCTCAGATAATTTGTTGATTTCAGCCTTGTTTGTATCTGCTTTGGTATTTTCAATTTTATCATTAAGCTCCAGAATACGCTTACCCAAATCAGCTAACTTATTTTTTCCTTTTTGAATGTCCAGGATATTATCTCTTATTGTTAAGTACCTTTCATAATCAGATATTTTTGAAGAAATCTGCATTGAATGGGTATTTAACAAACTTTCTAGTTCATCAATTGAGTTTTGGTTTTTTTTCATTAAAACATCGTTCTCTAATAAATCATTCTCAAAATCTGATATCGTTTCATCTAAATCGGATAAGTGCGACTTTAATTTCTGTTTTTCTTTATTAATTGCAATATAGTAGATTTCTTTTGGCAGATTATTATTTTCGTTGTCAATTTGCGAACTACAAACCGGACATTTTATATTTGCAAGTTGATCAATATAATTGTGAGACTGATCAATAAAATCTAGCCTTTCAATATCTGATTCATAATTCTTTTTTAGCATTCGAAATTTAAATAAGTTATCCTTTATTCGTCTTCTTTCACTCGACAAAGTAAGATATTCATCCATTAATAATGTGTATTTGTTTTCTTGTTGTTCTATTTGCAATTTTTTCTCTTTTATAAAAAGCTCTAGTTCACTAATTTTTCCATCAACATTTCTCTCATTAATTCCCTCTAGAGAATTTTCTAGCCGAGAAATTTCTATCCTTAATTCATTACTTATAAGTGTTAGCTCCTCAATTCTACCTCTAAGCTGGGCCTTCTTCACTTCAACGCTCTCAGATTTGTCATATTTTTTATAATCATTCCCTGTTAATATGGTAAAGAAGGTTGCTATTTCTTTAGTAGATTTTGCATCGCGTGTTGTATCACCTAGAAAAATTGCTGAGTTCCGTTGCACTATTCTCGATTCATTCACCATCATTAGCGGTACAAATTTTCTAAATGTAAACGCTTCGGTTTTACCTTGAGATGTTGATTTCAAAACATTTTCATATTTACAGTTGATTAAACTCAAAAGTTTAGATGATAAGCTATTTTTAGCTTTTGAATCGCTTGAAAGAACATTCTCTGAAACATCACTAATATGATCGATATCTGAATTGTACATTAATATATTAGTTTTTTCGCTTTCATTTAAACTTCTTTTCAAAGTAACTATCTGTCCAGATTTCCTTTCTTTGAATTCTAAAAGAATATTAGTATATCCTGCAGACTCCTTAGGTTTCTCTGGAATTTCAGTTCCACCTAATATGTAATTGATACATTCAAATGCAAATGATTTTCCTGTATCGGATGCTCCAGCAATTACATTTAATCCACGATTGAAGGTTAGTATTGCATTTTTTTTACCTATCCCTTGCAGTACAAGTTTCTGTATAATCAATCCAAAATCACTCAAATAATTCACCCACCGAGTTATATTCTTTTTCAAATTCACCTGTCCACGAGCCTATATTCTTATTAATGTACTTGTATATTTGAGTATCAGAAAACTTTGAGAATTTTTCATTTACTACAATAATGTTTTTCTTCAAACGCTCAACATAACCATTAGAGAATAAGCTGATGAATGGATCAGTTAAACTATTCTTCTGATAATAGACCCCTGTCTTCATGTATTTAACATCTATTAGTCCTTTAGAAATTATTAGTGATAATCCTTTATTTACAATATTCCTTTTAACCGCGATTTCAGAAGAATGATTGGGATTATCTGGATGCAAGCTACTATGCATATCGTCAATATCGTTTAAATGAAGGATAAAGTAATCGTAGTACATAATTCGCTGTGAGCTCATTCGCTTTTCACATAATGATAAAATAAATAATACTCTGACACCAACTTCTTCGGGCGAATTAAATATTTTAATTTTCGTTGTCATCATAAATCCATTGCAACTCCTCATCGTTAACCAACTCATGACAAATACCACTTTTTTCTAATATACTAATAACTCCTAACTCAGAACTGTTAATGGGAAGAAGTTGTGATCTTCCAACAGTTTCATCTACTCGTTCCAAATCAGTATCGTATTCCAATTCACACGTCGCTATAACTCCATGAAGAACTTGGTTTTTTACATCATCATAGGAATCATCGTTAACTAATTCATCCCGAGCAAATCTTTTTAAGGCCTGTGCATTATGAAAACTCTCTCTTTGTCTCTTAAAATGTCGGTGCAAATTCTTCTTAAGTTTAAGACTCTCAATATCCTTTATTGGTCTGTTCTCATGATTTGAATACACTTGTAGTAATTGATCAACGTATTTCATTCGTAATTCTTCATCTTCAATATCTTCCTGAGGCTTGTTGACTTTAGGACGTTGCTTCAGTCCTCCACCAAAATGATATTTGTACCATCTTGTTTTAGCAAACTGTTCTATAAGAGTAGCTGGTGAAATCTCAGAAATAATTGAAAAATCGAACTGTTCAATATACGTTTTCAATTCAGAAGATAACTTTAATCCAGAAGAAAGTATCTTTCTTTTTCCTGCACAGTACTTATCCCAAGAATCAATTAATTCTTTATTTATTTTTGATGGATGTTCGACTAAATCCCTCAAATCTTGTCCAATACCATTACTTGCAACAATAAAATACTTTCGAGGTTTATTATATTTTCCAATCATCGTATAGTAACAGAGCTTTCCAAACTCACTCATATACCCTGAAGGTGCAAGTGGATCTTTATACCTTTTACATTGAAAAATATCAAAAACTTGCATGGAATCATCTAAATAGGCTACAATATCACGTCCAGAATCTTTAGATCCACCTATTTGCGCGACACTTTTATAATTTTCACATTGCATTAAATACCCTACTGCCCATTCACAAACTATATCTTCAAATTCCCCGGCTTCAATTGTTCTTAAGCGAACTAGTGGATCTATTGAATTATCGAATATCCGACTAGTGTCCTTAGGTGCTTTGGGTGGATCTAACAAAATAGTTTTCAAGTTGGATACCTCCTGCATCTAGCAAGCCTAATTTCCTAAGATTATATAATTTATTTTACCATATAATCACATTTGATTGTTCCCCTCCCAAATAATTGAACCAGAAGATTATAAAAATTGTACTATCACTCCAGTCCTGGTTCTTCACAGTTGTAAAAAAACAGAGTAGCCTCTGTATGGCTACTCCGGATCGAATCATTATTAAATGCCTTAAGCAAGTGGATCAATACCTTTTCTCCCTCTACGATCCCATTCATTTCAATGAATCGGTTGATTAATCAATAAAAAAAATTACAGTTCATTAAATTAGTGCCTTATTTTTTTAACTCAATATTGCCAAATATACATTCCAACTTCATGAACACTCTCCCAAGTCTGCCTCCATCAATCTCCCTTCTCAAAACCCTTCCCCTCCCCACAAAACACCTCCACCATCACTAAAGCCCCCATCCTAAACCCCTGTACAAAAGCCTCACTTGTAAGCATAGAACTAGTTTCCCCGTTCAAATCCAAGATTTCCTCAAGGGTTTTGAAGTCGTCCTCCGAAAATCTTTGCTTGGCTTCTTCCATCAAATCGGAAATTTTTCTATTGAGCGGGCGATATTCGGAATCTGTGGGGACTATAAACCCTTCGGGATGCAGGTTACCGTAATATAGTTCTTCTATAATATTCTTCACTGGCTCACCCTCTTAATAATTTGGGGTAATGTGTTAACTTAACTACACTCCCCTCAAGGACGAGTTTACCTCAAATGATTCCAGCAAGTTGAATTTTATGCGATATTCGCATATTGTATTTCCGCCCTCTTGATAAGCGATTTGTCCCCACCACAGACATCCATTCGTTTAATTTCCACACTCAAAGTTCCGATGATACAATAAAAATATGGAAGTCAATGGAGGTGACCCCCCTGTCTCTATTAAAACGTGCCACACTTTGGCTCTCTATCATAAGCATCCTAATATGCCTAAGCGACTACTTAGGAAGCGGCCTAGCAAATATCCTATTAATAAAATTCAATCCACTAATCGATTCCATTAAGTTCACAGAGCCTTTCACAAGTTGGATTATCAATATCAATAATCCCAAATGGATGACGAATAGCGCTTTAATTCCCCTGCGCTTTCCGGCTTATTTGATACACTTTGGAAGCTTCTTATTAGTGGGGCTTGTTGCGGATTATCTGATTTACATATTTAAGGCGAAACGCCCTAATTAAACGAAAAAAGACAAGCCCAAGTTAATACGCAATGGGCTTGTCTTCGTATTCCCTCTCCTACTTCTCCACCAACGACCCCTGCAGATTCGCCGCATTAAATCCCGGATCGGCTTCAATCGTTGTATCCCCCACCGCTTTGGCTTTCTCAAGCGCGGCATTGTAGCGAGTGTTCAAATCGCTCAATACTCTGTCCAGGTCCTGGCCGTCGAAGATGAATTTGTTGAAGACGTCGACTTTTTTGGTGCCTTCGACGCGGCCTTCGGTGGCGACCAGCGGGGTGGCGGGGTAGATGCCGTCCAGCGAGGTCGGCAGGAAGTTATCGATGCCGGCGATGTCCGGGGCTTTGGCTTTGGCCGACACGGACGGGATGACGGAGATGCCGTATCCTCCCTCTTGATAGGCGATCCGTACCTCGTCGCTGTACATCCATTCGATAAATTTCCAAGCTTCTTCTTTATGCTCGGAATTCCTGCTTAAGGCCAAGTAACTGCCGGCAAGGACTTGAACGGCCCCGTTCTGCTGACCGTCGATCGTCGGCGGCATGGCCGCGGCCCAGCGGATGTCCGTCGGAAATTGCGTTTTGTACACGCTTGGTTCCGCGGAGTGATTGAAATACATGCCGATCTTGCCTTGCGCGAACTGGGCCCGCAGCGGATCGATGTCAAGCGATTCGGAGCCGGGCAGCATGCTGCCGTCCGCTTTGATTTGATGCAGGGCCTGCAGCACTTCTTTATACACGGTAAAATCGAACTGTCCGGTTTGGAAATTGAAGCCCTCGTTCCCCGTGTTTGTGCTCAGCGACACGATCGGATAAGCGATCCGCTCAAAGCCGCTGGCGCTCTTGAAGTTCCCGGCAAACCCGTAAGCACCGGTATCCTTGCCCGCTTCCGTGATCTTCTTGGCGTCCTCGACCATTTCCGCAATCGTCGCCGGCGGCCCGTCAATGCCCGCTTGTTCAAACAGATCAACGTTGTAGATCAGTCTCCAGAATTGCCCTGTACTCGGCAGGGTATATATTTTGCCGTCAACCATGTTTTTCTCCTCGATCAGGACGTTTTTGAAGTTCTCCTTCATTTCGGCCGAGAGGTAATCATCAAACGGTTCCAGGTAACCTCGCTCCACCCAAATCGGCATTTTTCCCGTGATGCGAAAGATGTCCGGCGCCTGATTGCTGGCAAAGGCGATTTCTACGGATTGTTCATAGTTTTCCGCCATCACCTTCATTTCAATCTCGACATCGGGATTGCTTTCTTCGTATTCCTTGATTTTTTGCTCGATAAAATCGGTGTCGTGACGGTCAATCGTCCAATACGTAAGCTTCGTCTTCATGTCTTCTGCGCCGGCGTTTGCCTTTGAAACACCGCTGTTGCCCGCCGGTGAGCAGGCCGCCAAAACTCCCGCCAACAACAAGATCATTCCCGACACAAACCGCCTTCTAACACTCATGAATATGCCCCCTTAGAACAATGTAATCGCATTCATTTCCACTTAAAATATAAATCATCCGCCTTCCGCCTCGTGAAGGATAAAACAACTCTCCGGGGGTGAGAAAACGACTCTTTCAGAGGTTGTTCAAAAAGTCGTCTTCCCATGACGAAGCAGTTCAAGGGGTTGATTCGACGTCGAATCTTGAATTCAGCCGGGCCTTCCGTTGCTCACGTAGGCTCACCTACGCTCCGCTACTCAGTCCCTAGCTTCATCCAATCTTCTCGGTCCTGGAAACCCGACTTTTTGAACTCGCACTTTCACGTCTCGGCACACGCCGCATATTTCATCCGAAACTCCGTTGGCGTCATCCCGGTGTGCTTTTTGAACAATTCGGTAAAATACGGACGATCCTCATAACCAAGCGATCCGGCGATATCCTGCACCTGCATCCCCTCGAGCACCAGTTCCTTCGCTTTCTCCATCCGGCAATGGGTAATATACTGGGCCAAGGTGACGCCCATTTCTTTTTTGAACAAGTTGGAAAAATAGCTCGGGCTCAAATGCACCGCTTTGGCGCAGTCCGCCACGGACAAATTTTGCTGCAGATGGCTCTGAATGTAGGCGACGCCCCGCTCGACCAGCAGCCGCGATTCGCTCACCTGCCGCTTCCGCAATTGGGCGCAGCCCTGCCGGCAGAAATCCCGGATCAAGCCGCACAGCGCTTCAAACGTGGCCGCCTTGTTCATCTCCGCCAGCTTGCTCTCCAGCTCCTGAATCTCCTCTGCCGAACCTTTTTCCGCAAACACCCGGTGCATCGAATGCGCCAGCTCCAGGCATAACGTTTGCAAAAGCGCAGGGTTCGGATGCTTGCTGGCCGAAATCCATTCGTCCCAGATACTGTGGAGCTGCTCCTCCGCCTTGTCCACATTCGCCGAACGCAAGCAAAATAGCAGCTCCTTCTCCTTGTCATAGGAATACTGCGGCCAGGCCGCGCCCCGGCTGTCCCCCTCCTCGTACTGATATACGCTGTTGCCGCCGGACAAAAAGGTGTTGGCCAACGCGGCCAGCGCTTGCGCGTACGAAACGGACAACTGCGCAGTCTCCTGCACTTCGCCGCTCAAGCCAATCGACACAGTATAATAGGTATGTTTACGGACATTTTCGCGGCAATTCTCCGCCAGCTGTCCGGCATCCAGGGAGGCCGCCGGATTGGCGACGATAACGAATTGGTTGATATTTTCGCGGAACACGATGCCCCTAGTATAGAAAGAGACGGTCTCCTCCAAAATATTCTGCACGGCAAACCGGATCAGCTCCACCTCGTTCACGGGCAAATCCGCCGTCCGCTGCGAAAACCCATCCATCTCCGCCACCATCACCCAAAAGCCGCTGGGCTCCATCGTGATCCCGTAAAAATCCCACTGCCGGCTTTGGCTCTGCTGCCGGGTGCCGTAACGGATGAGCAGACGCATGAACTCCTGGCGCAGATAGGGCAGACTTTCCCTTAACTTCCGCTCCATGCCCTGCATATACTCGGTTTTGCTCCGCTCCCGCTCCAGCGCTTCCTTCGCTTTCAGCACCACATCCAGCACGCTCAGGGGGGTAAAGGGCTTGACGATAAAATCGAACGCGCCCAATTTGACCGCCTCCTGGGCATAGGCAAAATCGGTATACGCGGTAAAAAAGATCACTTTGACCTCCGGCAGCTCCGGCACAATCGTCCGCATCATCTCCAGCCCGTCCATCAGCGGCATGCGGATATCCGTCAGCACGATGTCGGGACGCTCCCGGCGCAGGCACTCCAGCCCCTCTAAGCCATTGGCGGCCGTTGCCGCGACCGTCAGGCCGTGCTCCTCCCAGGGAATCCGTGTGGACAGTCCGCGCACGACCGCCGGAATATCGTCAATAATGCAGATTTTCATCGGTTCGTTTTGATTCATGGCTTAACCCGCTTTCCATTGGAATGGTAATGACGGCCACTGTTTCCTCGGGGCGGCTGGCAAAGCGCAGCCCGGCCTCCTTGCCGTAGTACAGATTTAACCGATTGCAAATATTGAATAACGCATACCCTTTGCCGCCCGCGGGGAGCTGCAGTTTCTCGTTCATTTGCTCGGCATCAAATCCAACCCCGTTATCCGTCACCGTAATGATTAAGCTGCCGCCCCTCGCCTCCGCCGCGATCCGGATCATGCCGGAGTCCCGTTTGTCCTGCAAACCGTGCAGGATGGAGTTTTCCACGAGCGGCTGAATGATAATTTTTAACACGGGCAAGTTAAGCAGTTCGGGCGGCGCATGGATGGCATATTGAAACAATCCCTCATAACATTGCTGCTGCAGGTTCAAATATTGGCGGGCATGCTCCAGCTCCCGGCCCAGCGTCGTAATTTCCTGCCCCTGGTTCAGACCCAATTTGAACAACGCGGATAACGAAAGCACCATCTCCTTTACATCCTCGTATTCGTCCATCTCGCATTTCCAGAAAATCGTATTTAACGTGTTATATAAAAAATGCGGGTCGATTTGCGCCTGCAGCGCTTTAATTTCCGCTTTCCGTTTCTCTTTCTCCGTCTCCTTCACTTCGGTGATGAGCTGCCCGATACGGTCGAGCATCTGATTGAACTTCCGTCCGGCCTCGCCGATCTCATCCTGGAACGGACTCACGAAACGCGCCCGCAAATCCTCCTGCTCGACCCGTTTCATCGTTCTTTGCAGTTTCAGCAGCGGGGATAGCAGCAGTCTCGACAAGTACCGGGCCAGCAGCAGCGCCATCAGGATGCAGCAGGCCATGATCGCCAGCACCAGCCACTTGATCTGGAGCACGGGGCCAAGCAGATCCGTTTTCGACAAATAGCTGACCAAAATCCAGTCCGTGGCAAACGCGGAGGAAGCGTAACTGACCAGCATCGTGCCTTCCGAACTTTTATATTCGAAGTTCCCGGCCTTATTTTCCCGTAGTTGATCGATAAATTCCGGCGAGCGCGTCCATTCCGGCCGTCCCTGATCCCCCAGCACGCTGGCCCCTGCGGTGTTGATCAGCAAAAAATGCGCCGCACCGGGATTCAGCCCTTCCCGGACCACCTGGCCCAGCATCTTCTCATCGACATTGACGATCAAGAACACGTCCGGAACATTACTCTCTGTTAGCGGTTGCAAAACCAAAGTGACGACCCGGTGTTTTCCGGCAAACAACTCATCCTCATGGCTCTCGATCCACCGGGTATCGGGATGTTCTTTGATCCGCTGGTAAATGGCGGTGGAGGTAAACGGCACGCCGGATTTGCGGATTTTGCCGCTGGAATAGAAGTCGCCGCCGGGCGTGGTGATCAGGATCGAATCGATCGAGTTTTCCGTCAGCTCGGCTTGTGAAAAAGGGCCTTGAAGCAGCGAAAAATTCGCGAAATACCGGCTGCGGTTGTCAGCCTGAATATCGCGAATCGTTTGCTTGTAAGTTTCGCTTAGAGTCATCGTGGACGAAGCCACGACGATCTGCTTCAGCTTCTGGTCCAGCACGTTGACAGACTGGTTGAGCACGCTGCGGTTCAGCTCCACGGAATTGCGCTCCATCGCGCGGGCCGCGATCAAATAGGAACATAGGCCCGTCACCGCGATACAAAGCACCGTCAGCACGGCAAAAGAGATCCATATCCTTTTTTGCAGCGAAGTTCGGTAGATCCAGGATTTCAATGCCGTCACGCTCCCTCGTAATGTCTGCCCGCCATGATAAAAGTTGAACTACTAATGGTACCGGAATAGGGGCAGCCGAAGGTCAGCCCTTCACCGAACCTGCCGTCATTTGCATAAACGATTTATTGGCGAACACATACACCACCAGCATCGGCAGGATGGACAAGCAGGCGCCGGCCAACATCAGCTGCGGCTGCGCGGCGTCGCCCACGCCGTATTTCAGGCTGGCCAGCCCCACCGTCAATGTTTGCAATTCGGGCTGGGTCATCGTAAACACCAATGGCAGAATATATTCGTTCCACGCCCCGCGGAAGCTCCAAAGTCCGGCCACGCCCAATGCCGGGGCCAGCAAAGGCAGTACAATTCTATAATACGTGCTGTAAAAATTGCAACCGTCAATGTAAGCGGCTTCATCCAATTCCTTCGGAAGAGCGCGCACAAACCCGATCAGCATAAAAAAGACTGTGGCATGGGCGCTGATCAGCAAGATAATGACGCCCCAAAGCGATTTTTGCAGGTGCAGCGCCACCATCAGATCGAATTGCGGCCTGAGGACCACCGCGCCGATGGAAATAAACAGCGTGCCGGATTGCAGCAGCACATAAAATTTTTTCCCGATAAAATCGATTCTCGCCACGGCATAGGCGGCCATGGTCCCGATCAGCAGCGTGCCGACCGTCGTAAAAAAGCTGGTAAACACGCTGTTCCAGGTAAACCGGGCGAAATTGGCGACCTCCCAGGCCTGCGCGTAATTGCTGAATTTCCACTCTTTTGGAAGTAGCGTAGCGCCCGTGGTCAGCTCCAAATTCGACTTTAAGGAGCCGAAGAAAGCAAGCAAGATCGGAAATAAGGTAAATACGGCGACGACCAAAAGAAATATCCATAATAAAACGCTTGATATCTTATTCATCGGCCAGACTCCTCCCTGTCAGTAGATTTCGTTCAGTTTTTTGGAAAGACGGAAGTAAAGCAAAGTGATCACCCCGACGATGACCGCCGTGGCAAAACCGACCGCGCTCCCGTATCCGAATTGCTGGGCGCTTGCTCCCCCGCTGGATACCGGGAAAAATAATTTATACAAATAGAGGTACATGACATTCGTCTTGCCGTAAGGTCCGCCTTCCGTCAGCACCATGATACTCTCGTACCCTTTCAGCGAAACGATTATCGCCAGCATCACGATCATTTGCAGCACCGGTCCAAGCATCGGCACGGTAATGCTCCACATTTTGCGGACGGGTCCGGCTCCATCCAGGGATGCAGCTTCGTACAGATCTTCGGGAATATTTTGCAGCCCGGCCAGGAACAGCAGCATATAGTTGCCGATCGCTCCCCAAATCGCCACAATAATGGAAGTTAGCAAGGCATACTTGGGCCCTAACCAGTCTATGGGCGCCGAAATGATGCCGGAGGCGAGCAGCATCTGATTGATCATCCCGTTATAGGAGTTGAACACGACATAGAATACAATCGCCATCACGGAAGAACTTACGATGGTAGGGAGGAAATACACCGCCCGCAATAGCTGCCTTCCCGCGAAAGCCCGGTTCAAAATGACCGCCAGCACAAAGGACAAAGGAATCGTCACCAGCAGCTTCCCGCCAGCATACACGAACGTATTCAACACCGACTGCCAAAACTCCGTATCCCGGAACAACCGCCCGAAGTTATTCAGTCCGATAAATAACGGCTCCCCATACCCCTGATAATCGTAAAACATGTACTTGAGCGCCCAAATAATCGGGTACACCCCAAACACCAGCGTCAAAATCAAACTCGGCGCGACGAACGTCCAGGCATGGATTTGGCGTTTTGCGTTGTTCACTGTTTTTCCTCCTGTCATCAAGCGTTGCCTTTCTTAATCCTAAGATAAAAGCCCGCAGGCGGAAGCGGTTAGGGAGAAACCCACTGTGTTAAGGGGGGAAAATCACTTTTCAGTCGATTTGTCCCCTGCCCTTCGCTTGTTTCTCCATCCCGGCGGTAACCTGTATTCAATTAGAATTAGGACGAGAGATGATTATCGTTGAACTGGAACTTCAACTTTTAGGAAGGTGACGAGGACGATGAAACCTATGAACGGCGAAGGGGCAGCAGCCTCTTACGGCTTGTACGATGCGGGTGAACTGGAGGCCGTGCGAGACCGCATCAGGACAAATCCCGCGCTGCAGGAGGAGTATCTACGGCAAAAAGAGCTCTCGCAGCGTTATGCCGCCCGGGCCATAACCGCTCCGCTTAGAGAGCAAGCCAATTTTCGTACGTATCCGTTTGTTTTTAAGGTGCCTGAAGGAGTCCGATATGCGCTCATTTCCATTCATATCGCCGGAAAAGGGACGGCCCGCATCAGCGGCATGAAGCTGACGTTTTCCCAGCGCGGGCTGCCCATGGAGCTGGAGAACGCGAATTTTGCGCAGGATTTGGCCCACTGGGAGGCCGAAGTGGCCGAAGGAAGCGAGCTTCGGATTCAACCCCTGCCCTTGGGCGCGGCGGCTATGCAGCCTTCCGGGGTAACACCGGTCAGCGGCACGGACTCCACGGCAAAAGCCCAGTGCGTTTGCGTGACCAATGCCTCGGCGGATGCGGACACTGTGCTGCATTACGGCGCGCCGATTCCCATGCGGGCGGGCGAACACTACAGCGTCCAGATTACGCTGAGTTTGGAAGTTCCCTTAACCGTTGGCGTATATACGGAGGTTCGTTTCCGGAGCAGCGAAGGCCCGCTGGAGCGCGAAATTCCCCTATGTTCGCCTCCCTTCAACCGGCCCACGCCAAGCCCTTGGTCTTATTTTCTTGAAGCGGCCGGAGCGGACGCCAACCGGTTTATGGTGGAAAGCGATTTCTCCAGCGCCGAGCGCTGTAAGCAAAAATTACTGTACATGCTGCGCGATATGATCCAGGGCATGGACATTTTTAAAGCCACGGGTTGGCATGACGACGATGTTTACGGTGCGGTCCATATCGGCAGAGGTTTGGCAGTCATCTCGGTGATCTATCGTCAGATCGCCCCTTCCGGTGTGTTTGACCGGGATGAGACAGCAGCGCTATTGGCGCACTTCCGCTATATTTCCAATTTAATGATGGATACGGGGTATTACCGTTATGACCTCGCAGAATTCCCTGATGAAAAAGGCGGGATGCGCAGCAACTGGAACGCGGACCGGGCCACAGGCCTGGGAGTGTATGCTCTGCTGTTCCCGCAGGAGCCGAAGGCGGGGGAATATCTGGCGCACGCCTTGGCGGTGGTGGATTGGCAGCTCGATCACGTCGTGGACGATTGCGGAGCCTGGCCGGAAAATATCAGATACCATTGCGCGGTGCTCCATCGTTATTTTCTATTTTTTGTCCTGCTGAAACGGATCAAGGGAGTCGATTATTTTCAGCGTGAGAAGGTCAAAAGCATGTACCGTTTTTTGATCGGAACGGCCGTGCCGGCGGACCGGATTCAAGCCGGGTCGGACAGCCCCGCCGTCATGCTGACGCCAGCGGTCGGCGATGCCAATGTGCAAGAGCACTGGTTCCGGCTGCTGGGTTATGCGGCTCCTTCTTTCGTGGAGAATGAACCCAAGTTGGCCAAGGAAATGATGTGGGCTTGGCGGCGCGGGGGTGCGCCCGTCCGGGATTCCGGCGCTTCTCCCTACCCGCTCGCGGCCCTGCTGTTTCCCGAGCCGGATTTGCCGGAAGAAGCTCCCGAATTAGGTTCGATTCATTATCCCGGCATGGGCTACGTGATTTTCCGCAATCCGCAGGGTCCGAACCGGTATGAGCATTATGCAATTTACGAGGCTTCCCCGCTTACGTACCATGCCCATCACGATGAGGGGCATTTCTCGATCTGGAGCCATCAAGTGCCTTTGACGCTCGATTCGGGAACCGGTGGTTACTACAATGGCGACAGGCATTGGTACGTATCCAGCGCCGCCCACAATGTCGTGCAGTTTGCCGGCCCTGCGGGAGAATGGCAGGAAGTCCCGCTGCGCAGCCAATGCGAACAGGCGGTTTTCTCCGCGGAACTGGATTATGTCCGAAGCCGGATCCCCGATCCGAACATCCGCGAATATCATCGGCATTTTGTTTTTATCAAAGCCGGATTGGAAGTTTACCTGGTCTGGGATCACATCGACGGTGAGTCGGGACGCGTATGGAACCTGCACACGCTGAGCACCGATGCGGATATTGGGGAGCAGCACATCGAAGCCCACGGTTTGGGCGGAATGCACTTAAGCGCCGTTATCGCCGAACCTAAGCGGCCTGTAATCGTTACGGATCAAGGCGCCGTCGCCGGCAACTACCCTCTGCCGGTGCAGCAGTATTTTAAAGTATACGGCCGGGCAAGCGATGATTATTTGGTGCTGCTGCATCCTCATGAAGAAGGGGAACTAAGCGCTCGTATCGAAGCTATCCAATTGGATGATCAGCTGCCAGCCCAAGCTGCCCATTTGGATAGCCGGCCGTCGAACCAAGCCGAGGCCCCCCATTCCGATCCTCGGCCGCAAGTGCGCTGCTACAAAATCACCAAACCCGACGGGGCATGGTGTATCGTTGTAGTGAATGGGTCGAAGCGGACGCAAACTTTAAATCTAGCAGCCTTGGGATCATTGAGATTATTGGGCGGGCAGAATCAGGCGAATGGCGGAAACGGAGGAAACGGCTGCGAACTAATCGGACAATCGCTGCATATAGAAGCCAACCGCCTTTGCGTCCTGCTGCCGCAATCCAAATACGGGAGGAGTTAAATTTATGAGCAATATTGGAGTATGGGAAAATGCCGAACCGGGCGTGAAACGCTGCATTTTAAGAGCCGAGGACAGTCTGATGATGATGGAAGTGCATTTTGCAAAAGGGGCCGAAGGTTACGAGCATAGCCACCCCCACCAGCAAATGAGCTACTGCCTGCGCGGAAGCTTTATTTTCCGCATCGATGGCCGGGAATACTGCATCGGAGCCGGAGACACGATTAATATTCCCGGAAACGCAAAACATGGCGTAACCGCGCTGGAAGAAGACTCCGCTCTGCTTGACGTCTTTACGCCGATTCGCGAGGATTTGGTGAAGAGATAGAATTTTATTGAACAATCTACAAAAAATGACCCATACAAAGTGGCTTGTATGGGTCATTTATGTACATTGCGTCGTGAACCAATTGTTACGACATATACAACTAAAAGATTTTCTAATATTGTAGAGAATGCGACAAGTCCCTACTCTTAAACGATAAAGGTTCGTTTTCCCTTGCAGCTTTTTTATATCGAGTTCAGGATGCCTGGGATTTTCAGCGAATATGTTTAAGCCGAACAATTATCCTTACCTCGCAAGATCTGACGGAGGTCCAAAGGATTAGCGACTGGATTAAATCACCTCCCACTTTCTTCCCGCTTTCCTCCCAAAAAGCTCCTGAATAATGCGCTTGAAATAAAATAAGGCTACAACAAGAATTCCTTGTTGTAGCCGGAAAAACTTTATTATTTTAAAAGTTTTTGGCTGCCGATACGGCTTGCCGGATCGCTTGTTCCATGATGTTTTGCGCCTTGTCCGGATGCTCACTGGTGCCCTCAACAAAAATCGCTCGTACATCTTCTATCCCGAGGAAATTCATCGCGGCTTTGATATAACGATGACTAAATTCTACATCTTCAAATTTTCCATGGGAAAGCACCGTACCGGAAGCCTGAATGTGCATTACCTTCTTACCTTGCTGCGTTCCCATCAGACCGGATAACCCCCGCAATCCATTATTGGCTCGTGTAAACGTTTTACCCGGAACCAAAACGGCGTCAAGATACATTTTCAGGATTGACGGGAAAGAATAGTTCCATACCGGATTGACAATGACGATTTTATCCGCCGCCATGAATTGATCTACAATTTCGCTCATCCGTACCGCTTTTTTCTTTGACTCTTCGCTAAGCTCATCAAAGGAGGATCCGCTTGCCGGTTGACCCCAACGTCTCAATAGATCCGCGTCGATTTGCGGAAGATCCATGCGATACAGATCCAGATGAATTACTTCATCACCGGGGTTGGCTTCCTGATAAGTTTCGATAAAATGTCTGCCCACGCGCAAGCTGTGAGAATCGTCTTGGAAAGGATGTGCTGTCACGTACAACACAGTTGCCATAATAATTCCGCTCCTTATTTTTCTTATTGGAACAATTGAGGATACACGGCTTGTATGCCGCCAGCAAAATCACGCTGCACTTTGCGGCTCCAATCATCGGCTATAATTTCATAGCTATCAGCTGCAATCCCATCGATCGCGATTCTGGCTATATCAGCAGGACTAGCTTTAGGTGCTTTAACATTTGCTGTCATATCCGTGTCCATATATGCCACATGCAGCCCGGCCACTCTGATATTTTTCTCAGCCAGAGCCAATCGAAGCGTATTCGTCATATTCCATTCAGCCGATTTTGCGGCAGGATATGCCGTTACACCCACACTAAACCAGGACAGGGTGGAGAGGATATTTAGAATGGACCCACCGCCATTTTTTTCAATAATCGGTGCAAAAGCACGAATCATCGATAATGTGCCGAAGAAGTGAGTATCCATATCCAAGCGAATCTGATCGATATCCCCATCAAGCAATGATGCTCCCGTATGTGATCCTGCATTGTTGATCAGCAAAGTCAGATCGGGAACCGCCCGTGCCGCTTCAGCTACCGATTGGGGATCCGTAATATCCAGTTGTACCGGGATCACTCCCGGCAATTGAATTGTTTTTGGGTCTCTCGCTCCGGCATAAACCATGGCTCCACTAGAGAGAAGCTCATTTGCAAGGTGGTGGCCAAGCCCTCGGTTAGCACCAGTAACCAACGCAACTTGTTTTGAAATATCCATAGTTAACAGCTCCTTTTCACAAATTTGGGATCTATTCGATTCGGCTTTCTTTTCTTGAACGATCGTTCTTTAATAATCAAAAAAAAATATTACCCCTATGAAGTTGCTGCTCCCCCCTCCACTATGTCAATTTCATTTCTAGAATGATCGTTCTCGTAAATGTTCAGGAAGTTCAACCTCCAGAGCTATCATACACGATTTAAGAACGATTAGTCAACTATAATCGTGTCTTCCCTCTGCTAGCTGATTCCCTAAACCCTAAGATCACAAGATAATGGACATGGCTACTTTAGCGGCATCCTCCAATACTTTACGATCCGTGGCTGTTTTAGCGAGTACATAAAGCCCGTGCCTCGTCCCCACAAGAAATCTGGCCGTCTCACGAACGTTCAGCTTTGCCTTTAATTTACCCAACTGCTGAGCGCGCATCAGAAATTTATAAAAAGCGATCTCCATATCCAACGTATAAGCTTCGATCCGAGAGGAGATCGCCGAATCTACTGCGCCCAGTTCCATTGCTGTATTTGCGATAAAGCAGCCTCGGCGTCCCGTTTCGTTGCTTAGAGCCACATCAATCAATGTATCGAAAAAACGACGTAACAATTCTTTGGGTTCCCCGTCCTCCTCAAGGATGCGAAAGGCTCGATCTTTCGTCACTTCCCTGAATCGATCCAAGCAGGTGAGAAACAATTGATTTTTATCGCCAAACGTATCGTACAGGCTCCCCCTATGAACTCCGGTGCGTTCGACCAAATCCTGAATGGATGTTCTCTCATACCCTTTCTCCCAGAACAATTCCATGGCTTTGTTCAATGCGGTCTCCTGATCAAATTCTCTGGGTCTTGCCATTTACAGCCTCCTCCTTCCTTCACTTATCATACAAGTTTAAGAACGATTAGTAAACAATGATCCCTTAACTAATGGTCTTCTTTCAAATACCTATAACTCGAGTTAATTAACATACAACATGCAAACTATTCGCTTGCTCCTCGGTTATTTCGTCATAATCCCAATCTTCACCTATAAAGATCCTCCGGATCAGGTTTCCAGGTAACCCCGACGGGGTCGTACCTCTCAAAGTTCCCATTGATGAACCGGTATAAACGTCGTACGGTATTATGCTTAGAATCAAATCCATAAGCAAAATATAAAGGTTCGCTTAAAAATCCAACTTCTTAATCGTGGGGCTTGTTGTGGATTACCTGATTCACATATTTAAAGCGAAGAGAAAAGCAATTACCGAATAAGCGAAGCTCCTTTGATTTAACGAAAAAAGACAAGCCCAAGTTCAATACTCCATGGGCTTGACCTCGTATTCTTTGATTTTTTGCTCGATAAAATCGGTGTCGTGACGATCGATCGTTCAATACGTGAGCTTCGTCTTGTTTCCATCGGCCCCGGCATACCCGTCCGCGGAAGAACAGTCTCTACATCAGCCGCCGGCAGGCAGGAGGATCAGTTTGCCGCGGGCTTGCCCGCTCTGGCTAATGTCGAGTGCTCTACGCCAGTCCTCGAGGGCGAAAGTCTGGGCGACCGGAACGGTGAACTTGCCGTCTGCGGCGTACTGGGCGAACTCCCTGAGAACATCATAGCGGAAGGTCTGGTGTTCTCCGGTGCTGGCGCGGACGCCGAGTTCGGCGGCTGCGGCGAAGTCGCTGATGGTTAGAACACGGCGGGGATCACCGCCGGCGATCCGGATAAGGTCGGGTATTATGCCGCTGACCGGTGCAGTGTCCAGGACCAAGTCCACCGGCTGTCCGGCGAGCTCGGTTACCCGCTCGACCATTCCGTCACCGTACGAAGTCACTGCCGCTCCCAGCGAACGGAGCCGGTCGGCGTAAGTGTTACCGGCGGTAGCGATCACGCTGGCGCCGCGCATGAGGGCGATCTGGACGGCAGCGAAGCCCATCATTGTGCCTGCTCCGTGCACCAGTAAGGTGTGGCCCGGCTTAACACCTAGTGCTTTAAGGTGGTTGTATGCAATTGTGACCGCCATTGGAAGCGCCGCAGCTTGCACGAACTCGAGTCCTGCAGGGATGCGGACCCAATGGTCCAGGATCGCCCGATCCGACGCGCCGGCGCTCGGGGCGCCGATAAAGTCGGTGGTGCCCAGGACGGCGTCACCGATGACGACATCGGTGACGTCCGCACCGACCGCCTCCACAATCCCGGACAGCTCCAGCCCGATACCGCGGGGCAGATTGCCGGGAAATAGCCCTTTGCATATGGCCCAGTCGACCGGATTCAGCCCGCAAGCTCGCACCGTCACGCGAATGCGTCCTGGGCCTGGTTCAGGGACCGCGACCTGTTCCATGCGCAGGACTTCGGCCGGTTCGCCGTAGTTGTGGAAACGGATCGTCCGCATAATAGCAGGGCTGGATGCTTGATAGTTCACATCTTTGCTCGACGTATCTAAATTCTCCAATTCGATAACCTCCAATTTTTTGTTTTCCAGCAACGTTTGGCAACCTGCCACGTTCCATTCCTTCCTTGCGCGACAAGCGGTATGGAACGCTTATCATAGGTGCGACTTGGCGTTATGATCGAAATCAGGAAGCCTTCTTCACGGTAAATCTTCATTATATTGGGGCCGGCGCGAGCGCATACTTCACTTGTGTCAGCTCCTCGGAAACCGTCCACAACCGCCGTGCAACTGCTTCGTCATGCGAGCGCTCACTCGATTCGACCTTCTTGGGGTAGCCGCGCAATTCGAGACTGCTTGGCCCAAAGTAATCTCCACCTCGGACGTCTGGCGCAGTGGCCGCATAAAGGGTCGGCAAGACACCCATTTTCGAGGTCTGGGCGAAAATCGGATTCAAGCGCCGCATCATGCTGGAATGCCGCAGCGCATTGGTCGCTGTCCAGCCCGGATGCACAGCTACTGCCAGCGTTGATTGGCCTGCCGCAACAACCCGGCGCTGCAGCTCGTAGGTGAACAGCAGATTCGCCAGCTTGCTCTGAGCATAGGCGCGCGCTGGCGTGTAATTCCGCTCCAAGTTCAGGTCATCAAAGTGAATGATTCCCGACCGATGCGACAAACTGCTTACTGTCACAATGCGTGCGCCCGGCGTCGCGTCGAGCCTATCCAGCAGCAAACCGGTCAGCGCAAAATGCCCCAGGTGATTGATCCCAAATTGCTGTTCGAAGCCCTGCGCCGTCTTCCCGTAAGGTGGCTTCGCCACGCCGCCGTTGTTGATCAGGAGATCAAGCCGCTGGTAGTCCTGGCGAAAGGCCGCCGCAAAAGCGCGGACGCTCGCCAGATCGCCCAGATCGAGGGCCATTCCTACGACCTTGCCCGACGGCTTAAGGGCTTTAATCTGGTCAGCGGCAAGGTTGGCTTTGGCGATACTGCGGCAGGCCATAATGACCGTCGCCCCTTTGTTGGCTAGCGCCCGCGCCGCTTCCCATCCAATCCCGCTGTTAGATCCGGTTACAATGGCCACTCGTCCGGTCTGATCTGGCATGTGGTCTTCTGTCCATGGTGTTGTCATGTGGTTTCGTCCTTCCTCCCGAACTTAGATCTGAGAGCCGCCTCCGTCCACGGGGAACTCGGCTCCGGTTGTGTAAGTCGCGTCGAACGCAAGGAATGCGACTGCTTTGGCAACCTCGAGGGGGTCACCGAAACGCAGCATTGGGATCTGCTGTCTCATCTGTTCCTTGGTCTGTTCTGCAGCTTCCTTCGGCATCGACTTGTCCATGATGCCGGTGTCGATGGGGCCGGGGCTGACCGCGTTGACGCGAATCTTCCGCGGCAACAGCTCGCGGGCCAGACTGCGAGTCATGGAGCGCAGCGCTGCTTTACTGGACGCGTACGCACTGATCATCGGGACACCCAATACGTTCGTGATAGAGGTGGTGAGCACCACGCCGCTTCCTGCGTTTAGCAATGGGGCGAGTTTCTGCACGGTGAAGTACGGACCTTTGGCGTTGACTGTAAGTAACTCGTCGTACACTTCCTCGGTCATCGACTCGAAGGGGACAAAGCGCGTGATACCGGCGTTTACGAACAGGGCATCGATCGTTCCGAACTCGGCCTTTACCCGGTCGGCCAACTCGTCGATATCCGTTAACGACGCGGCGTCGCTTTGCACTGCGACCGCGTTGTTGCCAAGTTGTTCACGAGCTGAGTCAAGCTTAGCCTGGGTACGGCCGGTGATCAGAACGCGTGCTCCTTCATCCGCCAGCAGCTTCGCTGTCGCGAGGCCTAGCCCGCTGCTTCCTCCCGTGATCACTACTTTCTTGCCTGCGTATTTACTTACTGGATTGTTTTCCATTTTCATCTTCCTCCCTTGGTTTATCCGGTATATAATCTTGCTAAACTAACGGTCAATTGTTGGATAAGAAGCCCGTAGGTAAATTGCACAAACAAGCACCATAATGGGTGTTTACTGCTTTCACAGAACCCATTCTTTCTAGTTTTCGTGTTTTACTTTTGACGGGCGATTGACCCGACAGTGTAGTAAAATCTACACTGTCTGTGCTAATCTTAGCTTAGCGGTTTGGGCTGTACAACCAGTAAACAAGCGCATTTGTGGCTTATACAACACACGAGCTTATTTGTTGTCCTTTAGCTTTCCAATAAACGCACGTTAACTAATATAATCTGAGGGAGAGGGAGAAACGTAACATGCCCACTAATACAAACGATCCCCGTGTAAAACGGACGCGTCAACTATTGATGCAAGCTTTTATGGAATTGCTTGAGCAGAGGAAGAAGAATGTCTCTTCCATTACCGTACAAGATATTACGGCCAACGCGACCGTAAACCGCTCCACGTTCTATGCGCATTTTGAAGACAAATTCGCATTTCTTGAGAGCTGGATGAGGGAGAAATTCCTAGAGAAGCTAAAGGATGAGCTGCCGAATGCTGCTTTATCCGATATAGGGAGCTTGCGAACGCTTATTTTAATCGTTTTCGATTTTCTTTTCTGTACTCGTCCGTATATGACTTTTGCTGATCGTCAGTATGAAACGCTCTTTGAGGTCGCGATGCAAAAGGAACTATATGACCTATTATTTACCTGGTTAAGCGAACAAGCGGAACCATCCGTTGCACGAGAGACGGTGGAGACTACCGCCCTGATAGCAAGCTGGGGCATATTTGGCTCGGCCGTCGAGTGGAGCAGACATCCGCAAGATAGATCAGCGGAAGACAGGGCGCGAGATGTTTTGGAGGTCGTTGCTGCTGGTTTAGCCCCCGTAATAGGGTAATTGGACGTCTTTACGCCGATTCGCGAGATTTGGTGAAGCGGTAGGTTTCCATTTAATTAAAAAACGCCCGGGACCAATGATACTTGGCCCGGGCGATACTTCTTAGTTCTTATGCCAGGATGTTCAAACTCTTCATTGGCTTATTCAACTCCAGATCTGGATAGCCGCCTCGTCCGGTTACAACAGCGTTTACTTGGCAATTTCATGCTTTGCGTTTATAACTTTTTTTCAAAAGTGTTATTGAGAAATCGAGTCTTTTAAAAAATCCGTAAAACTCATTGGGGATCTGCCAATCAGATTTTCCAAAGCGGGATTGATTTGCGAGAAATCTCCCTGGCGGCTTGCCTGAAACATACCCGTTAGCATGCCGACCATCGCTTCCGGCAGTCCTCGGGACATCAAGTGTTTCCGATATTCATCATCCGACACGACGATTCGCCGAATCGGCCGATTCAAGACCTTGGAAGCAATCGATGCGATTCTATCCATGTCAATCGCTTCGGAAGCCGTAAGGTTAGGAGTCATACCGTCATATCTCTGCTCTGTCAGGATGGCCGCTGTGGCTTCAGCCAGGTCGGAATGCGTGGTCCAGGCAACAGGACCATCTTCCGGAGCAATCAATTCCCCTGTTTTCAAGGCATCCCCCATCCACATGATCGCTGATGCGGCATAAAAGCCGTTTCGCAGCGACGTGAAAGCCATTCCTGAAGATTTTAGCAGCTCTTCTGTAGCGGCATGAACGTTCATGGGAGGAAAATGCGAAGTTGCGGATGAAAACATTTGGCTAGTGTACAGCAGTCGGCTAACACCAGCTTTCTTTGCCGCGTCGATTGCGGTTTGATGCTGACGAACAGCAACTTCTCCCAAGGAGTGGGACGAGACAATGAGAACTTGAGACGCTTCCTCAAAAGCGTGAAGAAGACTTTCGGCATCATCGAAACTTCCTTCCCGAACACGAACTCCGCGTTCTTTTAGATCCTGTGCCTTGTTCACATCACGGACACTTACACCAATATCCCCGGCAGGAACACGCTTGAGAAGTTCGTCTACGACCTTCCGGCCTAATTTTCCATTCGCTCCTGTAACAACAATCATTTCTACACTCATCCTTTCGGTCGCAAATCAGATAAAGAGTTTCTTGTCATACGATTTTGTTTGTGCAATCATAATCGTAAGTAAAGGATAAAAGGATTGAGCCCATGCGAACAACCTGCAAAAAGCTGTTTTTGTTGTGTTCCCAACATTTTTGTCCTTTTGTCTGTTATTTGAGTTCAAGAGAAAGAGGGGGGTAAAATGTCGGTAAATCCCGAGGATCCTCGTGTTAAAAGAACCCGTCAATTATTCGTGCAGGCTTTTAACGATTTGGTTGGGAAAAAGAGAAACATCTATTCCATTTCTGTGCATGATATCACGAATCAAGCAACCGTAAATCGAACAACATTTTATGCGCATTTTCAGGATAAATATGATTTTCTTGAATATTGGATGACGGAAAAATTCCAAATGACTATAAGGGATAAACTGCCGGAAGAAACAAGATGCAATGCGGACAATCTGCGAATTCTTATTCAAACCATATTCGATTTTCTTTTGCGGTTTCAACAAAATAGTACGCCGGGAGACAAGCCGTTTGAAGCGATGTTTGAAAATGCCATGCATCAGGATCTTCATCGGCTCCTGCTTAAACGGGTAAATGAAGTGGATACACAGGGCTTTTCGCAAGAAAAATTGGAAGCTATGGCGCTCGTTATCAGTTGGGGCATATTCGGATCGGCTTTACAGTGGAGCCGGAACCCTCAAGATCGCTCAGTGGAAACGATGTTTGACGAAGTCATTGAGGTTCTATCGGTCAATTTGGCCCCTTTTTGGGAGCAAACAACCAGCTAAAGACACGCCTTTTTTAATGCCTTGATGTTAAACGAGACAAGAACAGGCGGTCTTAACATGATCTGGAAGACTTCTCAACAGGATCGGATACTTCCGTTCGTTCAATTGATTGATGAAAATTGTTACGACTTATTCTCGTTGGTTTGTCAAGCTTGCGAAGGTATCGCCCGGGCCAAGTATCATTGGTCCCGGCGTATTTCATATCCCCTTCAGAAACTCTCCAGGATCTTAATGAATAAAGTTCCCTAAGTATTATATCAAACCTCTTTGGTTATGATTTATCCTTGAGAAGGCGGCTTGCAAAATAGAAAGACACCGCTTCGTTTGGTAAAGCGAGAGTGACGAGCTTCTATGATCAGACAGAAGAGTTGTCTTTCATTGTTATAGACCATCAGCCCGACCTAAATCAACTGCCAAGCGCTTTAAAGTATTCTTTTCTTGGGGTGGGCGACAGATCAACACTCGCTGTCTGGAGTTCTTTGCACGATTATCCCGTTTGATCAGTTGGCAGAGAAACAGAAAAGCTCGGGAGAAGAAAATATTTGGTAGAGAAGCAGATCGGTTCGAGATAATTTAGACGGGCTTAGGAGAAGGAATCAGGTTTAGGGGTGGTGAAACAGACCGGACAAGAGATCAGGACAGGA
>NZ_JBKIAX020000012.1:0-177242 GCF_046567315.2 Paenibacillus lacisediminis | reverse complement strand
CGCCCGCCGCAGGCCCGCGGGCGCGCGCTGCAGGCCGCCGCGCGCCTTGCGGCCGCGGCGGAACTGCTGGCTCCCCACCCCGCCTTCGGGACGGGGGTGCGGGAGCTGACCCGGCGCGCCGCCGAGCTGCGCAGCGGCACGTTTACCGTGGCGCTGTTCGGGGCGTTCAGCGCCGGCAAATCCTCCTTCGCCAGCGCTCTGCTGGGCGAAGCCGTGCTGCCGGTGTCGCCGCATCCGACGACGGCGGCGATCATCCGGGTGATGGCGCCTGGGGACGGACAGCGCCATAATACGGCGCGGATCCGCTTCAAAAGCCGCGAAGCGATGGCCGAGGATTTGGCGTACTCCTTTGGGGCGCTGGGGCTTGGCGGCTGGCAGGAGAAGAATTGGCTGGAGACGGTCAAACATCTGAAAGCCGCCGAGATCCCCGCTGCCGGGAGAGCGCATTTCAGCTTCCTGAAAGCGGCGGCAGCCGGTTGGGAGGCTGCCGAGTCCCTGCTCGGCCAAAGCATCGTCGCGGACGCCGCCGAGTTCGGAAGATTTGCCGCGGAGGAAGAGAAGGCCTGCTTTGTAGCCGATATCGACTTTTATTACGCCTGCCCTTTGACGGAGCAAGGCATCGTGCTGGTGGACACGCCGGGGGCGGATTCCATCCATGCCCGGCATACAGGCGTTACGTTCCAATATATGAAAAATTCCGATGCGATCATTTTCGTGACCTATTACAACCACGCTTTTTCCCGGGCCGACAAACAACTGCTTAGCCAGCTTGGCCGCATGAAGGGCAGCTTTGCGCTCGACAAAATGTTTTTTGTCGTCAACGCGGCGGATCTTGCCGCATCGGAGGATGAACTCGCGGCAGTGGTGGAGTACGTAAGGGACGGGCTGCAAACCGCAGGCATCCGCGAGCCGAATCTGTTTGCGCTGTCCAGCCTGCAGGCGCTGCGGGAGGAACAAGGCGGGGCTTCTGGAGACATGGGCTTTGCCCGGTTCCGGCAGCAATTCGCCAAGTTCCTGGAGGTTGATTTGGGCAGCCTTGCCGCGGCGTCCGCCTCCGCGCTGCTGGAGCAGACGAAGGAGCGGCTGGCGAAATGGATTGCGGCGGCCGATAGCGACGCGGAACAGGCGGAGCGGAAGCTGGCTGCGCTGACCGGCAGCCGCGCCGCTTTTGAAGCCGCAGTCAAGGAGTTCATGGCTGTCGAGATCGGCAGGGAATGGAATCAGGAGAACGAAGAACTGTTGTTCCACGTCGTACAGCGGTTAAGGCTGCAGGCGCTCGATGCGTATGCGGAATATTTTCACCCGTCCCTGCTCCAGGATGGCGCGGGTCCTTTGAAGCGGAACTTCGCCATCGCTATGAGCGGTTGGGTTAGCCAAATTTCGGGTGAGCTGGAGCGCGAGCTGCTGGCGACGACGCTGCGTCTGGAGCGGAAAGCGGAGGCGCTGCTGGCGAGGGAAGCGGATAATTGGTGCCGCGGGAACGGGGCCCGGTTCGATATGCCGCTTGAAGCGCCGGCTCCGTCCGGGGAATGGAATACCCCGGAGATTCCGGAAGGACTGCTGGACAGCGCTTATTTTTCACCGGAAGACTATTGGCCGTATTTTAAAAATCCAAAAGCTTTTTTTGAGGGACAGGGAAAAATGCAGCTGCGCGCCAAACTGGAAGGCCCGCTTACGGAGCGGCTTCAGGAGCTTGTGCACCGCATGCAGGGCGTTTTCCGCGACCATTATGCCGGCGAAATCGAGCAACGCAAGCAGCAAATCGCCGAATATTTCACGGGTCTTTGGCAGGAATGGGAAGACAGTTTGAAGAGCTTGAAGGTTACCGAGGAGGAGCTGGCACATTGGCAAAAAGCGGAGGCGCAATTAGGCAGCTATCGAGAAGAGGTGGAAGCTTTTCATGAAAGATAATCCGGTTTTTGCCTGAGCTATGCAGGCTAACGGACCGAGGCGACCTTATTTGCCCCAAAATACGCCGTTTTCATTTTTAACGGACAGGAGTGCCGCTATTTTCCCGAAAAAGTCCAGAATCGTGCTCTTCAATGTCGAATAAGGTCTGCGGTGTCCGTTACATTTTGCAAACTGTTGATTTTATCGGAATAACGTTGCTGGTGTCCGTTAGGATTGGTTTTATCTCCGAACCTGCCACAACATCGCTGTATTGAACCATGGGGAATTCAGGGAATCTGGAACACACCGGGAATGGATGGCTAAAAAAGGGTCTATTACGTTTTGGTGGAAGCATAGTTTCGCTATTTGTAACTTTTTATCGAAAAATATTCCGAATTTTAATTAGAAGTATTGCAATCTTGGCCATAAAACCTGAAAATAGGTGTAGAGTGTTAAATTATTGTTAACTCAGCGTTAAGGGGGATTTATCGTATCATGTGGGGTGCTCCTGCATCAAGAAGCCCTAAAACGATCATGCTGCTTGGCAGCGGCGAGCTCGGTAAAGAGGTCGTAATCGAAGCGCAGCGCCTGGGCGTTCGCACGATTGCCGTCGACCGGTACGAGCATGCTCCGGCCATGGGGGTGGCCCATGAAGCCCACGTCATCGATATGCTGGATCCGGAGGCTTTGCGATCGCTTATTCTGCTAGTGAAGCCGGATTTGATCGTCCCGGAGGTGGAAGCGATTGCTACTCAGGTGCTGGTCGAACTTGAAAGCGAGGGCTTTACGGTGATTCCAACGGCCACGGCGGCGAAGCTGACGATGGATCGCGAAGGAATCCGGCGCCTGGCTGCGGAGAAGCTGGGTTTGCCGACTGCGGAATACCGGTTTGCGGACAGTTTGGAGGAGCTGGAAACGGCGGTTGCCGAACTTGGTTTGCCCTGCGTGGTCAAGCCGCTTATGAGCTCTTCCGGCAAAGGGCAAAGCGTTTGCCGCAGCCGGGAAGACGTGCAAGTGTGCTGGCGGATGGCGATGGAGGGTGGACGCGCCAAAAACGCGAGGGTCATTGTGGAATCGTTTGTGCCGTTTACGAGCGAGATCACGTTGCTGACGGTCCGTTCGGTTTCCGGGACGGTGTTTTGCCCGCCGATAGGGCATATTCAGCGGGACGGCGATTATGTGGAGTCGTGGCAGCCTCATTTTATGAACGAGGAGCAACTGCGCGAGGCGCAGGACATCGCCCGCAAAATCACCGATGCGCTAGGCGGATACGGCCTGTTTGGGGTTGAGCTGTTTATCACTCCGGACGGCGTCGTGTTCAGTGAAGTTTCCCCAAGACCTCATGATACGGGAATGGTCACGATGGTGACCCAGGATTTGTCGGAATTTGCGCTGCATGTTCGCGCGATATTGGGCTTCCCGATTCCTTCGGTAGAGCTGCTGACGCCGGGGGCGTCGGCGACGCTGAAAGGCGGAGAGGGCCGGGAAGGCGAAGACTTCCAGATCGCGGGAATCGGCGAGGCGTTAAGCCTGCCGCGGACGCAGGTGCGCATATTTGGAAAACCGCTATGCAAACCGGGCAGACGAATGGCAGTCGCACTGAGTGCCGCAGAAGATGTGGAAACAGCTCGCAGCCGCGCGAAGGAAGCGGCAAATCTATTAAAGGTGGTATGGTTCAATTGAGTATTCAGGTGCTTTCTCCGGCTTTGGTCATTCGTAAAGGATGTTGTGACGATTGTCAGCACATGCTTCCGTTAATGCGCCAGCTTCGTTACCCGACAACGCCCAGCGTGCTGAAGGAACGTCTATCCATGCTGGAAGAACATCCGTTGTTCAGCAGTCTGGTGGCAGAATTGGACGGGGTTATTGTCGGAACGGCTTTTCTGAAGCAATATCAAACCCATGATATGAGTAGACCGGTAACGCAGATCACGGCTCTGATCGTAGATGAGAAGCATCGGGGCAGCGGTTTTGGGAAACGCCTGATTGAGGAAGCGGAGAGCTGGGGGCGCCAGCGCAGCAGCTCGGAGCTGATCGTGTCCACGGCACGCGAGAATTACATGTCCGCCAAATCGTTTTACGAGCACCTGGGCTTCACAAGTGTGGGCTATCGCCTAAGCAAGCCGCTGCTGTAAAATGAACGGACTAATTGACCTGATAGTTCTTAATTGATATAGGCTCCCCACTTCTTTTTGGAAGGGGGGCTTTTTTGTGTTCTGAGCCTTGGAGTGCTTTGAGAGCAGCTGCAAAAGTGCAGTTCATTTGTCGTGATTTCTTGTTTTGAGGCGGTTGAAGTGCAAAAGTACATCTGTTCAGAGCCCATTTGATAAAAAAGGCAATTTTAACGGGATATGAAATGCACTTTTGCATTACATTGGCCCGTTTCGGGAGGTTTTGACAAAATTCGCATGCACTTTTGCATTTCGTGGAATTCTGCACCTCGTAGAACGCTGATACTTCGCAGGATACTGTTACTATACAAGATGATATTACCTAACCCAGCCTCGTTCCTGCCTCACTCCTACCTCGCCGCTGCCTACTCCTGCCTCACGCATGCCGCACTTCTGTCTCGTTCCTGCCTCATCCTTTCTCCCGCCTGCCTCATTCCTACCTCACGCCTGTCTCAAGCCCACCTCATTCCCACCTCATTCCCACCTCATTCCTACCTCACGCCTGCCTCATTCCCACCACACCCGTACTCACTGCCACCAGACCGCCACTTCACTTTCAACTAGCTTTACGCCCCAATTCACATGCTTCCTCAACCCGTATGCACTTCAATCTGCAGCAACTGAACTCGCGCCCATTTATCATTTTTCAATCCTCGCACCACAGCAAACTCATGCTCGGCTGCGACTGTTCTTGGGGATTGCGAGGCATCTTTGAAATTTTAAATGTTAACTTTTTAGAAATTAAAACACCATATAAAGTTATTGTACATATCATAAATTGTTCAAATATCTAACATATATGAAATAAACAGTTGACAAAAATCGCCTTTCTCGTGTAAATATGGAGTTGTAGAGGTTTTTATACTGATTTGCGTAAAAATAACTTACACAAACATGACATAATAAAAGGCGGTCAGTGAGAAACGCAAACCATTGTGCAGGCCACCGAAGGGGATTAAGTCCGGTGACCTACACGCATACAATTTCTGGGAGGGTTAAAGGATGAAGGTGAAAAAAGCTTTAGCGGTTTTTTTGGTTTCTTTTCTCATCATGGGTTTGCTTTCGGCGTGCGGTTCCAGCGGGGGAGGAAGCGCGAGCGGCGGTAACGGAGCCGGAGACGGCAAGGGAAGCGGGGAGGCTGGAGGCTCATCCGGCGGTGATTTGACCGTCATCAAGATCGCTTCCCAATCGCCTTTATCCGGCGGATCGGCGATCCAGGGGGAATCGATTAAGCTCGGGGGCCAAATGGCGCTGGAGGAGCGGCAAGCGGAATTTAAGGAACTTGGCTTCGATCTGCAGTATGTTCCATACGACGATCAAGGCGATCAGAAAAAAGGCGTGGCTAACGCCGAGCTGATCGGCGCCGATCAGGCGGTCATGGCGGTGCTGGGGCACTTGAACTCCGGCGTATCCATTCCGAGCTCGGTCGTTTATGAGAAATACAGCATTCCGATGGTATCTCCGGCCAGCACGGCCACGGAATTTACCGACCGCAAGCTGAAGGTGGTGAACCGGGTCGTCGCCCGCGATGATTTTCAAGGGCCAGCCGGCGCTGAATATGCCGTCAAAACGGTGGGTGCCAAAAACATTTTTGTGATTCAGGACAAAACGGCTTACGGCCAGGGGCTGGCTGGCGCCTTCAAAACTGCGGCCGAGGAGCTTGGGGCCACGATCGCGGGTTACGAAGGAATCACGGTCGGTGAAAAAGACTTCAACGGCGTCCTGAACCAGGTGCTCAGCAAAAAGCCGGACTTCATCTTTTTCGGGGGGATGTATGCGGAGGCCGGACTCATTGTGAAGCAGGCGCGGGAGAAGGGCATTACCGTTCCGATCATGGGCGGGGACGCGCTTGATTCCTCAGGGATGGTCGACATTGCCGGGGATAAATTGACGGAGGTGGCCTACAGCTCCGTATCGACCGACATCACCAAATCGAATCAGGCCTGGGCGGATAAATATAAGGAGAAATTCGGCAAAGCGGTCGAAAACTATTCGGCATATTCCTATGACGCGATGAACGTTATTTTGAACGGAGTGAAAAAGGCGATTGAAGCTAACGGCGGTAAGCTGCCGGCGCGTGAACAGGTGCGCGACGCCGTGCGGGCGACCACCGATTTCGATGGGGTGGCCACGAAAGTCAGCTTTGATGACATAGGGGACAACAAATACGCGAAGGTGTTCATCTATAAGTTTGAAAATCAATCATACCCGGGCGCGATGGTTTCGGAAATTGAACAGCTCAAATAAGCTCGTACAGACTTCTAAAAAAGGGGTTAGGCCATAATGGATACGATCCTGCAAACTCTTCCCCAGGTATTGGTGGACGGCCTTACTTTGGGCGCGGTTTACGCCGTGGTGGCGATCGGGTATACGATGGTTTACGGCATTCTTGAATTCATTAATTTTGCCCATGGCGAAATATTTATGACCGGCGCTTTTGTAGGGACGGCGGTGCTGCTGGGGATGAGCTCCGCCGGCTGGCTCGGCGCTCTGCCGGCCGGATTGGCTTATTTTCTGATCCTCGCCGCGGCGATGGTGTTCACGGGGGTGATGGGAATCGGGATCGAGCGGGTGGCCTACCGGCCACTCCGCAATGCTCCCAAATTGATCTCCCTGATCTCCGCGATCGGCGTCTCCTTTCTGCTTCAGGATATCGTGCGGTTTATCGCCGATTTGCGCACCGGCAACTTCGTCATTACCGGCATTTCGCTGTACGGCGATAACCTCATGCTGGGGGCGTCGTCACTGTGGGGCGGGTTTAACGACGCTTTTCTGAAAATAAACACGATCATCGTCGTGGCCGTTGCCGTCGTCCTGATGATCGGTCTTGATCTGTTCGTCAACCGGACCAAGTGGGGCAAAGCGATGCGCGCCGTGGCCCAGGACCGGGAGACGGCGGCGCTGATGTCAATCAACGTCAACAAGGTGATCGCCTTGACGTTTTTTATCGGCTCCGCGCTTGGCGGCGGCACCGGCGTGCTGTTCGCCCAGCAATACGGAACGATCGACCCTTACATCGGTTTTATTTTGGGCATGAAGGCATTCACTGCGGCGGTGCTGGGTGGAATCGGAAATATCCGGGGCGCGATGTTCGGCGGATTGTTTATCGGCGTGCTGGAAATGTTCTCCTCGGCCAACCTGTCGGTCATAACCGGCGGAACGCTGGGCGGGGAATACAAGGATGTCGTCGCTTTTCTGATTTTGATAGCGGTCCTGATTTTCAAACCGGAGGGGCTGTTCGGCAGAGCCCTCAAAGAGAAAGTGTAGGTGAAACTTCATGAATCGCCTGAGTGCATGGCTGGAACACAGCAAAGCCGCGCAAGCCGCGCTTTTTTCGTTGTTTGTGATCGTTACGGCCGCAAGCGTTTATTTTTCGGATAAATCAGTGGTTGCGTTTTTGCTGCTCCTGGGTTCCTTACTGCTGCTTTATTACACTACGTTTCCGGTTTCCATTAAATGGACGGTCGGAGCCGTTCTGGTGCTGCTGGTCATTCCGTTCGCCACTTCGGGCGGGCCTTCGCATCAATCCTATATGGAGGTCGCGACGCAGTGCGGCATTTACATCGCGATGGCGCTTGGCCTCAACATCGTGGTCGGGTTCGCCGGCTTGCTCGATCTGGGGTTTGTCGCTTTTTTCGCCGTCGGGGCTTACACGTACGCGATTTTTGCCACCCCGCAGGCCAATGAATTTATTTCCGGCAATCTGTTCCCGTTGTCCGGCGGAGCCTTCTGGATCTTTATCGCGATCGGCGGGTTGATGGCCGCATTGTTTGGCTTGCTGCTTGGCCTGCCGGTGCTGCGCGTCAAAGGCGATTACCTGGCGATCGTCACGCTGGGCTTCGGCGAAATCATCCGGATTATTTTCAACAATTTGGATAAGCCGGTGAATATTACGAACGGAGCGATGGGGTTGTCTTCGATTCAGGCGCCCAGCTTGTTTGGCTACAAGTTTACATTTCCGAACCAGTATTATTTTATCGTGGTGTTCATTTTGGCGCTGGTCATCTTCAGTGTTAAGAAACTGGAGCATTCCCGGCTTGGACGGGCTTGGAAGGCGATCCGGGAAAATGAAATCGCCGCTCAATCGATGGGCGTGCCGCTGATTCGGACCAAGCTGACCGCTTTTGCCATCGGGGCTTCGTTTTCCGGGATGATGGGCGTTGTGTTCGCCGCCAAGCAGACGTTCATCGATCCGACCAGCTTTACGCTGCTGGAATCGATTACGATTTTGGTCATGGTGCTGCTGGGCGGTATGGGCAGTGTGCCGGGGGTCATCCTCGGCGCGGCGCTGGTGACGATCCTCAATTTGCAGGTGCTGACGGAGCTGACCAATTGGCTGAACCAGCTGACGCTGCAAGGGGTGCTCAATATCCCGAACTCGATTTCCCCGTCCAAAATGCAGCGGCTCATATTCGGCGCCATCCTTGTGCTTATCGCGATATTCAGGCCTAATGGCTTGATTTCGGCCAAAAACCGCAAGGTGGACGGCGAGCGCCTTAGGGGCCGGCGTTCTTCCCCCGTGCTTTCGCTTCGGCAGCAAGGCAAACAACAGAGCGGAGGTGTTGGCAAATGACCATTTTGAAGGTGCAGGGGCTTGTGAAACGCTTCGGCGGACTGACGGCGGTGGGCGGCGTCGACTTTTCGTTCCCCCGCGGTAAAATATCCGCCGTAATCGGGCCAAACGGAGCCGGTAAAACGACTTTTTTCAATATGATTACGGGCATCTATGCGCCGGACAAAGGCGTGATCGAATTGGAAGGGAAATCGATCGTTGGCGTCAAACCGCATCAGGTGGCAAGCCAAGGAATTGCCCGGACGTTCCAAAATATCCGCCTGTTCGGCAGCATGACTGTGCTCGAAAACGTGATGGTCGGCAGGCATATTCATTTGAAAGCGGGGGTGCTCGGGACTTTGCTATCCTTGCCGAAATTTCGTCAGGAAGAGGAGCGAGCCCAGCTTAAGGCTTACCGGCTGCTGGAATTTGTCGGCCTGGCGGAGCTGCTCAACGAGCAGGCGGGAAGCTTGCCCTATGGCGCGCAAAGACGGCTGGAGATCGCCCGGGCGCTGGCGGCGGAGCCGAAGGTGCTGCTGCTGGACGAACCGGCGGCGGGCATGAACCCGCGGGAAACGGCGGAGCTGATCGGACTCATCCGGCAGATCCAGGAGAATACCGGGATGACGATTATTTTGATCGAACACGATATGAAGCTGGTGATGGAGTTGTCCGAGCATATTCTGGTGCTGGATTACGGGATGAAGATTGCCGAAGGCGGCCCTGAGACGATCCGCAGCCATCCGAAAGTGATTGAAGCGTATTTGGGAAAAAGCGCGGTTACTCCGGAAGCACGCAAGCTTGAGGTGATTTTATGAGTCTCTTGGAGCTGCGCGAAGTCCGCGCATATTACGGCGCCATCGAAGCGTTGAAGGGGATCACCCTCAAGGTGGAGGAAGGGGAAATCGTCTCGCTGATCGGCTCGAACGGCGCCGGCAAATCAACGACGCTGAAAGCGATATGCGGACAGGTGAACACCTCCGGCGAAATCCGCTTTACCGGGAGCGAGATGTCTTCTCTGCCGCCGCATCGGGCGGCGCTGAAAGGGATTGCGCATGTGCCGGAGGGGCGGCGTATTTTCCCGCGTCTGACGGTGAAGGAAAATCTGGAGCTGGGGGCGTTCTCCACTCGCGACAAAAAGGCGGTCAAACAGCGGATGGAGCGGGTGTTTGCCTATTTTCCGCGGCTGAAGGAGCGGCTGGGGCAAATGGGCGGAACGATGAGCGGCGGGGAACAGCAAATGCTGGCCATCGGCAGGGCGCTGATGATGGAGCCGAAAATCCTGCTGCTCGATGAGCCGTCGATGGGGCTGGCCCCGATCATTGTGGAGCAGATTTTCGAAATCATTCAGGAGTTGAACCGGGAAGGCATGACCGTGCTGCTGGTGGAGCAAAACGCCTTTCAGGCGCTGCAGATTGCCCATCGCGGCTACGTGATGCAGACCGGGGAAATTTTGCTGGAGGATGAAGCCGGCCGGCTGCTGTCCAACGAGCAGGTTAAGGAGGCTTACCTGGCCTAAAGATGCGACCGATTCTGTATGGTATTTTAGCCTCCCTGTTTTTCTCGTCGACATTTGTGCTGAACCAGACGATGAAATGGTCGGGCGGGAACTGGATGTATACCGCCTCGCTGCGCTTTTTGTTTATGATTCCGTTTTTACTGGTGATTGTAGGCGTTCGCGGGAGGCTTGCCCCGTTGTTCGCGGAAATGAGGAAACGGCCGTGGACCTGGCTTGGCTGGAGTTTCGTCGGCTTCGGCATCATGTACGTTCCCGTGTGCTTTGCGGCGGAGTACGAACCGGGCTGGCTGATTGCGGGAACCTGGCAAATTACGATTGTGGCGGGTTTGCTTGTGGCCCCGGCTTTCTCCGTGATGGTCGACACGCCGGCAGGACCTGTCCGCAGGAGGGGAAAGGTCCATTGGCGGGGGCTTGGCATCTCGCTGATCATCCTGGTTGGCGTTTTGATGATGCAGTTTAGCCAGGCGCAAGCGATTTCGGCGCGCGAGCTGCTGCTCGGCGCCGTGCCGGTTGTAGTCGCAGCGTTTGCGTATCCGCTGGGCAACCGCAAGATGATGGCCGTCTGCGGCGGGCGGCTGGACGCGTATCAGCGCGTGCTGGGCATGGCGCTGGCCACCTTGCCGCTGTGGCTGCTGCTCTCCGCTGCCGCCTTCTGGCAGGACGGTCCCCCGAGTTCAAGCCAGGCCGGCCAGGCGCTGCTTGTCGCCGTTTGCTCGGGGGTCATCGCTACCGTGCTGTTTTTCGCGGCGACGGATATGGCGAGAGGTTCGGCGCGGAAGCTCGCCGCCGTGGAGGCTACGCAATCGGGGGAAGTGGTGTTTGCGACCGTGGGCGAGCTTTTGCTGCTGCCCGTTCCGCTTCCCGCCTTGCCGTCTTTGCTCGGAATGCTGCTGGTTGTCGCCGGCATGATTCTACACAGCTGGGCTTCGGGAAGCAAGCGTTCCCCGGCCCTTCCCGATAAGGAAAGCGAGCCGGTCGTATCGCCGTAATGTCTGCGGACGGCAAGTGCGTAAAAACAACAAGGACTGCGTTTCCCCAATGCATGCGCAGCCGGTGGCCGGCTGCCGGAGAGGAAGGCAGTCCTTTTCGTTTGACTGGTCTGAAAACCCCATATAAATAGCGGAACTTTGTGGTCTTATTTTCCGGAATGAAGCATGTTCATCCCATTAGCGGAATTTTATGTCCTTATTTTCCGATGAATGATGCCAAAAGCGGTCATCCTCCTGTGATTCGAGAGAATAGCGACATCGTTTTCCTCTATTTCACTCGAAATGGGGGATATGGCCGAAATAACGGCATTTTTTTCCCCTTATGTGCTCGCTTGCCAGCATTAATTCGCGGCATACAAATGATGCTGCTCTATCGAAGCCGCGGTTCTGCGGGAATAGCAGTTAAGCTCGCGGTACGTTTCCAGCTTTCCGCGGAATACCAGCTTCAGAAAAGAGCAGGTCGACAGATCGGAGGGGGTTGTTAACCCGGCGGATTTGTCGAGCAGCTTGACGCCGGCTTCCTGAAACACGGCGCTGACGAACTGGGAGCAAAAATAGGATTTTTCCCCGCCCAGCTCCATATTGAGGATGACGCCCAGAAGGCCAAGAAAATTATAGTTATACTGTTCGCCGTTCTCTTCGAATTTTTTCACGTAGTTTCGCATGTGCAGATAGGTTTCTTGGCTGACTTTGCAGCTGTATAAGGCGCAGGTTGCTTTTTCGAACACGCCGCCGTGAATGTCTTCCTTGACGAATCCGCCGTACATCGGAATCAGCGGGTGCTTTCGCCCGAAGCTGTATACTTCGCGGAGTTCAGGGTCAAAAGCGATCGATGCATGATTGAACGGGGCTCTGGTGTAGAGGCCGATCATTTTGGCGACCCAGGTTTTCGGATTGCTTAATAGGATGTAGATTTGCATTTGATTTGACATTGTTTAACCACCATTTGAATTGATTACAGTTCCATTTGATATTATCATGGTACTTCGTTTGCGGGAATACAAAAACAGACCGGAGGCGGAAATAAAACTGGACTAAGGTCTTGCTTGCATCCTTCCGCGCCTTACCTGAGCGGTCATTTACATTTCGCAGGCGATACGATAAAATCGGGGGGAATCCAGGGATAAAGAGGAAGAAAGAGGATGGTCCAGCGATGTATAAGTTGATTTTGGCCGATGACGAAGAAGATGTGCGGGAAGGGCTGCTGCAGCTGATCGACTGGGAAAGCGTCGGTTTTACGGTGGCGGACACGGCCGAAAACGGTAAGGAAGCCGCGGAAATGGTGGAGAAGCATGTGCCCGACGTGGTCGTTACCGATATTCAAATGCCGTTTATGAACGGCCTGCAGTTGGCCGAGTGGATTCGCGGCCATTATCCGGCGACGAAGATCATAATCCTGACCGGTTACGAGGAATTTGAGTATGCGCAAAAAGCGATCCGGCTCGGCATCGACGAGTATATTTTGAAACCGTTTTCGGCTGCGGAACTGGCGGACATTTTGCGCAAGGTTAAGAAGCAGATCGACGCGGAGCTTGACGAAAAGGAAAATGTGCAGCTGTTGACCGAGCATTACCGCAAAAACCTCCCCGTGCTCCAAAGCCTGTTCCTATCTTCGCTCGTATCCAGGCGGCTGAAGGAAACGGAGATCCAGGAAAAAAGCCAGCATTACGGGCTTGATTTAAGCGGCAGCGAATACATGGTGTCGATTCTTCGCATCGATGCCGCAACCGGCCGCAAGGAAGCCGTGAGTACCGGCAGCGGCGAGGCCGACTACCGCAAGGCAAGCGGTTGGCTATCTTTGCAGGACACGAACGACACCCAACTGCAGCTGTTTGCTGTCTATAATATCGCCGATGAAATCGTCAAGCGGTATCCGGCTTATAAAGCGTTTATTCATCATGACGAGGTGGTTTTGCTGAGCGTCCGGCGCCATGAAGGCAGCGAGGAGCTTGCCGGCCGGACGCTGCAACTGCTGGAGGAAATCCGCTTCAGCGTGGAGCGTTTTCTGAAGTTGACGGTCACGATTGGAGCTGGCCGGGCGGCCCCCCGTCTGAACGATGCCGTATCCTCCTATGAAGAAGCGCTGAAAGCGCTTGATTACCGGGTGATCCTCGGCGGAAACAAGGTGATCTGGATCGAGGACGTGGAGTCCCGGGAGTACGTTCCGCTGGCGGTTGATGAACTGAAAGAGAAGGAACTGGTCCGCTGCCTGAAAGTTGGAAGCGACCAGGAGCTAAAGCAGCTTCTCGAGGACATGTTTGGCGTATTGGCCGACAACCAAGTATCCTACCAGGACTTCCAGGTTTACCTGCTGGAAATGTTGACTTCGGTCATCAAAGTGGCCAAGGACAGCCGCGCGGATCTGGACAAGTTGTTTGGCGAGGGGCCAGGTTTTCTTGGTCAGTTTGCCAAATTTGCCCATGCGGATGAGGCGAAATCCTGGCTTTTGGACATCTGTATGAAGCTGAAGCATTCGATTGCTTCGGACCGCCAGTCCAGCTACAACAAACTGGTGGAGGAGGCGAAGGAATACATATTGGAAAATTACGGGGACCACGATCTCTCGATTGCCAAAGTATGCCGGCATTTGCATATCAGCGCCGGTTATTTCAGCAATATTTTCAAAAAAGAAACGAAAACGACCTTTGTAAGCTATTTGATGGGGGCGCGGATGGAAGCCGCCCAGCATTTGCTCGCTGCCACCGATTTGAAGGCGTTTGAAATCGCCGAGCGGGTCGGATTCTCCGATCCGAACTATTTCAGCTTTTGTTTCCGCAAAAAATTCGGCATCTCCCCGAAAGAATACCGCGGCGGGGCAAGAAATCCATGAGGCTGTGGAAATCGGCTAAACAGCTGCTTGGCGGCTTTCATATCCGGAATATTCAGGTGCTCATTTCCTTATCCTCCATCACCGTTACGGTGCTTACGGTACTGCTGGTCAGCACGATGCTGTACAACCGCTTTACCCGCGCCGCCGAGGAGAACGTGTATCTTAGCTTAGGGGAAATCGTTGAACAGGTGAACTCCAATTTGGAGCTCTACGTGAGCGGCATGAAGGACGTGTTCGAACTTACGGAGCGCAAAATCGCTTCAACGCCTGAAGCCGCCTCGGACGAAGGGCTTGGGGAAGAGCTTGGTACGGTGCTGAATACGCGGGAGGATCTGGTTTCGATCGCGCTGTTTACCGAAGAAGGCGAGCTGGTGCGCAATGTGCCGGCGATCCCGATGCGGCAAAATACGCGGCTTCAGGAGCAGCTATGGTTCGAATCCGCGATGGAGCACCCGGGCAAGCTGCAGTTTACACCGCCCCATATTCAAAATTTATTCAAATGGGAGTACCGCTGGGTCGTGTCGATGAGCAAAACGGTCCAATATTGGGACCGGGATTCACTGAAACAGGGCTTGCTGGTCATCGACATCAACTTCCGCACGATCGATCAGCTCAGCCAGCGCGTCAGCCTCGGCAAAAAGGGTTACGCTTACATCATCGACGCGGTCGGAAATATCGTATACCACCCCCAGCAGCAGCTCATATATGCCGGATTGAAATACGAAAATATCGAGCCGGTGCTTAACTACGCTTACGGCCGGTATTTCGACGAATCCGACGGGGAGCAGCGCATCATTACGATTCAGACGGTCAAGCCGGCCAACTGGAAAATCGTCGGTGTGGCTTACGCGGACGAGTTTTTGACGACGAAGCGGGAGCTCGGCGGCTTTTTGTCCTGGTTCCTGCCCGTGGTGATCGTCATTATCCTCGCTATCAACATCTACGTGTCCGCACGCATTTCACAGCCGATCCGCAGGCTGGAAAGATCGGTGCAGATGGTCGAAGGCGGCGATTTCGGCACCAATGTGTACGTGAGCGGCGCTTATGAGGTGGAGCAACTGTCCAAACGCTTCAACCTGATGCTGCGGCGGATCCGCGAGCTGATGGACCAGATCATTCAGGAGCAGGAAGCGAAGCGGAAAAGCGAGCTCGATGTTTTGCAGTCGCAAATCAATCCGCATTTCCTCTATAATACATTGAATTCGGCAACACGCCTGGCGGAGCTGGGACGGAACGAGGAAGTCGTGACGACGATCACGTCGCTGTCGCGGTTTTTTCGCATCAGTTTAAGCCAAGGCAGCCATATCATTTCCGTCCAGGAAGAGCTGGAGCATGTGCGGCACTACCTGATCATCCAGACGATCCGTTTCAAGAACAAGTTTCGGTACGAGATCGTGGCCGATGAAGCGGCGCTCGAATGCCGGACGTTGAAGCTGATCCTGCAGCCCCTGGTGGAAAATGCAATCCATCATGGCATCGAGAAATCGGCGGACGCGGGTTTTATCGGTGTGGAGGCCCGTTTGGAGGGAGAGCATTTGGTATTCCGCATCCGCGACAACGGCATCGGCATGCCGCCGGAGACGGTGGTGAAGCTGATGAAAGGCGCGGTGCGCAGCGAATCCGGTTCAGGCGTCGGCGTGCGCAATGTGCAGGAGCGGATCGCGCTGTATTACGGCCCGGGGTACGGATTAAAGTTTGACAGTGAACCGGAGGAAGGGACATTGGTAACGATTACGATTCCGGCGGTCCACCTGGATAATACGCAAAAGGACGGGGTGGAACCATGAGCAGACGTATGGCAAAAGCGGTATCGGGAATGCTGCCGGTGGTGCTGGCCGTTTTGTTGTCTTCATGCACTCCCGGGTCCGGGAATTTGCCCCCGGATTATGAGCGACCAGTCGTTGTCGATATGATCGTCAAAATGGATCGCGGCGATTATTGGAAGACGACAAAATTGGGGGCGGAGGTTGCCGCGAAAGAGTACAATGTCCAGCTGAATTTTCTCGCACCGGATAACGAAAACGATGTGGAGGGCCAGATTCGGCTGATGGAGGAATCGATCCAGCGCAAACCGGACGCGATCGTTCTGGCGGCGACTGACTATGAAGCGCTGGGGCAAGTAACTGACCGGACATCCTACGCCAATATTCCGGTCATCTCCATCGATTCGGAGGTGGCTTCCACGAAAGTGAAAACGTACGTTGGGACCAACAATTACGAGGCAGGGCAGAAGGCGGCGGAACGTCTGGTGGAGCTGACCGGTCCGGATAGCGAAATCGGTATCATCAATTTCGTGAAAGGGGCTCGCAACGCAGGTCAGCGGGAGGAAGGCTTTCTCGACTATGTCGCCCGGTTTCCCGGGGTCAAGGTCGTCGATACCCTGTATTGCGGCTCGGATGAAACGCTGGCGTACAACTTGACGGTGGATATGCTGAAACGGTTCCCCGGCCTGGACGGCATCGTCTCGCTAAGCGCGGAGTCCTCGATCGGGGCGGGCAAAGCGGTGGATGAATCGGGAAACGATCATTTGAAAATGATCGCTTTTGACAATCCGCCGGAAATGCTGGAGCTGCTGCAGGAGGAGAAAGTGCAGGCGATGGTCGTGCAAAATCCGTTTAACAACGGGTATTTGGCCGTGGCTGCCGCGGTGAAGGCGGCGCATGGCGAGAAACTGGAAGACAAAATGCCGACCGACACCAAGCTGATTGATCTTGGCAACATGCTGTGGCCGGAAAATCAAAAGCTGCTGTTTCCTTTCGTCAAGTGAAGCTCCTTGTTCTATATAATGAGGGGAATCGGCGAACGCGGGGCATATTACTGGGTAACTGCGCTTTACCTGCGTAACTTTAGCCCTGGGAGGAAATCTGTGATGGAAAGAAGTTTGCTGACCACGGGATTGGTGGACACAGTACGGGCGGCCGAAGATGTGTGGAGCGTCCGCATGCTCATCGTTAACGTCTGTTTTGTCGGGGATGTGAAGCAAGGGGATTGGGTGCTGGTGGATACCGGGATCGGGCCTTTGACGGAAGCGCTAGTGGAGGAAGCCGAGTCCGTTTTTCAACGGCCGCCGGTGTGCATCGTTTTGACGCACGGCCATTTTGACCATGTCGGGGGCGTGAAAGAGCTCGCGGAAAAATGGGATGTCCCGGTATTTGCCCACCCAGCGGAGTTGCCTTATTTAACGGGGAAAAAAGATTACCCGGAGGGCGATCCTACCGTTGGCGGCGGCCTTATGGCGGGCGTGGCGCCGCTCTATCCCAACCGGGCGATCGATTTGGGCGGGCGGGTTCGCGCTTTGCCGGATGATGGCCAGGTGCCCGGGATGCCGGCATGGAAGTGGATTTATACGCCCGGGCATAGTCCGGGGCATATCTCGTTGTTCCGCGAGCATGACCGCTTTCTGATCGCCGGCGACGCCTTCATCACCGTCAAGCAAGAATCGGCGTTGGCCGTAGCCGCGCAAACGTTGGAAGTGCACGGACCGCCGATGTATTTTACGCCGGACTGGCCGGCGGCGGGGCGTTCGGTCGAGCGCTTGGCGGCACTTTCGCCGGAGACAGCGGTGACCGGGCATGGGCAGCCGCTTGGCGGGGAAGCCTTGCGTGCCGGGCTGAGGCGTCTAGCCGAGCGTTTTGAAGAGCTCGCAGTCCCGGAGCGGGGAAGATATGTAGCTGAAGGGATGCGTTAATTAGTAACAGAAACAACCGGCAGCAAGCCGTTCGGAACCTTCCGAGCGGCTTGCTGTTTTTTAGATGCTTGACCGGCCCTACTCTGATCATTAATTGCAAATCATACAACTAACTTTATTTCCTCGTTTTTGGCCTCATTCCTCCGAAAGATAGCGGAGTAACTGCAGGTTTTACACTTAATCAAGCGATGTGGCAGCATTTCGGATAAGTAACTGTACATTTTGCAACTATTCATTCAACAGTGGACCAAGACCGTGCGCAGGTAGAGAGAGGGGGAAAGAGGAATCGGGAGGTTAAGGGACTCCAGAGCCGTTATCTGCGGAAAAACGACGGTTTGCAAAATGTAACGGACCCATATGACCTTATTTCGCTCGAATCGGTCCGGATTAAAGGGTTTAGAGTGAAATAGAGTCATTTGAGTCCGTTAGGCTGGGAAATACACGGGAAATGGGCGGATAAGGTCGCTGGAGTCCATTAGAGCAGCGTCCACAGATTAGAAAGAGCTGAAGTGCTCGTTGCTTCTGCTCATGATAGATCCCTCCCGTGTATCCAACGTATGGGTTTGCGTTCGTTTTCCTCATCAACCTCATTAGAATTTTTATAGAACATCTCAGGATTTTAGATTCGAATTCGGCACTAAACAATGCATAATGAAAACGTATCCAAGAGAGAACTCACAGAAATCCAAAATGATTCAGGAGGTCAAATACGAATGAAAAAGATGACTACGGTAATGTTGGCTGCGGCCATGCTGGGGGCAACGATGGCGGGCTGCTCCAACGGCGGGAGTTCGCCAAGCGGCGGCAGCAACGGAGGGGGAAGCTCTACGCCAAGCGTCGGCGTGGCGATTTACAAATTTGACGACACGTTTATGACCGGCGTCCGCAACGCGATCGAGAAAAACGCGGACGGCATCGCCAAGGTAGATATCGTAGACAGCCAAAACTCGCAGCCGACGCAAAACGACAAGATCGATTTGTTCCTTACGAAAAAGACAAACGCGCTGATCGTCAACCCGGTGGACCGGACGGCGGCAGGCGTCATTATCGACAAGGCGAAAGCGAAGGATACGCCGGTGGTGTTCCTGAACCGCGAGCCGCTGCCGGAAGATATGAAGAAATGGGACAAAGTTTATTATGTCGGCGCGAAAGCCGAAGAATCCGGCACCCTGTCCGGCCAAATCATTGTCGACTACTGGAAATCGCATCCTGAAGCCGACAAAAACGGCGACGGCGTGCTGCAGTACGTCATGCTGAAAGGCGAGCCGGGACACCAGGACGCCGAGCTCCGCACGCAATATTCCGTACAGGCGATTGAAGATGCCGGCATCAAAGTGGAAAAAGTCGCCGAAGATACGGCGATGTGGGACCGTGTAAAAGGCCAGGAAAAAATGGCCGCATTCCTTGCCGCAAACGGCGACAAAATCGAAGCCGTGCTGGCCAACAACGACGACATGGCGCTGGGCGCGATCGAAGCTTTGAAAGCCGCCGGTTACTTTACGGGCGACAAGTACATGCCGGTTGTCGGCGTAGACGCTACGGCTCCCGCCATTCAGGCGCTTGAGCAAGGCACGATGCTGGGAACGGTGCTCAACGATGCCGAAAACCAAGGTAAAGCCGCTGTAACACTTGCCTCCCTGCTGGCCAAAGGCGAGGAAGTGAACAAGGACTCCGTCGGCTTTGAAATCACCGACAATCAATACGTCTGGATTCCATACCAAAAAGTAACGAAGGAAAACGCGGCCGACTTCAAGTAAGCTTTCGGCGGCCTGACTGGCAGCGCTTCTCATACTCATAAGGTTCATGGGAGGCTTTAGCGCCAAACGGTGCGAGCCTCCCGGTTCTTCTTACAGGGATAGGATACCGGAGGAAACGAAGCTGGCCTCTAAGTTTACAGACCATAGAAAGGGGCGACAAAGGATGTCTGAACCGAAATTTTTGCTGGAGATGAAGGGCATCTCCAAGGAATTTCCCGGCGTTAAAGCGCTGGACGGCGTAACTCTGCAGGTTAGACCCGGCACCGTGCACGCGCTGATGGGCGAAAACGGGGCGGGCAAATCGACGCTCATGAAATGCCTGTTCGGCATTTACAAGCCGGACGGCGGAGAGATTTTTATAGGCGGGCAAAAAGCGGAAATCCACAATTCCAGCGATGCGTTAAAGCTTGGCGTGTCGATGATTCACCAGGAGCTGCATCCGGTGCCTTTTCGCAATGTGATGGAAAATATATGGCTCGGCCGTTTTCCGCGCATCGGATGGGGGCCTTTGCAATTCATTGATCACAAGAAGATGTACAAGGACACGGAAAAACTGTTTAAGCAACTCGATATCGATTTGCAACCCGATACGATCGTCGGCAAGCTGTCCGTTTCCAAAGTGCAATCGATCGAGATTGCCAAGGCCGTATCGTTCAATTCGCAAATTATCGTGATGGACGAACCGACGTCATCTTTGACCAGCGTCGAGGTGGAGCATCTGTTCCGCATCATTAACGACCTGAAGAGTCGCGGTGTTTCCATCATTTACATTTCACATAAAATGGAAGAAATTTTGCGAATCTCCGATGATGTGACGATTATGCGCGACGGGAAAAAGATCGGCACCTGGCTGGCGGCGGAAATGACCACTGATCTGATCATCTCCAAGATGGTCGGCCGCGATTTAACGCAGCGGTTCCCGGATCGGCACAACGTACCGAATGGCGTCGTTATGAAAGTGGAAAATTTGACGTCGATCGATCCAAGGTCGTTCAAGGACGTGTCGTTCGAACTGCGCAAAGGGGAAATCCTCGGCGTCGGCGGATTGGTCGGGGCGCAGCGGACCGAGCTGATCGAAGCGTTGTTTGGGCTTCGCGAGGTCAAATCGGGCACGATTTCGATTAACGGGAAGCAGGTGAAAATCCGCAGTGCGGGTGAAGCCAAAAAGCACGGTTTGGCCCTATTGACCGAGGAACGCCGCACGACGGGGATCTTCCCGGTGCTGTCCGTTCACGAAAACGGGGCGATCGCCAACCTCAGACGTTACGTGAAGCCTTATGGCCTGCTGGACGAACGGAGGAAGAAAAGCGAGGTCAACCAAATGGTCGAAAAGCTGCGGACCAAAACGCCGTCGCCCAAAACGCTCATCATGAATCTCTCCGGGGGGAATCAGCAGAAGGTGCTGCTGGCCAGATGGCTGCTCACCGAACCGGATATCTTGCTGCTGGACGAACCGACGCGGGGCATCGATGTCGGGGCGAAATACGAAATTTATACCATTATTGCGGATTTGGCGCAGCAAGGCAAAAGCATCATCATGATTTCATCCGAGATGCCCGAACTGCTGGGGATGTCCGACCGTGTCATGGTTATGTCCGAAGGCCGCCTCACCGGGATTTTGGATGGAGACAAGGCCACGGAGCAAGAAGTTATGCGTTTGGCTGCCCAGCATTAAGGCTTAAAGAAGGAGGAGAAAATCATGAATACGAAAAAAATTCAAGGTTTTGTGACCGAAAACGCGATATATATCGTTTTGGCGGTGCTGCTGATCGGCATTGCCGTGTATGACCCCAGCTTTATCGGATTAAACACGCTGCGCGACATTTTGATTCAGTCCTCGACCCGGGTGATCATCGCGCTTGGCGTCGCTTTTATTCTCATTACCGGGGGGACGGACCTGTCCGCCGGCCGGATGGTCGGTTTGACGGCGGTCGTGTCGGCTTCCATGCTGCAGATTCAAGACTATCCCCGGCGGTTTTTCCCGAATTTGCCGGAGCTTCCGCTGTTCGTTCCGGTTTTGATCGCGATTGCGGTAGGTTTATTTTTTGGCCTTATTAACGGCATCATCGTCTCGAAATTCAAGGTTCCGCCATTTATCGCCACGCTCGGCACCATGGTTGCGATTTACGGGATCAACTCGCTGTATTTCGATACGGAGCCGAACCAATCGCAGCCGATCGGCGGTTTGCGGGAAGACTTTACAACGCTTTTAGGTTCGGGAAGCATCGGCAGCGGGGATTTCTCGATTCCTTATATCGTCCTGATCGCGATCGCGGTCTGCTTTATCGTGTGGGTCCTGTTCAATAAAACGCGGCTCGGCAAAAACATGTATGCCATCGGCGGCAATGAGCAGGCGGCCAAGGTTTCCGGGATCAACGTAGCCAGAAACCTGATCCTGATCTACTCGATCGCCGGCGCGCTGTACGGCCTTGCCGGGGTGCTGGAAGCGGCGAGAACCGGCGGCGCGACCAACAACTACGGGAACATGTACGAGCTTGACGCGATCGCGGCCTGCGTTGTCGGCGGCGTTTCCACCACCGGCGGGATCGGTACCGTGCCGGGCATCATGGCCGGGGTGCTTATTTTCACCGTCATCAACTATGGCTTGACCTTCGTTGGCGTTGGCCCTTACTGGCAGCAAATTATCAAAGGCGCGATTATCGTCGCCGCCGTAGCGTTCGATATGCGCAAGTACGCAAGCAGGAAGTAACGGTTGAATAGTTCAACGCTCTGAGGACGCCGTCGGCGTCCTTGGGGTTGGGCGACAGATTAACATTCGCTGTCCGGACGCTTTGCACGATTATCCCGTTTGATCAGGTAGCAGAGAAACATACAGGCTCGGGAGAAGGAAATATTTGGTGGAGGAGCAGAGAGGTTCGAGATAATGAGATGTTCTTAAGACGATCTTAGGAGAAGGAAGCAGGTTTAGAAGAAGTGAAGCAGACCGGACGGGAGATCAAGGACAAGACGTGAGGGAAACGAAAAGACCGTGATTTTTGCCATAGCCTGAACCTTTCCATCTGCAGCAACGCCCGCACCGTCCATGCTAACCCACACCAAGCAAGTTGATCCTCATCAAGCAATTGATCCGCATCAAACTCCCCCCACCGTTCCAGCGCCACGATTAGGCTGCAGCCGCAAGGGGCTGATTCGGTTGGCGTGCGATCAGCCGGCGGTAAGGGATCGCCGGAATCGCCACACACATGCGCAGCAACTTCTGCCGCATCGTTTCTTCCGCTCCGGGCAGGTGCAGCTGGCGGCGTCCAGTGTACTCGTTCAGATACGCCTGCAGATGCTTCAGTCCCAAGGCTCCATACGTACTCTTCAGCGATTCCCACGCCTCTCTCACCACTTTCCGCAAGGGCGCATACAGCCGAAATGCTAGAGGAAACGACTGCACCACCGATGTACGGACATCCACATGCCCATTGATGAACGCGGCGAGTTCGTGACGGTTTGCTCTGTTTTCGCTTCCCCGCTTATGCGGCACCAGGCGGATTTTGACCTGCTCCGGCTCGCCCGACTCCGTCACCGTACATCCCGCTACGACCACCGAGGCATACGGATGCGAAAACTGACACCGGGACGGGTTACGCCCATACAGATCACTGTTCACCTTCACGTCTCCGCAGAGCAGCTCTTGGGCATCGAATTCCCCGACGGCATGGCGTATTTTGTGAAGCATTAACCAGGCGGTTTTGTAGGTGACCCGGATCACTTGGCTCAGCCGCATCGCCGAGATGCCGCCCTCAAGCAGGAACAAATCCAGGGCCTCGAACCACTTCAACAGGGGCAGATGCGTTCCTTCAAAAATCGTACCGACCAAAGCCGACGTTTGATGCTTGCACTTTCCACACTCGAACAAGAGGATATGCCGAGAGGTCAAACGACTGCACCGGGTGTGAGCGCAGCGCGGGCAAACGAAGCCGTTTGGCCACTTCATCGCGATCAGCGCTTCCATACAGGCCTGCTCGCTGTTATAACGGCTGGTGAATGGTTGAAGTTCCGTTCCCGCATTGACATCCATGTTCTCTCGCCCCCGAATCAAGAAATTACGAACGTTTGTTTGGTTCATCCTCATTATACCAAACATACGTTCTTGACTCAAGCCGAAAATCTCACCTGACCCGTTTCATTTTTTTCCTTATCTCTTTTTTTCTTTTACCCTTACACTAGCCCCCCTGCTCCCTGAACGAAAGGTATAATCGTGCAAAGGCAACAGGTAGGGACACCAGGATACCAACCCTGGAAACATTGATTTTGGTTTTGAGCCCCTAAATTACCCTTGTTTTCTGGCAGGTGGAAAGGGAGGAAAGAGGGAAGGGGGGCGTTAGAGTCAGGTTCTACCGTGAAACCCCATAACCACCATACCCATCCTTCTCTTTGCCTCCGAGGAATGGGGTAGCACGATAAATGGACCCCCAACGGCGAGGTTTTTCTTATGCGTTTTTCCATGTTTTGGACGCGCATCAAGACCGGCTATATGTTAAAATGTGACAAGAACAGAGAAAAAAGCCGATAAACCCATTCGGCTGAGAAGGAGTTTTTTTTGTCATGGGCAAACGGAGCAAAAAAATCGTAACGGCAGGGCTGTTTATCTCCCTCCTGGCCGCGGTGCTGGCACCTGCTCACGGGGGAGTGGACATGGCTCATGCGGCCGCGTCCAACACCCAATCATTGGCAGCGGTTTATGCCCGCATTCAAACGGAAAACGCGTCGCAGGTCGTGGCGCTTGTCAATAAAGAACGAGTCGCGGCGGGGCTGAAACCGCTCGTGGTACATACCAACCTGACCAAAATGGCCAAAACCAAAGCGATCGATATGTTCAAAAACAATTACTTCGATCATTATTCGCCGAAATATGGCTCGCCCTTCGACATGATGGACGCGTCCAATATCACATTCACTTATGCTGGCGAAAATATAGCCAGGGGGCAGCGATCGGCCAAGGAGGCCGTAAAGGATTGGATGAACAGTCCAGGACATAAAGCAAATATGCTGAATCCGAACTATAAGCTGATCGGCGTCGGTTATTTTAACGGATACTGGGTCCAAGAATTTATCGGGAAGTAATTCGAGAAGTAATATCTAAAAATTGAAACCTCTCGAAAGCTACAGCGTAAACATAAACATAATCTGAATTTTTTATCGGGAGGAAAAAAACAATGTCCATTTTTAAAAGATTGCGCGACTTGACGATGTCCAATATTAACGCCCTGATCGACAAAGCGGAGGACCCGATCAAATTGACGGACCAATATATCCGGGACATGCAGGAGGATCTGGAGGACGCGGAAAAAGCCGTAGCCGCGCAAATCGCCATTGAAAAGAAATTCAAAGGTTTGTATGAAGAGCAGCAGGCGCTCGTCGAAAAACGCACCCAGCAGGCTCATACGGCGGCGCAGGCGCAAAACGTCGATTTGGCCCGCCGCGCCCTGGAGGAGAAAAAAGCGGCCGAAGCGAAGGCTGCGGAATACAAAGCCAGCTATGAGCAAAACAAAGCGGCGGCCGACAACCTCCGCGTCAAGCTGGACGAAATGCGCAAACAGTTGACGGAAATGAAAAACAAACGCGAGACGCTTGTAGCGCGTTACAACGCAGCCAAAGCCCAGAACGAAATCAACAAGGCGATGGGCGGCTTCAATTCGGACACTGCGGCGAGCGGCCTGAAGCGGATGGAAGAAAAAATGCTGCAAATGGAAGCGCAGGCGGAAGCCAGCAATGAACTGGCCTCGAAAGACAAGTCCCTTGACGAGGAATTCGCCAGCCTGAACAAGGATAGCGAGGTTGAAGCTGAATTGGCCGCTTTGATGAAGCAATATGAGGAGAAGAAATAACGACGACGAACCCAAGAAGTGAGGCTTGACCGAAGATGAGCGTTTGGAAGAGAATCGGAAATCTGTTCGCCAAGCCGGAGCCGCCGCTTATGGAGAAAAGCATGCTGTCGCTGGCTCCGGGAGACATTTGCGAGGTTTCGCTCGTTTCGTATGAAGTAACTGGACGGGTAAACAACCGCAGCCGCAATGCCGTTGTTTTGACGCTGCAGGACGGCAGCCGAATCAGCTACTTGCTCATCGAGGAGCGCGAGACGCTGCAATACCAGCTCTATCAGCCGATTGACGGACGCCTCGACGATCCGTCGGAGGTTCCGGGGCAAATGGAGCTGGACGGCACTCTGTATCATCTTGAGGAGGAGTACGGCGGATACGTTGCGGTCGTCGGCAGAACCCCTTTTATGCAGGGGGGAGAACAGCATGTCTGGCAGTACCAGTCAGATAACGGGGAGCTGCTGCGCATCGAATGGCAAAACGGACGGTTTATGCTGTATGAAGGAACCAAAGTGATTCCGGCCGATGTGAAAGTCATTCGAGCCAGCTAATAAGCAAGCAAAATTCAAGGCAGTGCGTTAGGCGCTGCCTGAAACTGCCGAGACACTTCTCGGCAGTTTTTTATATCTAGCTTTTGGGGGCGGAGCCAAATAAGAAAAGGGGTTGCGGTTAGGGCCATACCTGCGGCATTTGCATCTTCCAACAAGAAGTTTTATGTTATTTACATAAGTTGGATAGGTTAATAACGGAATATGACGAAAACGGGAGGAAGGATAACGATGGGATCGAGTTCTCGGATTTGGCGGGTCGCCGGACTTTTTTCCGCTATATCGACGCTGCTGCTGCTAACCGGTTTCCTTTTTGCCGTAATGGATATTGCCAAGCCGGCGTTGTTGAACGGCGCCGAAAGCGCTTTGCCGCCAAAAACGGAGCAGCCCGCCGCAGCCGGAAATTGGGATGTGACGGCCATCGGGGATTCGCTGGCGAAGGGCACCGGTGACGATACCGGGAATGGCTTTGCCCGCAGAACGGTGGAATTGCTCAAGGCGCAAGGGACTTCCTCCATGTTGATCAACAATCTCGGGATCAATGGGATGACGACGGAGGAACTGCTTGCGTCGCTGGACGATCAGGGCGTAAGGTACGCGCTGGGACAGTCGGGAATCATCTTGCTCTCCATAGGCGGCAATGATCTGTTTAAAGGGGCGGAGCAGCTGACCTCGGGGGAACAACTGCCCACGCCGGCGGAACTGGATACCTCAATCGCGAAAGCGTCGGAGTACTTCCGGCAGGCGGTAGGGAAGCTGCATGAAATCAACCCGCAGGCCGCGTTGGTTTATGTCAGCTTGTACAACCCGTTTTCCGATCTGAAGGAGATGCGCAAGCTCGGAGATGACGCGGTCATGCGCTGGAATGAGATGGCTCTAAAAGCGTTGGCTCCCTATAACGGAACTCTGGTTGTACCGACCTATGATTTATTTACGCATAACTCGGCGCGGTATTTGTCGAGCGACCATTTTCATCCGAACGGGGACGGATATCAGGCGATCGCCGAACGGATCGTGCAGAGCATTGGACAAAAATAAAGCAAAACAGGACATCAACAAAGGGGGCTACTGCGATGGCACTACATCAGGAAGCGGCGTTGGATGAGCGGCAAGTGGTCCTGTCGGTACGGGGACTGAAGAAAAAAATCCGCCGCAAATGGATTGTTCATGAGGTAACGTTCGACGTCCATGAAGGGGAGATTTTTGGCTTTCTCGGCCCCAACGGCGCCGGTAAAACGACGACGATCCGCATGCTGGTGGACCTGATTCGTCCGACCGAAGGCAAGGTTTCCATCTGCGGATACGACGTGCAGCGGGAGCCTGAGCTTGCGCTGCGATACGTCGGCTCCATTGTGGAGAATCCGGAGGTGTATTCCTATTTGACAGGCCGGGAAAATCTGGAGCAATTTGCCCGGATGATGCCGGGCATTGACGCAGGGCGGATTGACGAGGTGGTTCACATCGTCGGCCTGGACGGACGGATCGACGATAAGGTGAAGACCTATTCGCTGGGGATGCGGCAGCGGCTGGGGATCGCCCAGGCTTTGCTGGGGCGGCCGAAGCTGCTTATTTTGGATGAACCGACCAATGGGCTTGACCCTAAAGGCATTAAAGAGATGCGCGATTTTATCCGGCGGTTGGCGGCGGAGGGACTGGCCGTGTTCGTGTCCAGCCACTTGCTGAGCGAAATTCAGCTGCTGTGCGACCGGGTGGCAATCATTAGCCGGGGCCGCGTGCTGACGGTCGGCAAAGTTGAAGAATTGATCCAGGAAAGCACCAATTATGTCGTCTGGGAGCTTGAACCGCGCGAGCGGGGAGCGGAGTTGCTGCGCACAGCCGGGATCGACATTTTTGCGGAGGCCGGGGACGTGCTCGACGACACCATCATCGCGGGGATCGGGAAGTCGGCCCTGGTCACCCGGATGCAGCCGGAGCAGGTTGATGAACTGGTGTCACGCCTGGTGAAGGAAGGGGTTCGGGTCCGCGCCGTGCAGAAGGTCAATCCGACGCTGGAGCAGCTGTTTTTGCAAATGACGGAAGGTGAGAGCTTTGAATAACATTTTTCCTTTGGTGAAAAATGAAACGATCAAGATGATCCGTAAAAAGCGTTTTTACGTCATTTTGCTCGTTTTGATTGTCTTGGTGCCGATGTTTGCTTACGCGCAGATGCGCGAGTCTATGGAGAAACGGGAGAAATACGGCAGTGATTGGCGCCGGGAAGTGCAGCAGGCGATTACGGATAACCAAAACTCGCTGGGCAGCGACCGGGTGCCGGAGGAGTGGAAAAAATACCGGCAGATCTATATTCAGCAGATGAAATATTATTTGGAGCATGATGTGAATCCGCAGGAACCCGGCGGGGTTACGTTTACCCGGGAATTTCTGGACAACGCCGCAACCCTGTTCATTCCGCTGCTGATTATGGGCGTCGGGTCGGATATCGTGTCCTCGGAGCGAACGAGCGGAACGATTAAAATGCTGCTCACCCGGCCGATCCGCCGCTGGAAAATCCTGCTCGGCAAACTGATTACCCTGCTGATGTTCGTGTCGCTGATCATCTTAGCAACCTGCGTCATCTGCTATCTGATCTCCGGCATGTTTTTCGGATACACCGGGCTTACGATGCCCGTATTTACCGGGTTTCAGCTCCACGGCGCGGAGGTGGACATCTCGGGAGTACACGCGGTGCCGCAGTGGCAATATATCCTCATGCAAACCGGATTAATCTGGTTCGTCAGCATCGTTGTCGCGTGTCTAGCGTTTATGGTGTCGGTGCTGGTCCGCAGCACCTCGGCGAGCATCGTCATCATGATGGCGGCGCTGATCGCCGGGAACATTTTAACCAACATGGCTTCCGCCTGGACGAGCGCCAAATATCTGTTTATGGTCAACCTCGGCTTAACGAATTATTTGTCGGGAACGCCGGCGCCGATCGAAGGGATGACGCTGGGATTTTCACTGATTGTACTTGCCGTTTGGGGGGCTGTATCGCTTGTCGTTTCATTCCTCGTCTTTACGAAACAGGATATATTGAATTAAAATGGACAAGGACCACAAAACATCTGTTTGCATTTAATGCAGTAGAGGTAGTTCAAAAAGTCATCTTTTGATCACGAAGCAGGTCAAGAAGCGGAATCGACATTGAATCTTGAATTCAGCCGGGCCTTCCGGTGCTCACGTACCCAAAACGTACGCTCCGCTCCTCAGTCCCTGGCTTCATCCAACCTTCCCGGTGCTGAAAACCTGACTTTTTGAACGTTAATTTGAAGACTGTTGGAACACTATTTTTACAAAGAAGATTACATAAAGAAGTTAAAGGGGGAGCATGAATGGCCGAACAAATCGATTTGTTCGAGGACGTTGCCGGACCGGATTCTGCCAAGGCGTCTTCGGGATACGACGCGGACGACATTCAAGTGCTCGAAGGGCTTGTCGCGGTACGCAAACGGCCAGGTATGTACATTGGCAGTACGAGCTCGTCGGGTCTTCATCATTTGGTATGGGAGATAGTGGATAATGCCGTCGACGAGCATCTGGCCAAGTTTTGCTCCAAAATCGACATTACGCTGCATAAGGACGGCTCGGTGACCGTCGTAGACAACGGACGGGGTATTCCGACCGGGATGCACAAAACCGGCATTCCTACACCGCAGGTCGTTTACACGATTCTGCATGCCGGCGGCAAATTCGGCGGGGCGGGTTATAAGAAATCCGGCGGTTTGCACGGGGTTGGCGCATCGGTCACCAACGCGTTGTCCGAGTGGCTTGAAGTTCATATTTACCGGGAGGGCAAAATTCACCGGATGCGGTTTGAATATTGGGTCGACGATAAGGGCGTTGAACATGTCGGCGAACCGGTTACCGGTCTTGAGGTCATCGGCAATACGAACAAAACCGGGACGAAGGTGACGTTCAAGCCGGATATTCGCGTATTCACCGCCGGGATCGGCCTCAATTACGATACGCTCGCGGAACGTTTACAGGAGATCGCTTTTCTGAACTCGGGCCTGAAGGTAACTATAAAAGATGAGCGGTCCGACCGTTTCGACGAGTTTTTTTATGAAGGCGGTGCGAGCCAGTTCGTGCAGTTTCTGAACGACGGCAAAGACGTGCTGCACGACGTCGTGCATTTTTACGCCGAGCGGGACGACATCGAGGTGGAGGTCGCCCTCCAATATAATTCGGGCTACACCGAAACGTTGGCCTCTTTCGTAAACTCGATTCCGACACGTGGCGGGGGGACGCACGAAACGGGCTTCAAAACGGCCTATACCCGCGTGATGAACGAGTATGCGCGGAAAAACGGCATGCTCAAGGAGAAGGACAAAAACCTCGAGGGCAACGATTTGCGTGAAGGCATGATGGCCGTCATCAGCGTAAAGATGTCCGAGGTCGAGTTTGTCGGCCAGACGAAGGACCAACTCGGCAGCGCTTCGGCGCGCAGCGCGGTCGACGCGGTGGTCAGCGAGAAAATGGCGCTGTTCCTGGAGGAGAATCCGCAGGTCGCCCAGACGCTGATCAAAAAAGCGGTCCAGGCTTCGAAGGCGCGGGAAGCGGCGCGGAAGGCGCGCGACGAAATGCGCTCGGGCAAGAAAAAAAGCGAGAGCTCGAACCTCGGCGGCAAGCTGACGCCGGCGCAGTCGAAGGATTTTTCGCGCACCGAGCTGTTTATCGTCGAAGGGGATTCCGCCGGCGGATCGGCGAAGCAGGGCCGCGATTCCAAGATTCAGGCGATTTTGCCGCTTAAGGGCAAGCCGATGAATCCGGAAAAAGCGAAGCTGGCGGACATCCTGAAAAACGACGAATACCGGGCGATCATAGGCGCGATCGGCGCGGGGATCGGGACGGAATTTGCCGTGGAAGACAGCAATTATTCCAAGATCATCATCATGACCGATGCCGATACGGACGGAGCGCATATTCAGGTGCTGCTGCTGACGTTCTTTTACCGGTACATGAAGCCGTTGATCGATGCGGGCCGGGTGTATATCGCCCAGCCGCCGCTGTACAAAATCACCCGCCGTTCCGGCAAGCTGGAGACGATGCGGTATGCCTGGAGCGACGAACAGCTGCAAAATTACTTGAAGGAGTTCGGCAAAAATTTCGAGCTGCAGCGCTACAAAGGCCTTGGGGAAATGAATCCCGAGCAGCTGTGGGAAACGACGATGAATCCGGAAACGCGGACTATGCTGCAGGTGCAGATCGAAGACGCCGCCAAAGCGGAACGACGCGTGTCTACGCTGATGGGGGACAAGGTTGATCCGCGCAAGCGCTGGATCGTGGAAAACGTGGATTTCACGGAGTTTGAGGAATAGAAGGTGAATTGATGTGAGCATGCTGGAAAATTTTTTGCCGGCGTTTCTGGAAGAGGTTGTGGGCGACCGCTTCGGCCGGTATTCCAAATACATTATTCAGGACCGCGCGATCCCCGATGTGCGCGACGGACTGAAGCCGGTGCAGCGGCGGATTTTGTACGCGATGTACGATGCCGGCAATACGCCGGATAAGCCGTACCGCAAATCGGCCAAAACGGTCGGGGACGTGATGGGGAACTACCATCCGCACGGGGACTCTTCGATTTACGAGGGCATGGTGCGGATGGCGCAGCCGTGGAAGATGGGCCATGTCCTGATCGACGGCCACGGCAACTGGGGCTCCCAGGACGATGATCCGGCGGCGGCCATGCGTTACACCGAGGCGAGATTGTCGCCGATCGCCATGGAAATGCTGCGCGATATCGAAAAACGCACGGTACCGTTCAAGGACAACTTCGACAACACGGCGAAGGAGCCGGTAGTGCTGCCGTCGCGGTTTCCGAACCTGCTGGTCAACGGGGTCAGCGGCATTTCGGCCGGGTTTGCCACGGAAATTCCGCCGCATAACCTGCGCGAGGTGATCGACGCCTGCATCGCTCTGATGGAGAAGCCGGGGCTGACGCTGGAGGAAATCCGCTTGTTCGTCAAGGGTCCGGATTTTCCGACAGGCGGAATCATCATGGGCGAAGAGGGGATCCGCGAGGCCTACGAGACCGGGAAAGGCCGGATTTACCTGCGTTCGAAAACGGAGATCGAAACGCTGCGCGGCGGCAAGCAGCAGATCGTCATTACCGAAATCCCTTATCAGGTCGTGAAATCCCGGCTGGTGTCGGCGATGGAAAACATCCGGCTGGAGAAAAAGGTGGACGGGATCGCCGAGGTCCGCGACGAAAGCGGCCGGAACGGGCTGCGCATCGTCGTGGAGCTGAAGAAGGACGCGGATGCGCAAGGGATTCTCGCCTATTTGCTGAAAAAAACCGACCTGCAGGTCACATACAATTTCAACATGGTGTCAATCGTCAACCGGGCGCCGCGCCAGCTTGGCCTCAAGGCGATGCTGGAAGCGTACATCGCGCATCAGCGCGAGGTCGTGACCTATCGTACGCAATACGAGCTGGAGAAGCTGGAAGATCGCGCTCATGTGCTGGAAGGCCTCGTCAAAGCGCTGAACATTTTGGACGAGGTGATCGAAGCGATCAAAGCCTCCAAAAACCGCCAGGACGCGCAAAACAATTTGCAGTGGATGTTCGGCTTTACGGAGCGCCAGGCGGACGCGATTTTGACCTTGCAGCTGTACCGTTTGACCAATCTGGAAATTACCTCGCTGCAGAAAGAGCTGGATGAGATCCAGAAGAAAATTACGGTGCTGCGCGGCATTCTGGAGAGCGACAAAAAGCTGATCGCGTTGATCAAAAAAGAGCTGCTGGAAATCCGCGAGAAATACGGGATCGACCGGCGCTCGGTGATCCAGGACGAAGTGGAGGAGCTAAAGGTCAACCTTGAGGTGCTGGTGGCCCAGGAGGAAGTGCTCGTTACGCTCTCGAACGAAGGTTATATCAAGCGGACCAGCATGCTTTCCTTTACGCGCTCCGGCGGCGAGCGGGACGGCTCCGGGGTGAAGGAAGGCGACTACATCAAACATCTGTTTGAAGTCGATACGCTGCAAAATCTGCTGATCTTCACGCAGCGGGGGCAGTATTTCCTGCTGCCGGTCCATCAAATTCCGGAGTTCAAATGGAAGGACAACGGTACGGCGCTCGTCAACGTCATTCCGCTGGCCAAGGAAGACCGGATCGTCAGCGTCGTGCCGCTGCGCGGCTTTGAAGAAGATCCGGAACTCACCCTCGTGTTCGTGACGAAGCGGGGCCAGGTGAAACGCACCGAACTGAAGGATTACGAAACGAAGCGGTCCGGCGCGGTGGCAGCCTGCAAGCTGGGCGATGGCGATGAGGTGCTGAGCGTGACGGTAAGCCGGGGGCGGCAGGAAATTGTGCTGCTGACGAAGCAGGGGATGGCGATCCGGTTTGCCGAAAGCGAAGTCAATGCGATGGGCCGCGTCGCTGCGGGAGTGCGCGGCATCAACCTGAAGGAGGACGACGAGGTCGTCGCCGCCCTTTGGGTGGAAGGCGAGGAAGGCGAGATTCTGGCCGTTTCCGACCTGGGCTACGGCAAGCGCACCCTGCTGCTTGATTACCCGCTCCAGAGCCGGGGCGGCAAGGGCTTGCAGACGTTCGAGTTCAAGGAAGGCAAGCGGGTCAAGCCGAATGGCAGCCGGCTGGTCGGCGGCGTTCACTGCAAAGAGCCGGTGACGCTGCTGGCGGTGACGAAGGAAGGCCGGATGCACGGCTTCAGCACGGAAGACGCGCCGCTGGCCGAACGGAAATCGATCGGCAAAGCGCTGGCGCATGTGGACAAAAACGACGAGATCGTTGATCTTTTCGTCAAGGAATGACGTGACCAATAAGTTTTGAGTAACGGTAAAAAGCTCCGCGTGCGGATGTACTCTTTGTACAACGTGCGTGGGGCTTTTCTGCGGTGTGGATTGCGGCTAACGGACATGAATCCCCTTATTGGCCCGAAAAGACAGCGTTTCAAATTCTAAAGGACAGGTGCGCTCTTATTTGGCTAAAAAAGGCCGGAAAGGTGCACTTTAATGCCAAATAAGGTCTATGGTGTCCGTTACATCCTGAAAACTCTCGATATTACCGAAATAACGGCGCTGGTGTCCGTTAGGGTTTGGCAGTAGAGTAAACCGGCCGGCAATTAGCTATCATTCGGCTCGGCGTGCTGGATTCATTTGACTTTTAGGCAACGATGTAGTAAAAGGTAGTTAAGCGCTTAATTAAATGGTTTGATCGGAGTGTCTGTTCTATGGAAAAATTGCAGGAATACGTATGGGATCAGCCGCTGCATACGCAGGTTTTCTTTGCTCTGGTTGAAGCGACCGCAAAGCTTGTGGACGTTTCGGAAAAATACTGGCAGTCCACAGGACAAAACGGGGCCAGAATCCGTATTCTGGTCGAAATCATGAAGGAAGGAGGCAGCTTGCTCCCTTCCTTGCTCGCGCAAAAAATCGGCGTGACGAAAGCCAATATCAGCCTTCTGCTCGTACCGCTGGAAAAGGACGGGTTCGTCCGCCGGGACAGCCATCCTACCGATGGGCGGAAAGCGGTCATTTCCATCACGAGCGAAGGTCAAACGTTTCTGCTGAACCATTTGCCCGGAAACCGCCGCTCCATTGCCGACCGGCTGCAGGTGCTTACGGATGGGGAACTGGAGCAGCTGGCATCGTTGTTAAACAAGCTAAAAAATCAGGATTGAATTTTTTGGCTATCTTTTTGGTTATTTAGTTAAACGCTTAACTTTATGTCAAAGATAAACTTTCGAGATGTGGAGGATGATTTATGTCAATTGCGATAACCGGAGCAAACGGAAAATTAGGACGTTTGATTATGGAGCAGCTGCGTCAACAAAGTAAAAACGAGCCAGTCGTTGCCTGCGTACGCCGGCCGGAGGAGGAGGAGTTTTTGGCGGAATGGGGAGTGGAAGTTAGGCGCTGCGATTACGACCGGCCAGGGGAATTGGCTTCAGCGTTTGCCGGGATAACGAAGTTGTTGCTGATATCCAGCCCCCATTGTGACGATACGGTGCGCATCCGCCAGCACGCCCAAGTGATCGAAGCGGCCAAACAAGCGGGCGTAGAGCATATTTTGTACACGGGCATCGCTTTTCCCGGATCCGGCCAAGTGCCGCCTACCCAGCTTCATCTGGCTACAGAGTATGCGATCCTGGCCTCGGGCATTCCGTATACTTTCTTTCGCAACGCCCTGTACACGGATATTGCCGCTCTGTTTGAGCTTGATGCGGCCATAAGGTCGGGGGAACTGGTCACTTATCCGGGAAATTGGCTGTTTAACACCGTTACCCGGGACGATCTGGCGGCGGCGATCGCCGCCGTATTGTCCGATACCGGTCTGCGGCACCGCCATCGTACGTATGAACTGACCGCACCAAAACCGTGGACGTTTGGCGAATTGGCTGCGGCTTTATCCGAACTGGCAGGGAAGCCCGTCGTTCACCGCGAGGACCCTCAAATTCAACACTGGGTGTATGGATTTCTTGGGAAAATGGACACTTCGTCCATCTCGGGCGATTTGGAGGCTTTGACGGGGCGTCCGGTTATGTCCTTAAAGGAGAGCATCGTGCCTTTCGTGAACGAAGCGTGAAGCGTTTCGGCTTACCCGGTCAGATGGCGGATAAATGCCTCCAGCGTGGCGTCCATAAACATATTTTTGCGGTAGACCAAACCGACTTGTTTGCGCGGAGCGGGCTCGGCAAGCGGAATGATGGCGATATCGCCAAACCCAGCGTCAAAACCGTCGCCCAATCTTCCCCTCACCGTTCCGTCCAGCGTCCAGGCGTACGAAGCCGGCAGGATCGTGCCGCCGACATTGCTGCGAACCATCCGCACCTGGGAATCCATCGTCGACAGCTCCATGACCGGCTTCAGCGCGATGCCGCGTTCGGTGCAGGCCGCGTCGAACAGCTGGCGGACGAAAAACTTCGGCGGGAACAATATGAGCGGGATGCGGCTCAGCCGTTCGAGCGGCACCTCGGGCAGTTCGGCGAGTTCATGCCGGCGGGACACGACGAGCACAAGCTCCTCGTCGAACAGCGGCCGGCTGACGAGCTGCTCGTCCTCGAGCGGCAGAAACACGACGCCGAGATCGAGTTGGTTGCCGAGCAGACCAGCGTGCGTTTCTTCGGTGGCCAGCTCGATCACGGACAGCTCAATGCCGGGAAACTGGCGATAAAACGAAATCAGCCGGCTTTCCAGCAAATGATTGCCGGAGCAGCCGATCCGCAGCCTCCCGCGCGCAAGCCCCGACAGCTGGCCGATTTCCAGCTTGGCTTGCTCGAGTTCGTAAATGACGCGGCGGGCATGCTCCATTAGAACTTGTCCCGCTTGGGTCAAGTAATTTTTTTTGCCGGAGCGTTGAAACAAAGGCGTGCCCAGTTCCTGCTCGAGCAGCCGGATTTGATGGCTGAGCGTAGGCTGGCTAATGCCGAGCCGGTCCGCGGCTTTAGTGAAATGCAGCTCCTCCCCCAAAGCGATAAAGTATTCCAACAAGCGATGCTCCACGATGCAACCTCCGATTTTTCTGCGCCGTTAATAGATAATTTCTATGATTATAATCGATATTATGTCATTGATCAATGAAAGGGATTTCGTTATAGTAAATGCAATAGAAAATGGAGAAGAAAAGAGGCTGCGGAACATGGATCAGTTAAAAATCACGCTTAGCTCGCACAAAAAAACGAAGCCGGCTGGGGATCAGCTTGGTTTTGGCCGGTATTTTACCGATCATATGCTGCTTATGGATTATTCGGAAGATAAGGGCTGGCACGACCTGCGAATCGTGCCTTACGGTCCGCTTGCGCTGGACCCGTCGGCGATGGTGTTTCATTACGGTCAGGAAGTGTTCGAGGGCATGAAGGCGTACCGTACGCCGGAAGGGAATGTCGTTTTGTTCCGGCCTGAGATGAATTTCCGGCGGATGAACACCTCGTGCGTCCGTATGGGTATGCCCGAAGTCGATGGCGGCCCGGTTCTGGAGGCGATTTGCAAGCTGATTAAGCTGGATGAGGCTTGGGTTCCCGAAGGCGAAGGAAATTCGCTTTACATCCGCCCCTTTATGATTGCGACGGAAGCGGGCCTCGGGGTCAGGGCAGCCCGGGAATATCAATTTATCGTGATTTTAACGCCGGTTGGGGCCTATTATTCGGAAGGGATCCATCCGGTACGGATTTATGTGGAGGATCAATACGTGCGGGCCGTGCGCGGAGGCACCGGCGAGGCGAAAACGTCGGGGAATTACGCCTCCGGACTCAAAGCCCAGGAGGACGCCAAGCAATTCGGATTTTCGCAGGTGCTCTGGTTGGATGGGGTGGAGAAAAAATACATCGAGGAAGTCGGCAGCATGAACGTGTTTTTTAAAGTGAACGGGAAGGTGATTACGCCGGAATTGAACGGAAGCATTTTGGCGGGCATTACCCGGGATTCGGTGCTGCATTTGCTGCGGGAATGGGGGATTCCGGTGGAGGAGCGGCGCATCGGCGTTGACGAGCTGTTTGAAGCCAGCCGCCGGGGCGAGCTGGAAGAAGCGTTTGGCACAGGGACGGCGGCGGTCATATCTCCGATCGGCTCGATGCGCTGGGAAGATCGTGAAATTGAAATTTCCGGGGGCCAGACGGGAGCGCTTTCCGAGAAATTGTACAACGAGCTCACCGGAATTCAGCGCGGGCTGCTCCCTGATCCTTATGGCTGGAGACATACTGTTAAATAAACGAATCTATAGAGTCAAAACGGTCATCCGCCCGGCAAACCGCCGGCCGCGGATGGCCGTTTTTGGCGCTGGCGTGAAGATCAAAGCAGACAAGCAGGAATTTCCACTTTTGAAGGCGAATCTATTTTATGATGTGAAGCAGGGAGGGATAGGATTGCATACCGCTGAATTTGCCAGATTGCTGGGTCTCATCGTGAAGGATTATCAGGACCATATGGAGGAGGAACTGGCTCCGACGCTGACGATGTCGCAATTGAACGTGCTGGAGCTGCTCAAGCAGCAGGGCAATCTGAAGCCGTCCGATTTGATTCCGCATTTATCAACGACGCCGGCGGCGGTGACGATGCTGCTGGATCGGATGGAACGGGGCGAATTGATCCGGCGCGACCGCGATGAACATGACCGGCGCAACGTATGGATATCGATCACGGAAAAAGGACAGCAAGAGGTTGAGCGCGGCGTATCCGTAAGGAACGAATATTTAAGCGGCGTGCTTGATCGTATTTCGACTCACAATCAGCAACTGCTTGTTTATTTATTGGGGAAAATTGCCGGAACAAAGTAACGGCGAAACGGCGGCAAATCAGGCGGGAACCAAGGCTCGAACCGAGGAGCAAATCGAGGAGCAAATCGAGGAGTAAACCAAATAGAGGCGGGATGTTTGGATTTCCGGTAATCCAAACATCCCGCCGTCTTGTTGTTGCCGTCCAAACCTCAAAAACCGTTTTCCCCCGCTTGGAGCATCGCCGCCAGATTGGTATATATGCGCTCCTCCCACAGCTGCCAGGGAAATTGGCGGGGAGGCAGCGAGATCAGGTCGACGGGCTGCTTGCCGACCGGATGCGGAAAACCTACGTACAGCGACCACAAGGCGATTTGCTGGCCCGGTTTGTTCAGGGCCGCACCGTATTTCTGGTCGCCGTACAGCGGGCAGCCGATCCGGCCCAATTGCACGCGGATCTGATGCGGCCTGCCGGTGTGCAGCTCCACCTGCACCAGACTGAGGCGCTCCTCGGCCGCTACGCCGAGCACTTTATAGTCGAGCCGCGCCTCTTTGCCGCCCGGCGTCCCGGCCGGAACGACGGACACTGTATTGGTGCGCTCGTCCTTCAGCAGCGTGTCGGTCAGGCGCCCCTGGCGCTGCGGCGGAGCGCCGTGCACGACGGCCACGTACGTTTTGCTGAAGCGGCGGCTGCGCACCGCTTCGGCCAGCCGCGAGGCCGCTTTCGACGTCTTGGCGAAGATCATCGCGCCGCCGACGGGACGGTCCAGCCGGTGCACCAGCCCCAGGTAGACGTTGCCGGGCTTCTGGTAGCGGCGTTTGAGATCCTCCTTCAGCAGGTTCAGGAGATCAGGGTCGCCGCTGGCATCCTCTTGGGTCGGCACGTTCACCGGCTTTTCGATCCCGAGCAGATGGTTGTCCTCGAACAGGATGGCCATCTCCGGCTGTCCCGTCGTCCGTTTTGCTCCGGCATTCATCATCGTTTACTCCTCCCAGCGCCCGAGAATGCCGCAGGGCAGATGCAGCCCGGATGCGGTGATCGGCAGGCCCAGCTCCCCGGCGGAAATCCGCCCGCCGAACCGGCGCTTCACGGTCATTGATAACATGTTGTGCAACACGGTTGGCGATATCCCGGTCGTATAAGAGTTGATCAGGAAAAACAGCGGTGTGTCCGATAAAATCGACAGGCACGATTCCACAAACGGGTACAAGCTTTGCTCCAGCTTCCACATCTCGCCGCCTGGGCCTCGTCCGTAGGACGGCGGGTCCATGATGATCGCGTCATAGCGGTTGCCGCGCCGCTGCTCCCGCTGCACGAACTTGAACACGTCGTCCGTCATGAAGCGGACCGGCCGGTCGCCGAGGCCGGAGAGCGCCAGATTTTCCTTGGCCCACTGCACCATGCCTTTGGCCGCGTCGACGTGGACGACCGATGCGCCGGCGGAAGCGGCCGCGACCGATGCGCCCCCGGTGTAAGCAAACAGGTTGAGCACCGAAATCGGCCGGCCCGCTGCAGCGATCTTGTCCATCATCCAGCGCCAGTTGGCCGCTTGTTCCGGGAACAGTCCGGTATGTTTAAAGTTGGTGGGGCGAATATAAAATTTCAGCCGGTCGTAGGAAACAGTCCAGCGGTCGGGAATTTGCTTCTTCATTTCCCATTGGCCGCCGCCGGAGGAGCTGCGGTGATAATGGCCGTGCACGTCGCGCCACCGTTTGTCCTCACTCTCGATCGGCCAAATGATTTGCGGATCGGGACGGCGCAAAATCACGTCTCCCCAGCGCTCCAGCTTTTCCCCGTTCCCGGTATCCATCACTTCGTAATCTTTCCAGTCATCTGCTACGTACATAGTTACGATCCTTCCTTCCGCCGCCAGCTTCCGCGGCTTTCCCTCCTGGGAAACTTGTCCTTAATACGGTTGATCCGGTAGTTATTGTACCTTATTTTTCTATTCCCATGCCAGCATCCATGAAAACTTCTTCATTTTAGCGGATATTTATGATAGTCTTTTTTCCAAGCGCCGAAATGGATAGGGGAGAGAGAAAGATGCTTCGACGTTTTTTTTCGTACTACAAGCCATATAAAAAGCTGTTCCTGCTGGATTTCACCTGCGCGGTTGTGGCGGGGCTGCTGGAGCTGGGGTTTCCGATCGCCGTGAACCAGTTCGTTGACAAGCTGCTTCCGGGGAAAAACTGGTCCCTGATCGTATGGGCTTCCGCAGCGCTGCTAGGGATCTACGTGCTCAACACCGTGCTGAACTACATCGTGACGTACTGGGGGCATATGCTCGGGGTCAACATCGAAACGAATATGCGCAAAAAAATGTTCGACCACCTGCAAAAGCTGTCCTTCCGCTTTTTCGACAATCATAAAACCGGGCACCTGATGTCGCGTATTTCCAACGACTTGGACAATATCGGGGAAGTGGCCCACCACGGTCCGGAGGACCTGTTTATCGCCGGGATGACGCTGGTCGGCTCGTTCCTGCTCATGCTGACAATCAACTGGAAGCTGGCGGTGCTAACGATTCTGGTCGTACCGGTGCTCGTCTGGGCGGCGCTTTATTTCAACGGGAAAATGACCAAAACGTACCGCGGGTTGTTTTCGGCCTTGGCCGATTTCAATTCCCGGGTGGAGGAAAATATCGGAGGTATCCGCGTGGTTCAGGCGTTTGCCAACGAAGAACATGAGAAGGCGCTGTTCAACGGTAACAACCTGGCTTATCGCGCGACCAAACTGCGGGCTTACAAAATCATGGCCGGCAGCTTGTCGGTCAACTATATGCTGATGCGGCTCGTTTCTTTGTTCGTGATGGTCTGCGGCACCTTGTTCGTCATCCGCGGCGAGCTGTCCTACGGCGAATTCGTCGGTTTTCTGCTGCTTGCCAACGTATTTATCCGGCCGATCGAAAAAATCAACGCCATCATCGAAAGTTATCCGAAAGGCATCGCCGGGTTCAAGCGGTATGTGGAAATCATAGACACCGCTCCAGACGTGGCGGACGCTCCGGATGCGGCGGATGCCGGGAAGCTGAGGGGCGACATCGAATTCGAACGCGTCTCCTTCGGCTATGAGGGGAAGGATAAGGTGCTGGATGGCGTCAGCCTGTCCATCCGGGCCGGGGAGACGATCGCCTTCGTCGGGCCGTCAGGCGCGGGCAAAACAACGCTTTGCAGCCTGCTGCCGCGTTTCTATGAAGTAGACGGAGGAAGGGTCACGGTCGACGGCAAAGATATCCGCAGCCTTAGCCTTGCCTCGCTGCGCCGCAACATCGGGATCGTGCAGCAGGAAGTGTACCTGTTCTCCGGCACGATTCGGGAGAATATTGCTTACGGCAAGCTGGGGGCGAGCGAGGAGGAAATTTGGGAAGCGGCCCGGCGAGCCCAATTGGAGGAATTTATTTTGGCGCAGCCGGAGGGCATGGACACCGTGATCGGCGAGCGCGGGGTGAAGCTGTCCGGCGGACAAAAACAACGGCTCGCGATCGCCCGGATGTTTCTGAAAAATCCGCCGATCCTGATCCTTGACGAGGCGACGTCGGCGCTCGACACCGAAACCGAGCTGGCGATCCAGCAGTCGCTGGCCGAACTGTCGGCGGGCCGGACAACGCTGGTCATCGCGCACCGGCTGGCGACGATCAAAAATGCCGACCGCATCGTCGTGGTGACGGAGGAGGGCATTTCGGAGCAGGGACGCCATGACGAGCTGATCGCCGCCGGCGGCCATTACAGCCGGCTGCACCGAGCGCAGTTCGGGGAGATCAACGCCTCGGCTTCGGCGGCTTCTCGTGGTTGACGAAGCCCCGCCAGGGGGCTGCGCTGCGCCTGCATTTTTGCGGAGGCCGCAGAAATAGCGGTAAAAAACGGCTTTATTTTCTCTAAAAAGAGAAGTTTGTTATAATAGGGGACTTTTTTACCGCTATGTTTGGAAAATGCGAGCAAAGAGGTGTATTTCCTTGCTTGTTGGCAGAAATAGGTACTAAAAGTTCCGCTATTTGCGAGCGCGGGGCAAAAACTCAAAATTAGCGCCACAATTTACCGTTATTTCCGGGGAGACAGGGAGAGACAGCGACAGACAGCGGCAGACAGCGACAGACAGGCATAGTGCCCCCCAGCAAAAATCCGCCAGAGCTAATTGCTTTGGCGGATTTTCCGATTTCAGCTATTTACGCCCGTACTCGTAATAATCCTGGGACCGCTGGGCGCGGAAGCCGGCGTTTTCGTAGAGCTTTTTGGCGTTTGGGTTGTCCAGGGCAACTTCGAGCCAAACATCGTAACCGGCAGCCCGTTCCCGTTTGATGACCTGGCGCAAGGCTGCGCTGCCGATGCCCTGGCCGCGCAGCTTCGCATCAACGACGAACCCATAAATCCACGCTTCCCCATCATGGCGGGAAACCCGGATTTTCCCGGCCGGCTCTCCGCCCAGTAAAATCAGCTCGTTTTGGGCCAATTCCGCGGGGGACATCTCCTCATAAAAGCGCCGGGTCTCTTCCGGCTCCATCTTGAACCCTTCGCTATCAAGTCGCTGTAACACCGCTTTATCGGCTTCTCCGGCCGGTTCGAGCGAGATCGAGACAACATCGGCGTCATTGGTGTGAGCGGCGTGTTCCCCGGCAAATTCGGGGGCTTCCAGCCTCATTTGATACTCGCTGAAGGCAAGGCGGCAGCTCACACCGTCCAGGAACCGCTTGCCGGTTTCCGAACCGCCCGGGGCATTGAGCAAAATTTTCGCGTGGGCTTGCCGTGTCGGCGTATCCAGGGCTTGTTGCAGCAAACTCGTAAAAATGCCTTGCCTGCGGTAATCCGGATGCACCATGCCGCAAATTTCCAGACTGCCGCCAAACGAATATTTTCCGAGAAAAGCCACAAGCTTCCCGTCCCTGAAATCGGCCAAGTGCACACCGTCGTCTTCTTTGCCCGCAAGCAATGTGTCCCAGTTTAGCTTTAAAGAAATACCATCTTGCTGTTCAACGGCTTTTTGTAGCGCTGCAACATCGGCCCATGTAAATGTATGAGTCAAATTAAATCTCACTTCCCTTCGCTAGTATTCTAGCTGATTTCAGCAAAATAGGCACGAACTAATGCCGAATTTCCCTACGCCGGCGAATCCGTATTCCGCAGCCGTCCGCCGGCGCGGAGCTTGACAAACCTTCCTCGCGAGAGTAGCTTGAGAGTACTGTAAACCAACTCGGGAGGAACTCATATATGAAGTCGATCATCGAAATGAAGCAAGTGACCTGGCAGCGGGAAGGGAAAATGATTTTGAACGGAGTGGATTGGACGATCGGGGAAGGCGAGCATTGGGCTCTGCTGGGCTTAAACGGCTCCGGGAAAACGACGCTGCTTAACATGATCAGCGGTTACCTGTGGCCGTCGTCCGGAACGATCAGCGTGTTGGGACAGCGGTTTGGCGAGGTCGACTTAAGAGTGCTGCGCAAATCGATCGGATGGGTGAGCTCATCGCTGCAGGAGAAGCTGCACGGCGGTCAAAAAGCCGAGGACCTGGTCGTCAGCGGCAAATACGCCTCGATCGGCCTGTACGAGAAGCCCGGGGCCGAGGACTACGACCGCGCCGCGGCGTTCATGGAACAGCTGCGCTGCAGTCATCTGCGCGGCCGCGCTTACCAAACCTGCTCCCAGGGCGAGCAGCAGAAGCTGCTCATCGCCCGGGCGCTGATGGCCTCGCCCAAGCTGCTGATTTTGGATGAAGCGACGAACGGGCTTGATTTTATTTCCAAGGAAGGACTGCTGGAGAGCATAACGCAATTGGCCGCCGAACCGAAGGCGCCGCACATGCTGTATGTAACCCACCATACGGAGGAAATTTTGCCGATTTTCAGCAAGACCCTGCTGCTGCGCCGGGGCGAAGTGTTTAAGCAAGGCGACAGCCGGGATGTGTTGACCGAGCCCCTTTTGTCCGACTTTTTTGAAATTCCGGTCAGCTTGAGCTGGAACCAGGAGCGGGCCTGGTTGTCGAGAAAATAGAAGCCGGGTTAATGCCCTTCGGCTTTTGCTTTCTTGATCGAGCCGCGCGCGATCCCCGCCATCCAATAAACAAACGGAATCAGAAATTCGGCAAAGATCATCAGCGCAGGCCAGTCGTCGGACAGAAAACGAGTTAATTCGGGCGGGGTTCTTACGATGCAGATGGAGAACACCAAAATAAAGGCGACCACAGGCAGCGTAAAGGGCTTATGGTCATTCACGCCGGTCAGCTGAGACAAGCAGGTTACCGCCGTAAACACAATAAACGAGATTTTAACGAAAATGCTCGTCAGCCAAAGAATGATCAGAATCGGGTCCATCGTGTCGATGAAGGATCCAACGCGGATGAAGCGCACCAACTCCATATCGGGGTATATCAGATTGGCTCCCAGACTCGGGCCGAAGGTAAGCAGGACGGGGATAACATGCGTAATGATGATCGCAAGTGACGTACAGGTGATGAAAAAATAGGTCCGGTAAACTTTTTTTGGTTTTCTCAAATAAGGAAACAGCAAAAACAGGAAGGCCAGCTCACCGAAAATGGACACGGTCTCATAGATGCCGTCCCACAAATCCTTTAATGTTAAATGGGTCGCCAGCGCGATGAACATATCCACCTCCATTTCCTGAAACCCGATCAGCGGGATGGACAGGAAGGCCAGCGCGGTGACGAGGAATATTCCTTCGGCTGCAAGGAAAATCGTATATAATCCGCAGCGCACGGCATAAGCGACGCAAATGCCAAAGATGCCCACAACGGCCCAACCGGGAGTGTCGATCAAATACTCGGAAAGCAAATAATCGGCTAGTTCCCTCAGACTTAGCGCAGCGAGAAGGATATGGACCAGCACGATGTAAAGGATGAAGCAGTAATGCAAAGGCCGGCCGACAAGCTCGCCGCCGTATTGCACGAGGAATTCGCCGGGACGCGAAGCCCCGACCTTATAGGCAGGGTATACCAGCATCAGCGCCAGAAGGCCTCCAATCAAAGTGGCAACGGGAGTGGAGTACTTGCTGCCCGCGATCATAATCCCGATGAAAAAAGCGATGACGGTGGTGAAAATCTGTAAATTATAAAGCGAATAAACTTGAGAAGAGGTTATGTTTTTTAGCATGAGATTAGCCCCCTGTAGCAATTATCCAAACATCCAATGTTGGATGGACTCCCTGACATATTGAATAAACATCGGCACATTCCAACGTTCTTTCAACAGAAACAACACTTCTGCGCAAGCGAAAAAACAAAGCGAGATGAGCAGCACAAGCAGGCGGGTTTTAAGCTTTACCTGCTTTTTGCGCTGCCCAAACCAATCGAACAGCATAATAATCACATATATCGTTCCGATCCAGATCATCGCGTTTCCTCACTATATATGGGTTTCTTGAACCACCGAACGGTACACGCCGCCGGTGCGGTTCAGCAGGATATTGACTTTAACCTCGATCGGCATTTCTTCCGCGTAATATTCTTTCCAGTGCGGCCGCATGCTTCGCCATATTTTCGGGTATCTCCAATCGAGATATTGACTCATCAGAAACGCGTCGGAACGGGCTTTGCGCGTATTTTCGAGCACCTTATTCAACCGTTCTTCCACATCTTTTTGCAAATTGACTTCCACCTGCTGAATGACGGCCGGATCCTTCAAATCGATTTCCGACATGGAGGTCTGCACGAAAGCTCTCGCGCTGCTGGTAATTTGAAAAGAGACGTTCCCGTCTTTGACGTTAGGCTTGATGCTTGTTTTGATCCCTTCTATGAAACAGCTGATTTCTTTGCCGTCGCTTGGGGAAGCGATGGTGATGGTGGTGGTGCTGAGCTGTGAGCTGATCCAGAGTGCGCCTCTTAAATCTTTTACGGAAAGCACCGTTTTCGTCATTTTTCCGCCGCTAAAAATCGCTGCGCCTCCCGTACCCATCCAGCGGTCTTTTTTAGGATCCTCCACGGCGATCTCGGGCTGCTGCCCGAAAGTCAGCAAAGGAATAAGAATGTCTCCGCCCTGGTACAACGCGAGCTTATAGTCCTTTACCGTCGTATCCAAGGTGAAATGGTTGTTGATGTATTTTCGCAAAATATCGCCGATGACTCTTTCAAACACCAACGGAATTCTCGTGATCTCCGTTACTTTATTGGGCGTTACGAACAGATTGGCGCTCAGGCGAAAGGAGGGCTGGCGGAAAACGAACTCCACGACCCTGTCGAGCCCTTGTTCCGCAAGTCTCCTGCCGACGATGATGGAGCGCGTTTGACCGAAGGAAATATTTCTCGAAAGATCGACCTGAATCAACCGCAAAGCCTGGCTGATATTGTTTGCCCGTTTGGTGACAAAAGTGTACGGACTGCCTGTGGGTTGTCCCGAACCGCCGGCTTGCGCCGGGATCATGCGGTTGGGCAGCGGAAACCCGATGGACAGCTCGATCTCTCCGTCCTCGGTCAAATCGATGAGAACGGCATTCGCAAACGCGCGGTTGTTCAGCTCTTGCGAAGACCAGCAACCGCCAACGCCTGTCAAAAGCAGGACCACCAGCGCGGCGGTATATATCGCTCTGCGCATTTTTGTTCACTCCAGTTCACTTTTTTCCGATTCCCAGCCGCGGGAATTGTTTTGTTGCCGAACTTCTTGATCCGCGATTTGAACGGGCCGTTTGTACATTTTCCACCAGGGCACTCTGAGGAGCGTATCGGCCAGATCTTCGGTAACCAGCGGTGCGATGGACGACATGTACGGAATGCCGAAGGATCGCAGGTTCACCAAATGAATGTAGATCAGGATCATCCCGCAAGCGATGCCGTAAAGCCCGAACAACGAGGCCAGGATCATGATGGGGAACCTAAGCAGCCGGAAAGAGAGCCCCAGATCAAAGTGCGGAATGATAAAAGAAGCGATCCCGGTAAGAGAGACAATAATGACCATGGCCGCGGAGGCGATGCCTGCTTGTACGGCGGCGGTGCCGATGATCAGCGCCCCGATAATGGAGACGGCTTGTCCGATCGACTTGGGGATCCGGATCGAAGCTTCGCGCAACGCTTCAAAGGCCAGTTCCATCGCAAATGCTTCGAGCAGCGCCGGGAAGGGGACGATTTCCCGGGAGGAAGCTACGGCAATCAGCAGCTGGGCCGGGATCATCTCCGGGTGGAACGTCGTAATGGCAATATAAAGCGACGGAAGCAGCAAAGACACCAGTACGAAAAAATAACGGATCCAGCGAATCCAGTTCGCCGCCACATACCGTTGGTAATAGTCTTCGGCCGATTGCAGCAGCATTGGAAACGTGACCGGGGCCATCAGCACCATGGGCGACCCGTTGACGAGAATCGCGATCCTGCCTTCGATCAGCGCGGCGCTGACGACGTCGGGCCTCTCCGTGTATTGCAATTGCGGGAAGGGAGAGTAGGGGTTGTCTTCTATACATTCCTCCACATAGGAAGAGCTGAGGACACCATCCATTTTGAGATACGACAGGCGCCGCTGCACTTCTTTGACCAGTTCGGGTTTGCATAAGCCCTCAACGTAAGCAAGCACGATATCGGTTTGCGTGTACCGCCCCGTAGTGATAGCCTGCGTTTTGAAATTTTTGTGCTTGATCCGTCTGCGCAGCAAGGTCAGATTTTTCTCCAGATCCTCGATAAACGCTTCCCTCGGCCCGCGGATGACCGACTCATTGGGCGTCTCCTCAATGGAACGGGTGGGGTATGAGGAGATGGAAAAGGTCAGCATTCGCGCATCTCCATCGATCAAAAGCAGAGCCCCGGCGTCCAAGACGGCATTTATGCCTTGGTTCAGATCTTTGATAACACTGGTTTGGGAAACGGTGAGGCCTTCGTCTTCGAACAGGAATTGATAGATGTTCCTATCCTGCAATTGCGCGGATTCCCGCTGCAGGCTTCTGACAATGTAGTGCTGGGCCGTTTCCTGGGCAATCATTCCGCGGACGTAGATGAGCACGCAGCGTTGACCGGTACTGATCACGAACTCACGGTAGATAATATCCGAGCTGTTTTTCAGCTCTTCCTTAAGCCAGGCGAGCCGGATCGCCAGACTGCCGGTTAAAGCCATCCCGTTTGCCGCCGGCCCGCCTTGATCTCTTGCCGGATTTCCGGCGGCTTTTCCGTTCCCGGCGTGAATTGTGCGCAGGAATTTTCTCCAAAACGGCATGAACGTTTCCTCCTTCCTAAAGCCGGATTTTGCCTATTAAGATTTGCTTGAGAAAGGAAAAATATTCTGACCGGCCGAAGTTCAGTTTGGGTATAAGTCGGACGTCATCGGTCTTGGGACCTATTTAAAGTAAGAGTAGCCCGTGGCGTGGAAAAAATCCAAAACGATTGGGACCGGGGGGAAACTATTTTTCGCAGGCTGATATTGAGCTGGAGACACGGGTCAAAGTGCGGATTTTCGGCTCAACGATCGAGACGAAATAAGGAAGGGGAAATGGAGGATGTGGCACTTTGTGCTGGACCGTTTGCCGTCCATGAAGGTGTGGGTGTGCGCGGTCCTTTCGGCGGCGATTCCCTGGGGAGTTTATACCGTCAACCGGGCATTCCGCCGCTACGGGGATCCGCCCTGGAAAAAGGAACAGTCATAGCAGTCTTTTCTCATAAATCCCTCCTAAAGCACTATTTATGAAATGTTATTCACGATCGATATTAAAGGTAATTAAGTTAATTAATCGGCGTTTCATGAGTCGCGGGGAAAAGAAGGGGATAAAATAAAATGAGAATTCACGTCATGGAGCTTCTGGAAGGCGATCGGCTCAGAACGGATGTGTTTAATCGGGCCGGGCTGCATGTTCTTCCCAAAGGAACGAGCATTCGTACGGAGGAAATTGCGCTTCTGATCCGCCAAAGCATCGACTATGTCGATATCGAGACGCGCGGCAGCGAAGCATCCGAGCCTGAAAGCGAACAAACCGATATAAAAGAGCGGATCAAGGACAACTTCGATTTTACGCTGAAAGGTTTCCAATCGATTTTCCTTGAAGCGCTGACTACAGGCAAGTTCAACCAATCGCTGGTCGACCAGCATTTGGAGCCGATGCTCGAGGTGCTTGACCGCAATAAAGATGTCGTTTCGCTGCTTATTGCATTTACCGAAGACGATGTAAATATTTATAACCATTCGTTGCAGGTTGGTTTGTTGTCATATTACATAGCCACCTGGCTTGGGTATTCTGCCGAGGAATGTTATGAGATCAGCAGAGCAGGATATCTGCATGATATCGGCAAAAGCCGGGTTCGGCAGTCGCTCCGCAACCGCGAGCATGATCTGACCGGGGAGGATCTGGAGGAATTGCAGCGCCATACGTCGTATGGTTATGAGATTATCCGGAATTCGATGGGTGAAGAGAAGACGGCATTGGTAGCGCTTCAGCACCATGAGCGGGAGGATGGCACGGGTTATCCTCAAAACCTGGGAAAAGCGGAAATTCACCCGTATGCGGAAATCGTGGCGGTGGCCGACGTGTTCGTCGGGATGACCGCGCCGGACGGAAGCCGCTCGCGGCAAGATCTATTGACCGTGCTGCGTAAAACTTACGAGCTTGGTTTCGGGAAGCTGAACGAAAAAGCAGTGCAGGCGTTGACCCGCCACCTGCTGCCTAATTTCATCGGCAAAAAAGCCCGGCTGAGCAACGGAGAGACCGTCACGATCGTGTGGAACAATCCGGCGGACATTTTTAAACCGCTGGTGCGGATCGATGAGGAGCGCTTCCGCGATTTATCGAAAGAACGGTCGATAGAACTGGAACAGGTATTCATCTAAACAAGCATACTTACAAAGGCTGCCCTGGAACGCCAGCGGCAGCCTTGTTTTTATCCCCGGTTGTCCCCTTTATTCCCATAATCCCAAGGCCTGGTATACCTTCCTGGAAACAACGCCGTTCTGGATCAAGTTGTGATCCCGCTGAAACTGTCGCAAAGCCGCCGCCGTGTCGGCGCGAAACCGGCCGTTGCACACCCCTTGGAAATATCCGGCGCTTTTTAAGCGGGATTGAATCAGCTGCACGTCTCCCCCCACATCACCTTCCGCCAAATCCCGCGGATTCTCCCAGGCATCCCCCAGGATATGGCCGTAAATGGTCACCTTGGTCCCGATCGGGACCAGATCGTAAAGCTCGAGCACGTCTCGGTTGCGCATCCGGATGCAGCCGTGGCTGAGGTGGCGGCCGATGGAGTCGGGGCGGTTCGTGCCATGGATCCCGTAGTATCCCCAAGGAACGTTAAGCCCAAGCCATCTGGGACCAAATGCCGGTCCCCAATCCCTTCCTTTATACGAAATCCGGTACTCGCCGACAGGGGTCGGCGTGGACGGGTTGCCCACGGCAACGAGATAAGTTTTGTACTTGTGGCCTTGGACTTTGACGATTAACCGATGCTGCCGGGGATAGATCTCCAACGAATACACCCCCTCCTCCTTGATGATGGGGAGCGAGGGATCGGCCCCGGCGGGTCCGGCATGGCAAGCAGCCGCGAAGCCAAGCAGCCATGTCAAAATGGCAGCCCGCATGAACAATGTTTTGTTTATCATCGTAGTTTACTCACCATTAATGTTGATAAAAACCGTTAATAGTGTTAGCGGGGAGCACCGGGATTATGCGGGTCTTACTGTAAGAAGATTTTTGCCGGATCGGGAAAAATGTGATATTTTAGTTTATAAGTAAACTATATTGATCAATTGTTATCGACTATTCAGCATCTAATTAAAAGTCTTCATATTGTTTACTTATAAACAATATTTGAAAGGGGTATAACTATGATTTCTTCAAAAACGATCCGGGAGCGCAGAACGATCCGGAATTTCAACGTCTCCCCGGTTTCCCGGGAACTTGTGGAGTCCCTTTTAAAGCAGGCGGCGGAGCTGTATGAATCTGACGGTAATCCCCGGTGGCGCTGCGTTTACATCGGAACACCGGAGTCGCGCCGGCGCCTGGTGGAGTGCATGCTGGCCAAAACGAGAGAGAGCATGTTCGGCAAGCTGATTCCTCCCAAAATGCTGGATATCCTGAGCAGGAGGGTGGCGGATATCCCGGGGCACCTGATCGTTGTGGCGGAACCAGGAGCCGACGAGCAGGAAAGCGACGAAAATTACGCGGCAGCCTGCGGCATCATGCAAAATTTTCAATTGCTGGGCTGGGAGCTCGGTTTGGGCATGTTGTGGGATACGGATCCGCTGTTTCAAAGCGAACTGTTTTTTACGGAAATAGGTTTACGGGAAGGCGAAAGATTCGCGGGCATTTTACATATGGGTTATTTCGATAAAGCTCCAAGGGCGCGGAAAAGAACACCGGCGGAGCAGAAATGGACCGCCGTTCGCCTTGGTGACGCGCCTCCTGAGAGGGAGTTTCAGCCCCCGTTTTCCGAGCAGAACATTCTGGAAGTGCTGAACGATGCCGTTTGGGCGCCGAATGACCGGTTAAGAGAGCCTTGGCGGTTTATTTTTGTGACTGGCGGGATGACCGGCGCCCATGCACAAGCGGTTGTTTCGGGCCCAGCGCCAGCTTGCCTCCTCGTTGTGGTGAAAGAAGAGGCGGATGCGCACAAGCGGGAAGAGGACTTTGCCGCGGCGTGCTGTCTGGTGCAGAACTTTCAACTGCTGGCCAAGTCGAAAAATTGGGGTGTACGCCGGACCAGACCCGAGTGGATCTACGATCCGGAACGGCGCCGGGGCTTTGGCGTCAAACCGCTGGAGCGGATTGCGGCGGCGCTGGAGCTGGGGATATCTGGAGGGATACCGCAAGCTCCATCCGCCGCCGAGCCTGTAGAGATCCGGTTTGAATTGCCGGGATAAAGGTGAAGCCGAAGGCTAACGGACATGAACGACCTTATTTGCCTGAACAGACACCATTTTTATTTCTAACGGACAGGAGAGCCGTTATTTGTCCGAAAATGGCCGGATACGTGCACCTAAATGGCGAATAAGGTCAGTGGTGTCCGTTACATTTCAAAAACTGCAGATTCCGGCGAAATAACGGCGCTGTGGTCCGTTAGGCTTGGCTTTATGGTTGCACTTAACCCCGTTGTATTCGTTTTCCGAGCAAAAATAGCAGCCAGATGACCCCAACACCAAGTATCATGTGGCCAAGTCCGGCGATATAGGGCAGGGAAGCAATGTCGCTGCCCTTCACCTCCAGCATGCCCCGAACGGCTATCGTCCCGATGGTGATCAGCAAACCGAGATTGTAAACAAGATACCAGGCGCCAAACGACCTGGCTTCATGCAAGCCGAACAGCCTGCCCAAACATAACACGACGAGAAAAAATAAAAACCCGAGCACCAGAATGTGGGTATGCAGCGGAGCCAGCGCGGTCTCGCCGGTGAACCCGTTATGCCTGGTCGCTTCCCGATAAAAAATCCCCACCAGCAAACCCAAAATCGCATAGAAAAAAGAAGTGTAATAGAGCTTTTTCATAGCGAGCTGAGATATGACAAAAAAAGGAGAATATAGGGGGTGGCTGATGTGAGTGGTTGAGGTGGCTGTCTATAGTGTTCGTGTCTTGGTGTCTCTGCATGCTCCCTTGCACGATTATCCCTTTCGTTCAGAAGGGGGGGGGGAGGGGGGCTAATGTATGGGATAAAGAAAAAAGAGATAAGGAAAAAGTGGTGAGAGAGGCGTGGGAATCGCTGAAGAGTATGTATGTAGCCTTGGGACTGAAGCCTCTGCAGGCGTACCTGAACGAGTATACCGGGCACCTGCCCGGAGCGGAAGAAACGATGCGGCAGAAGTTGCTGCGCATGTGTGGCGATTCCGGTGATCCCTTACCGCCGACTGATCGCGCGCCAACCGAACCAGCCCCTTGCGGCTGCAGCTTGATAGAAATGCTTGAACGTGCTGCAAACGGATTCAGGCTGCGGCAAGATCACGATCTTTTCATTTTTCCCGGTGTCTTGCCCCGTCCCTTCCGTCAGGACTGCTTCACTTCTCCTAAATCTGCCCTTTACTCATAAATCGGTCTAAAAATCTCGAACATGTCTGCTTCCCCCAAATATATCTCCTTCTCCTGAATTTATCTTCTTCTCTGCTTTATGATCAAACGGGATAATCGTGCAAAGCGTCTGGACAGCGGATGTTGATCTGCCGACCAACCCATCGGCCCTGCCTGTCCTCAGATGAATTTAAAAATTAAAATAAATCTACCATAATTTACGATAATTGTATAGACTGTTATTTAGCAAGCATTTCGGAGAACAAGTCAGTTTTGGAGAGGGAATAAATATGGATTTAGGTCGAAAAAATTACGATATTATGATTGAGGAACTACAGCGGATTCTCGAAAACGGTCTCGTAAAGCCAGGCGAAAAGCTGGACACGATCGAAAACTTGGCAAAGCGTTATCACGTCGGCCGCTCCACCGTCCGCGAAGCGATTAGCCATCTGAAAGCCCGCGGGCTGATCGAAACGAGGCAAGGCGGTGGGACTTATGTCAGGGCCCAGGCGCTCGAGACGATGGAAGCCCGGCAAATCGCGAATCGTCAGGAGCTGATCCAGTTGCTACAGGTACGGAAAATCCTCGAAATCGGGTGCATTGAGCTGGCTGCCGAGCACCGGCGTGAAGCGGACTTAAACGAGCTCGCCCGGATTGTGAGCCATATGGAAGAAGCGATCGGCAATGAGGAGATCAGCCGGGTGCATGACGCCAATTTCCATTTCGCGATCGCCAAAGCAACGCAAAATCCGCTGCTGCTGCAAATGATGGAGAGCATTTCGGTGATGATGATGCGAGCGATCCGGGACAGCAGGAGCCTGTGGTTGTTCAGCGAAAAAGAGTCGGCGCACCGCCTGTTCCAGGAGCATTATCAAATGCTCCTGGCGATTCGGAACCAGGACCGGCGCAGGGGGGCCGACATTATGAGCGCCCATCTGGACAAGGTTGGAGGCGCGCTGATCAGCGCTTCGGCCGCGCCCGAAGCAAAAGAAGCCGACTGAACGCAGCCGACCGGCTAACCGTTCGCTGCTGCGGCCTCCAGCTGCAGCAACGCGCTAGCGACTTCGGCGCCGTTGACGAGCAGGGCGATCCGGTGCGCGCCGGGATAGTGGCGGCGGGTCGTAAGATCCGCCCAGCTGTGGCGCCGGGTTCCGCTGACGGCCGCGCCGCCGGGGACGGTTTTGTCCGCCAGCAGGAACAGCTTGCGTGATGTTTTGCCTCCGGCTTTGACGAAGTCGATGCCGTATTCGACGCGTACCTTCACCGGCTCCCCTTCGCGCACGGTCAACTCGTAGCGGAGCTCGCAGCTGTCGCCGATGCGGAGCGTGCCAGGCTCCACCGCGAGCGCCGCCGACGAGACCACCGGCTTGGTGTCTGACGGCGCGGCGTAACCAAACAGCTCCAGCACCTCGGGGCCACCTTGGCGGATCAGTGTGCGGCAGCCGTGGCGCACGATCCAGTCGGTGTAGGGGTGCGCCGCGCCTTTCCAGCGCCGGGCTAGTTCGAGCACGAGCGCGGGGTGATCCTTGGCGATGTCGTTCAGATTGTTGGCCACGCTTTTGCGCACGTACAGGCTGGGGTCCTCTTTCAACTGCTCGAGGATCGGCAGAATCGGCGCCGGGTCGCGCTTGAACATCGGCAAAGCTTGTCCCCAAGGCAGGCGGGGCCGGCAGCCTTCGCTGGCGAGGCGGCGCACATGCTCATCCTCATGCTGGGACCATGCCGCCATCTGCTTCATCATCCGTTCTGGATCACGCAGCAGGAAGGAGCGGACGGCAAATTCGGCCGACGATTTCGGCGTGAACCGCTCCAGTGCCCGCATGGCCAGCAGCCAATCCTCCTCCGCGCTGCCGTAAACCTCCACGAAGTCCGGGAAAAACAAGTAAGGGAACCCGACGCAAGATTCGTTGATGGCAAACAGCACGGATACGGCTTCCTCAAAGCGCGGCGGCAACTGGCTGCCCAGCGTCAGCGTAATCCGCCGCATTCTGGCTTTCAACTCCAGCGTGTCCCAAGTTGTATCCATCGTATCGGCCACAAATTTCTCCGTATCGAACGGCGCGTAAGCCGCGTGAACTTTTTCGCCAAATTCCCGCAGAAACGCTTCATTATATATTAATTTTAATGCATCAGCCATATTTGATCTCCGTTCTTTCTTGACCACTGGAAAATTATTTCTTTCTGGTTTAATATTATTGTACCAGTTTAGTCTTGTCTACATCGCGCAGTAATCAATGAATTGAAAAATCCCGCACACACTGGAGGACGTTACATGAAATTGCTGCATTTCTGGAACGGCGGCGGGTTATGCATCGGCTGGAAAACGGAAGATGCCGTCTATAATTTAAGCGGTTTTGCCGCTAAAGAAGGCTTGCCATTCCCTGTTTCGCTGGATTTGCTTATCCGTTCCGGAAGCGAAGGGACAGAGCAATTAGCCGCTGTTCTGAGGGCGATGAACGGGAAGGACAAACAAAGTGATTTTCGCGTCGATGAGGATGAAATCGAGTTTGCGTCCGTTGTACTGAATCCGGAGAAAATTTTGTGCGTGGGGCTGAACTACCTGACGCATGCCCTGGAGTCCAATATGGCTGTTCCGGATTCGCCCGTACTGTTCAGTAAATTCAACAATGCCTTGGCAGGGCACAAGCAGGACATCGTTTTGCCCCAATCGGCACAGCAACTGGACTATGAAGCCGAGCTTGTGATCGTTATCGGCAAAGAGGCGCGAAATGTGTCCGAAGAAGATGCCCTTTCCTATGTATATGGGTACAGCGCCGGCAACGATGTGTCCGCCCGTGACCTGCAATTAAAAACGAGCCAATGGCTGCTTGGCAAAACGCTGGATTCCTTTGCGCCGATCGGACCTTATCTCGTCACCGGCGATGAACTGGACCCGGCGGGCTTAGCGATCGAATGCAGAGTGAACGGAGAGTTGAGGCAGTCCAGCAACACGAAAAACATGATTTTTGGCTGCAGGACGTTAATCAGTTACATATCCCGGTACCTGACGCTGAAGCCGGGTGATGTTATTTTTACGGGAACGCCTGAAGGTGTTGTCCTTGGTTATCCGCCGGACCGGCAGACGTGGTTAAAAGCCGGAGATGAGATGGAAGTCATGATTGAAGGCATCGGAAGGTTAAAAAACAAACTAGTGTAGACTTAAGGAGTGTTTAAAATGGCAAATGCCGCAGACTTGCGTAAACCCGGTTTCGAAGTTTCGTCTCAGTTTATAAATCGTTGGTCGCCGCGTTCTTTTTTGGAAAAAGAAATTCCTGAAGATGTCCTGCTCAGCCTGTTTGAGGCGGCACGTTGGGCTCCTTCGGCATCGAATGTGCAGCCATGGCGGTTTATTATCGCCCGTACGCAGGAGGATCGGGAGAAATTCCATTCCTTTATTTTGCCGGGTAACCTTGTATGGTGTACAAAAGCCCCCGTCTTGGCCGTGATCTTGTCCCAAACGGCGACCGAACGGGGAGCCAACGGCTGGCATGCCTTTGATGCGGGCGCCGCTTGGGGGTATCTTGCTTTAGAAGCGCATAACAAAGGTTTGATCACCCATGCAATGGGAGGATTTGATCCCGGGAAAGCCCGCGAAGTGCTGAATGTACCGGACGATTATGCCATTCAAGCCGTCATCGCCATCGGTTACCAAGGCGAAAAGGAAGTTCTGCCGGACAACCTGCAGGAACGCGAACAACCAAACGACCGCCGTCCGCTGAAAGAATCGCTGTTTGAAGGTTCCTTTGGGAAGGACGCGCTTTAAGTAACTATGTCAGATGTCAAAACGAACGCCTTGCGATTGCTCGACAAATCCAAGACGCCATACGAAGTTTACACGTACGACCCGGAAGACGGACAGATTCACGGCACCGCGGTCGCGGAGAAAATCGGCAAAGCGCCGGAGAAGGTATATAAAACGCTGGTCGCCCATCAGGGGGAAGCGATTTTTGTGTTCATCATTCCGGTAGCTGCGGAGCTCGATTTAAAAAAGGCGGCCAAAGCCGCCGGGGTCAAAAAGGTGGAGATGCTGCCGCTGAAGGATTTGCTGCAGCGGACCGGCTACGTCCGCGGAGGCTGTTCGCCGGTAGGGATGAAGAAACTGTATCCCACCTTCCTGGACAGCACGGCCGAAAGCCTGGATACCATTTTGGTCAGTGCCGGCAAAATCGGGCTGCAGATGGAGCTTGAGCCGCATTTGCTGGCTGAGCAGGTGAAAGGAAGATTCGTTCCGCTGGTCCGGGACGAGGGAGAGGTTAGCTAAAAAACCTTGACGCCGGAAGCGCGGACGATTGTATAACAGGTTCATGCAAAGTGAATGGAAAGACTAGAGACATGGCAGGGATTATTCCGCCATGTCTTTTTGTGCTGCGGGAGAATGATACGTCATGATTTAGCCCAAACATACCGCTGCCTTAACAGGGAGGAAAACCGGCGGATCGATCCCCGGCCGTTGCCCCAATAACGGATCTTCAGACCCTCGCTAACGGTTGTAGTCGCGCTTATTTGAGTGAACAAGGCTCGAGTTCGCAGAAAAATGGTGAAATAAGCTCTGACACAACCGTTAAATTTGTTTTTTTCCACATTTCTCCGAATTAACGACGCTGACGACCGTTAGAATGACTGCCTTGCTTAAAAAATAAAATGCAGAGGCGTGGGAGGAGGGGGAAATCCGGGAAATCCTGCGAAATGCAAATGTGCATGCGAATTTCGTCGAAATTCCTCGAAATAGGTGGCTCAACTGCAAAAATGCATTTCATTCCCGGTCAAAAGTTCCTTTTTTATCGAACAGCCCCGAATGAGATGCACTTTTGCATTTCAATCGCTCAAAAACGTAAATTTACGGGAAATCAAATGCACTTTTGCAGTTGATTGCCGTGGGGGATTGCAGTTGATCCTATTGGGCCGTCCTTCTTCCCATTAAACCGATAAACTCGGCAGCCGGCACGCAGGACGCGGGAGGATAAACGTTAAGCGGACGTAGATTGCGAATTGTTGTGCGGGAGTCCAAATTTTTCTGGCCAGAAGCGCAAAACTTTGGGATGGGCGCCAATGTGAATAAGAGTACAAGGGAGTATATTGAGGTCATGCGGAAGAGTAAGGAGGCCGTTCATATGAATGATTTACGCAATGATGCTCCTTTGTACATTAAGGTTCATGAAAAGGATAATGTGGCGATCATTGTCAATGCGGGAGGTTTGCCCGAAGGCACCGTATTTCCATGCGGCCTTAAGCTAACGGAGCATGTTCCGCAGGGGCATAAGGTCGCCTTGGCGAATGTGGCCCAGGGAGAAGCTGTCGTTCGTTATGGTGAAATCATCGGCTACGCGCTACGCTCCATCCTGCAAGGCAGTTGGGTGGGCGAGTCGTTAATCGAACTTCCAACGCCGCCGTTGCTCCGCGAGCTGCCGCTCGCCACCAAAGTGCCGCCGTCTCAGCCGCCGCTTGAAGGCTTTACGTTCGAGGGATACCTCAATCCGGATGGCAGCGTCGGCACCAAAAACATCCTCGGGATTACGACGAGCGTACAGTGCGTGTCGGGTGTGCTGGATTATGCGGTAAAGCGGATCAAGGAAGAGCTGCTGCCCAAATATCCGCAGGTGGACGATGTGGCGGCAATCCATCATACGTATGGCTGCGGCGTGGCGATCCAGGCCCCCGATGCCGTCATCCCGATTCGCACCATTCGGAACATCGCGGCTAATCCGAATTTTGGCGGCGAGCTGATGGTTGTCGGCTTAGGCTGCGAGAAGCTGCAGCCGGATCGTCTCATTACGGATCAAGATAGCGCCTCCAAGGTGGTTTCGCTGCAGGATTATCAAGGATTTATCCCGATGGTTCAAGCGATTATGGAAATGGCGGAAGCACGGCTGGAAAAATTGAACCGCCGTAAGCGCGTTACCTGTCCCGCTTCCGGTCTGGTGGTCGGCCTGCAATGCGGGGGAAGCGACGCCTTCTCTGGGATTACGGCGAATCCTGCTGTCGGTTATGCCGCCGATCTGCTGGTGCGCGCCGGGGCGACCGTGCTGTTCTCCGAAGTGACCGAGGTTCGCGATGCCGTTCATCTGCTTACGCCGCGGGCCGTGAATGAGGAGGTCGGACGGGCGCTGATCCGTGAAATGGAATGGTACGATGCCTATTTGCAGCGCGGCCAGGCCGATCGGAGCGCTAACCCGACACCGGGAAACAAAAAAGGAGGTCTGGCGAACATTGTGGAAAAATCGCTGGGTTCGATCGTCAAATCCGGCAGCAGCCCGATTACGGCGGTTCTGGGGCCCGGCGAAAAAGCGGCACAAAAAGGGCTGATTTTTGCCGCGACGCCGGCCAGCGATTTTGTGTGCGGCACGCTGCAGCTTGCTTCCGGCATCAATGTGCAGGTCTTTACGACCGGCCGGGGCACTCCTTACGGCTTGGCGATGGCCCCAGTCATTAAAGTAGCGAGCCGCAATGCATTGGCCGAGCAATGGCCTGACCTGATCGATATCAACTCGGGACGGATCGCGGACGGCGAGGCCACGATCGAGGATGTCGGCTGGGAGATCTTCAGATTCATTTTGGACGTAGCCAGCGGGCGCAAGCAAACTTGGGCCGAGCAATGGGGGCTGCATAACGCAATAAGTCTTTTCAATCCTGCCCCCGTTACATGAACAGTAGTCTTTATTCACCTGAACAGGGCCGACTATCCGGGATAGGCGGCCTATTTTTTGGCTGTGGAACCATTGTGCGAACGCCCAATTTTACCGGGAAAAAGCGAAAAAACTTTGTGAGTGCGGACCAATGTGAAAAACAGTACAAGAGTGTATAGTGAAGTCATGCGGATAAAGCTAGCCGGTCCGGGCAGCGCGGGACACCCGGCAAAGTTCGGCAGGCGTGGACTGGGGCTATATTGCAAATCCGAAACTAGATTGCGTCTGTCCCGTGTTTTCGCGGTAAAAATGAAAGCGCCGTCAACTGGGCTTTACTTTCGCTGCGGGGATATTGGTTGCAGGCTAAGAGAGACGGTAGGAGTGGTGGAATGAAAATTTTGATTGCGCCCGATTCGTATAAAGGCAGTCTCAGCTCCAAGGCGGTGGCGGACTGTATGGAACAGGGCGTTCTGGAAGTGATGCCCGAAGCGGTGATCCGTAAAATTCCGATCGCCGATGGCGGCGAAGGCACGGTGGAAGCGATGCTCAGCGCTGCCGGCGGTGAATGCCGAAAGCTGGAGGTAGTCGGCCCGCAGGGCGATCCCGTGATCGCCGAGTACGGTATCTTCGACGAGGGGCGTGCCGCCGTCATTGAAATGGCATCCGCGTCGGGGCTGACGCTGGTTCCGGCGGAGCGGAGGAATCCGCTGACGGCCACAACCTACGGCACCGGACAGCTCATCAAGGCCGTGCTTGACGCCGGCTGCCGGCAGCTGATCATCGGCATCGGGGGCAGCGCCACCAATGACGGCGGCGTCGGCATGGCCCAGGCGCTGGGCGTGCGCTTTCTGGACGCAGCGGGCGCGGAAATCGGCTTCGGCGGCGGCGAACTGCACCGGATCGCCTCGATCGATACGGCGGGACTCCATCCCGGCGTCGCCGGCTGCGAAATTACGATTGCCAGCGATGTGACTAATCCGCTGTGCGGGGAACAGGGAGCCGCGCGCATCTTTGGCCCGCAAAAAGGCGCCACGCCGGAGATGGTCACGAGGCTTGACGATGGCCTGAGGCATCTGGCCGGGGTCATACGAGAACAGCTTGGCGTTGATATCGCTTGTGTTGCCGGCGCCGGGGCGGCGGGCGGTCTCGGCGCGGGACTGATCGCCTTTCTGGACGCGGGCATGGCCCGGGGAATCGACATTGTGATGGAAGCCGCGCGATTTGCCGAAGAGGTCCGCGATGCCGATCTTGTCTTGACGGGCGAAGGGCATACCGATGCCCAGACGGCGTTCGGCAAAACGCCCGCCGGTGTGGCCAAACTGGCCAAGCTGCACAACAAGCCGGTGATTTGCGTCTCGGGCGGAATTGACGCGGAAGTCCGCGGCATGTACGACAGCGGCATTGACGTTGTGGTCGGGGCCACCCAGGCTCCGATGACGCTGGAGCAGGCCATCGCCCAGACGCCGGCCAATATCCGCCACGCCGTTTCCTCCGTATTGCGCACCATGCTCATTCCGCAGCGGTACGGCACCGGGATCCGGGCGGAGAAAGCGTGACTTTCGGGGGAACTCTGATCACTTGAAAGGAGAATCGATATGTTGAATCAAACAGCCAAACAAGAAAATCCGGTACTGCATGGTACGCCCGTCATTACTGGAATGCGGGTGATTCCGGTCGCCGGCCGGGACAGCATGCTGATGAATTTAAGCGGCGCGCATGGCCCCTATTTTACCCGCAACATCGTGATCCTGGAAGACAGCTCCGGCCATACCGGGGTCGGCGAGGTGCCGGGCGGGGAGAACATCCGCCGGACGCTGGAGGATGCGCGCACGCTGGTGATCGGGCAATCCATCGGCACCTATAACCAGATTCTGGCCCGGATGCGGACGGCGTTTGCGGATCGTGACGCCGGCGGGCGCGGTCAGCAAACCTTTGACCTGCGCGTCGCCATTCACGCCGTTACTGCCGTGGAAGCCGCCTTGCTCGATCTGCTCGGCCAGTACCTGGGCGTTCCGGTCGCCGCGTTGCTCGGCGAAGGCCAGCAGCGCGAGCGGGTGGATGTGCTCGGTTACCTGTTTTATGTGGGAGACCGCAGCAAAACGGATCTGCCCTACGCCTCCGAGCCGGACAGCGAGGTGGCCTGGTACCGCCTGCGCCATGAAGAAGCGCTGACGACGGAAGCGATCGTGGCGCTGGCGGAAGCCGCTTATGATAAATACGGCTTCAATGATTTTAAGCTCAAGGGCGGCGTACTGCGCGGCGAGGAGGAGATCGAGGCGGTCACCGCGCTGGCGGAACGGTTCCCGGATGCGCGCATCACGCTTGATCCAAACGGCGGCTGGCTGCTGAAGGATGCCGTGCGCCTGTGCCGCGACCGGCATCATGTGCTTGCCTACGCCGAGGATCCGTGCGGCGCGGAAGGGGAATATTCCGGCCGCGAGATTATGGCCGAATTCCGCAGACAGACCGGCCTGCCGACGGCCACGAACATGATCGCCACGGACTGGCGGCAGATGGCCCACACGATTTCGCTGCAGTCGGTGGACATCCCGCTGGCCGATCCGCATTTCTGGACGATGCAGGGCTCGGTGCGGGTGGCGCAAATGTGCCGCGAATGGGGCCTTACCTGGGGCTCGCACTCCAATAACCACTTCGATATCTCACTGGCGATGTTCACGCATGTGGCTGCGGCGGCTCCGGGGAAAATTACGGCGATCGACACGCATTGGATTTGGCAGGAGGGCGCCGAACGTCTTACCAAGGAACCGTTCCAAATCGCCGGCGGAGCGATCGAGCTGCCAGAGAGGCCGGGGCTTGGCGTGGAGATCGATATGGAGCGAATCGAGCAGGCCCACAAGCTGTACAACAGCATGGGCTTGAACGCGCGGGACGATTCCGTGGCGATGCAGTACCTTGTGCCGGGCTGGAAATTCGATAATAAGCGTCCTTGTCTGGTTCGCTGATTATAAAAAAGGCTGTCTGATAGGAAGGCTGACTATAAAACGGGAGGAGAAACAAAGATGAAGACAATCGGATTTATCGGACTGGGCATCATGGGCAAACCGATGAGCCTCAACCTGATTAAGGCGGGCTACAGCCTGGTGGTGATGGACCGCAACCCAGAGGCGGTGAAGGAGCTGCAGGCAGCCGGAGCGACGGCGGCCGCTTCCCCCAAAGAAGTGGCCGGGCAGGCGGATGTCGTTATCACCATGCTGCCGAATTCTCCGCACGTCAAAGAAGTCGTGCTTGGCGAAAACGGCATCGTCGAAGGGATTAAAGCCGGGAACGTAGTCATCGACATGAGTTCCATCGCGCCGCTGGTCAGCCGCGAAGTGGCGGCGGCGCTGGCGGAGCGGGGTATTCCTTTCCTGGACGCCCCGGTCAGCGGCGGCCAGCCGAAGGCGATCGACGGCACCTTGTCCGTCATGGTCGGCGGCGACAAAAAAGTGTTCGAGCAAAATTATGACCTGCTCAAGGCGATGGCCGGTTCGGTTGTGCATACCGGCAATGTCGGCTCCGGCAATATCACCAAGCTGGCCAACCAGGTGATCGTCGCCCTCAACATCGCCGCCATGTCCGAAGCGTTTGTGCTGGCAAGCAAAGCCGGCGTGGAGCCCGAGCAGGTATTTCAGGCGATCCGCGGCGGGCTGGCGGGAAGCACGGTGATGGAGGCGAAAGCGCCGCTGGTGATGGACCGCAAGTTTGACCCGGGCTTCCGCATTGACCTGCATATCAAGGATTTGACCAACGCGCTGGACACTTCCCATGAAATCGGGGTGCCGCTGCCGCTGACGGCCTCCGTGCTGGAAATGATGCATGCGCTCAAAGCCGACGGCCTCGGGACCGCCGATCACGGGGCGCTGATCCGCCATTATGAGAAAATGGCCCATACCGAAGTCAAACGATAATGAGTGAGGTGAGCGATGAAATGGATACCAGCTTTATTCGCGGGGTCATTCCCCCGATTGTAACCCCGGTCGACGACGAAGAGCGGCTCGATGAGCTGGGGCTGCGCCGCATTGTGGATCATGTTATCGAAGGCGGCGTACACGGCATTTTGGCGCTTGGCAGCAACGGTGAATTTTTCGCATTGGACCCGGAGGATCAACAGCGGGTGGTGGCGGTCACTGTTCAGCAAAGTGCAGGGCGTATTCCCATCTATGCGGGAATCGCGGCGATCTCAACACGGGAAGGCATAAAGCAGGCCCGCAAATACGAAGAGCTCGGCGCACGCGCGATCTCGATCCTGCCCCCGATGTTTATTTCGCCGACACAGGACGAACTGTTTCACCATTTCAAGAAAATCGCGGAAGCAACCTCATTGCCGGTATTGCTGTACAACAATCCGGACAAAGTCGGCAACAACATTACCCCCGCCCTGCTGGAGCCGCTGGCTGAAGTTCCGAATATTGTGGGGATCAAGGACAGCAGTGGCGATCAGACGCTGACCGCCGAATACATCCGCCGCACCAGAGCCCAGGGATTTAAGGTGCTGGCGGGCAGGGACATCATGATTCTAAGCACGCTTGTATATGGGGGCGCCGGCTGCGTGGCGTCAACCGCCAACGTGGTGCCGCGGCTGGTCGTGGAAATTTACGATAAGTTCATGGCGGGCGACATCCAGGGCGCTCTGGAGGCGCAGTACAGGCTGGCTCCGCTGCGGATGGCCTGGAACCTCGGGAGCTTCCCGGTAGCGACAAAGGATGCGGTCAATTTGATCGGACTCCAAGCAGGCAAGCCGATTTTGCCCAATACCTCTTGCACAGAGGAGAACCTGGGTAAGATTAGGGGGATTTTGGAAGGGCTCGGGGCTATTCGGTCAAGTCAAGATCAATGAAAAATCAAAGAATCATGCAGGGAGCCGGGCCAGCTATTGTAACAACAATAGTTGGCCTGTCCTATTTTTGCGCCTGGAGGAGATTCAGATGAAAATAACGACCGAGCTGGCCTTGCCTATTGTGGTCCAATTGATGTCCGTCATGGAGTTCAATATCAACATTATGGACGATCAAGGGGTTATCGTCGCCAGCGGGGAAACGGAGCGGATCGGCAGTTTGCATGAAGGCGCGCTGCAGGTGCTTGGCTCCAGAAAACAGGTGCTGATCGGAGAAGAGGAATGCCTGAGTCTGCCGGGCTCCAAACCTGGAGTAAACCTGCCGATTGAATTTCAGGAGAACATTGTCGGCGTTGTTGGGATCACCGGCAATCCCGACGAAGTGTACCGCTTCGGAAAGATCATCAAGATGAACGTGGAGGCGCTCCTGCAGCAGATCCATATGAACAAGCAGCTGCACTTCCGCAAGATGGTGCTGGAGAGCTTTATTATGGAGCTGATCAGCCCGTATGAATTTTCCGAAAAGAAGCTGCGGGTGACAGCGCGTACGCTGCAGATCGACGTCAACGCCGAACGCAGCGTGATGGTCGTGGAGATCGAAGAGATGAAATGGCCGGACGATACGATAAGTGGTGAGATGCTGCAGAAAACCAGCGAGCGTAAGGAGCAGTTTTTGAACGATCTCAAGGCGATGGTCAGTATGCAGGCGCTGTACGCCTATGTGGAGGACGGCGCTTTTTTTATCGCCATTCCCGTAAGCGATTTCCTCCAGCCCCTGGTCAGCAAAATTGAAGCTTGTCTGAGCCGGCGGGGCTACCGCTACTGTATCGGTGTCGGACGTCCGCGCAGCGGTCTTGCGGGGTACAAGCAATCGTACGGCGAAGCCCGCCGCTGCATACGCCTGAGCCGAAAATTCGGACGTCCGCCGCAGAGCGCAAGCTTGATCGACGATTGGGGAATCGTTCCTTACCTTGAGATGGTGCCGCCGGAAGCGAGAACGGAATTTTTGCAAAAATACGGCTTGTTCCCCCAAACGCTTAACGAGGAATATAAGCTGACGTTGCGCACGTTTCTGGACTGTGACCTGAATGTGAAGCAAACCGCGGGCTTGCTGCATGTGCATAGGAACACCTTGTTTTACCGTCTGGATAAAATATCCCAACTCCTGCAACTGGATTATCGCAAATTCAACGATCTCGTCAAAATGAAGCTGTTGCTTACTTTCGAACGGCTGCAGGAGTAACGAAATAGCCCCAGGCTCGCCACGACTTGTCCGATTTGAGCGGCGCCGCAACCCTTGTTCTGGAGCACAATTTTCCCGTTGAAATACGTCGGCGATTTTGGATGGGCAAACAATGTGAACCAAGGAACATACTGTTATATTTTAACTATACCGGAGAGCGGGATGATCTTGGAGCAGTGATGATAAGACATATTTCGCTAAGAGGTATACGCATCGCGGCAATTTTCTAAAGAAGAGGCGCAGGCCAGGGGCAGCTATAAATCTGCATATTGCTCAAGCGTCCTATTGAAAGCGCTTACTGAAATGTTTCGATGATGGCATAGGGAGGAGATACGTTTGTGTTCAGAAACCGGAAAGTGCTTACATGCTTAACCCGGATTAACTCACTTAACCACAGAATGGATGATTGGAGGAATAGACGATGCCGTTGTTAATCGTTGCGCTAGGGGTGGCGCTGCTGCTTGTGCTGATGGTGGGTTTTAAGCTCGAAGGTTTCATTTCGCTGGTTCTTGTCGCGATTGTAGTCGGTTTGCTGAACGGCCTGACGTTTTCGGATGTGGTGAATTCGGTGGAAGAAGGGATCGGCGGGCAGCTCGGCCATCTGGCGCTGATTATCGGCTTTGGCGCGATGCTCGGCAAGCTGATGGCCGATTGCGGCGCCGCGCAGCGGATCGCCATGACGCTCACCGCCAAATTCGGCGAAAAAAGACTGCAGTGGGCGATTCTGATTACCGCTTTTGTGCTTGGCGTTACCTTATTTTTTGAAATCGGCTTTATCCTGCTGATTCCGATCGTCTTTACGATTGTTTCGCGGATGAAAGTGAACCTGATGTATATCGGCCTGCCGATGGCGGTGGCTTTGTCCACGACGCACAGCTTTCTGCCGCCCCATCCGGGACCGGCGGCCGTGGCCAGCGTGTTTGGCGCCAGCATGGGCAAGACGCTGCTGCTCGGGCTGGTTATCGCCATCCCATCGGCGATTATTGCGGGGATATTTTTCTCCAAAACAAAATTGATCCGCGGCATGAATCCCGCAATTCCGGAGGGGCTGTACAATGCCAAAGAGTTTACGGAGGAAGAGATGCCAAGCTTTGGCGTCAGTCTGTTCACCGCGCTCGTGCCAATTGCGCTCATGGCGGTGCTGGCCGTGGCCGAAATGGCGATGCCGCAGGATTCCGGTGCCTTTAAAATCATCGCTTTCTTTGGGGAATCAGGGATTGCGCTGTTGATTTCGGTACTGATCGCCATCTATACGTTTGGCATTGCCCGCGGCCGTAAAATGAAGGATATTATGGGCAGCGTCGGCTCCTCGATGAAATCGATCGCCACCATCATGTTCGTCATCGGCGGCGGAGGCGCCTTCAAGCAAGTGCTGGTGGACAGCGGAGTTGCTGATTATATCAAAGATATAATGACCGGTCTTGACATTTCGCCGCTGATTCTGGCCTGGATTATCGCAGCCGTACTGCGGCTGGCGCTGGGATCGGCCACGGTCACCGTCATGACGGCTTCCGGCATCGTGCTGCCGCTGCTCAGCATGAGCGGGGCCAATCCGGAGTTGATGGTGCTGGCCACGACATCGGGCAGTGTGATTTTTTCCCATGTCAACGATCCGGGCTTCTGGATGTACAAAGAATACTTTAACCTGTCGCTGCTGGATGCGATCAAATCAAGATCCGTTTATACGACCATACTGGCGGTCTGCGGATTGCTGGGGGTATTGGCCCTGAGCGCGGTGATGCAATAAGAGTTGGCCGCGGGGCGATCCGCATGATTGGTTTAATCACTCTGCGGATCTCCCGCAGTTCCCTTACGATCCTCGTCTTCCTGCAACTCGATCAGCAGGTCCAAATACCGGATGCCGCGCATGCGCATACGATTTACCCCGTCCAGGTACTGCAACGAATCCCTGGCCATCCGCCGCGCCTGTTCCAGATTGTTGTGATCGAGCTCCCGGATCACTTCCTTGATGAAGTCCAGCGACCACACCGCTGTGCGCAGCGTCCCGATAATGAGAATGCGGCGGATCTGTGCGGGGCTGAATGACCGGTATCCGTTGTCCGGGTTGCGCGACACCTCAATGAGGCCCCGCTTCTCCCAATGGCGAATGGCCGAAGCGGGGATCATCGTTTCTTTGGCGATCTCCCCGATCGTCATCCAGCGTTTTTTTCCCCGAGTGTCCAGATGATCCAGTTCCTTTGTGTCCAGGATTTGAATCGTTTTCTCGGCCTTCAACCTCTCCTTATGAAGCTCGGCTTGCGCCGCGTTCACCATCCATAAAGCTTCGTCGACTTCCTTTTTGAGCAGCTTTTTGAGCACGGCTTTCGTCGTATCCATGCCAAACCCGAGGCTCATGGCGCGAAGGCATTCGAAATACGCCACATGAAGCTCCGTATAGACCCGGTAACCGTTAAGACCCCGCTCTACGGCCGGGATAATGCCCCAATCCTCGTAATGCCTCAGTGCGCTGGTGCTGATCTTCAGTTTCTTGGCGATATCGATTGGCCTTATGTTCAAGAACTTTTGTCTCCTTAACTAAAAAGATTAAAGTACAAAGTAAATCTAATAACTCTTTTAACCTTAGTATAATAAGGGTTTTAATCGATAACCTTAGCATTTGCATCAATGTAATAAGATTGAGTGTATCAAAGGCAAAAGGAGGAAGCAATGGGACTGATCAAATATGCAATTGAAGTTGGCGGTTTGAAAAATCCTACGGGAATGTGGAGGTGCTGCGCGGAATCGATTTGAAGGTGGCGGAGGGAAGTGTGTATGCTGTCCTGGGTCCGAACGGGGCGGGCGATGTGTATACCCCCTGATGTTTACGAGCAACGTGTTTGCGGACACATCGACGATCACCGTTCACAACAATGATTCAAAAATGTTTCAATTTTTAAGGGATTGGTTTACTTTGCCACTCCCCTTTTTTTATACTCTTATCTGATAGTCATTATTAATAGATACAAGTTATCTAGAAGGAGAGAAGTGATGGGTAGAGGTATTAAACATAAGGCGGCATTGGCCTTGCTTGCCGTGCTGCTGCTGATCCCCGTGAGTCCGCTGGCGGGACCCGGGCGGGTGTTTGCGGCTTCGGAACTCCCGGCGGATCTAAAGGACCATTGGGCCGAAGAAGCTCTGTCCCGTTGGCTTGAACAGGGACTCATCTCCGGCTATGCGGAAGGGAAGGTCAAACCTGATCAGCCAGTGACGCGCGCGGAGTGGATGGCGATGGTGAACGGGTGGTTTGGCTTTAACACGGAAGGAGGGACGACGTCCTTCAAAGATGTGCAGCCAACAGCATGGTTTGCTGCCGATGCCGCCGCCGCGGCCCAGGCAGGATACATCACCGGCTACGCCGACGGCACCCTCCGGCCGAATGCTCCGGTAACGAGAGCCGAAGCGGCTGTGATGCTAAGTCGGTTGGGCATGCTTGAGCCGCTCTCCGAGTTAGCATCTTTTAAAGATGAGCTCCCGGTATGGAGCAAGGGGGAGATCGGAGCCGTCGTGGGTGCCGGATGGATGAACGGCTATCCCGACGGCACTTTCCGTGGAGCAGAGCCGTTTACCCGGGCTGAGGCGGTTGTCACATTGGATCGGGCGTTCAGGGCAAATCTTGCCACGGAGATCGAAAGCCTATCCGGCGATATGGACCGGCCCGGCGTTTACGGCCCGGCCGAAGGAACTGCGGAAATCGCCGGTGATGCGTTCATTAAAGCGGACGGGATTACACTGCAAAATACCGTTGTTAAAGGGAATTTGACTTTAGCGGAGGGGATCGGCTCCGGGGAAGTCCGTTTAGCGGGCGTCACCGTCGAGGGAGAACTTCGCGTAAACGGTGGCGGCACAAACAGCGTTTATTTACAGGACACCGCAGCAAAACGGCTGACCGTGGACAAAAAGGACGGTCAAGTCCGGATCGTAGCCTCCGGCAATACGACCTTGGATACGACGGTGCTGTCTTCGGGAGCTATTCTTGAGGAGAGCGGGCTGACCGGGGAAGGGCAAGGTTTCGTGCTTATCGATGTTTCCCCGGAAGTGCCGAAGTCATCTTTGGCGCAGTTTCGCGGTACTGCAGAAACCGTTCGGGTTGCGGCGTCCGGTATACGTTTCGAACTGCTATCCGGGCAAATTGACAGAATTGAAGTGGAAAGCGGAGCCGTGAACAATGTAATTTACTTGGCACAAGGCACGAAAGTGATTGTTGCGGTGTTGAATAGCGCGGTTACTTTTGAGGGACAGGGCCAGGTTCTGCAGATTCAATGGGGCAATGGTGTACAGGGGGATCGCGGACGATCGCGTGGGGGCGGCGGTTCTACCACGCCGACTACCCCAACGAATCCGCCCGACCCGGAACCGACGGTAACGAAACTGGTGTACAGTCCTGGGGAATTGAAATTTGATGCCGTACGGATAGATGCCAGCGTTACACTGAAGGCAATGCTAACCGATGGTAAAGAAATCGACGTTACTGATGCGGCTAGTTGGTTCACCGAGAATACAGCGGTGGCAACTGTAATTAACGGGACCGTCACCTCGCAAGGCGAAGGTGAAACTTGGATCAGCGCCAAATACGGCGGGTTAACGATGCGGATTCCGGTCAAGGTTGAGGCAGAGACAACGCCAACGCCGACAGTGACGGAGCTCGTATATAGTCCCGACAAGTTGAACTTTGATGATGTCGGCGAAGAAGGCCGCGTCATACTGAAAGCGGTGCTGAGCGATGGCACGGAAGTTGACGTGACCGGAGTGGCCGCTTGGTTCACCGAGAATGAAACGGTGGCGACCGTCGCTGGCGGGACCGTCACTTCGCAAGGCGAAGGCGAAGCCTGGATCGGCGCCGAATACGGCGGGCTAACGATACGGATTCCAGTCAAGGTGACGGTTGTGCCGGAAGTTACGCCGGCATATCGGGTAACACTGAGCGGCACGTCGGATGGCCCGGTTGCCGGCTCGGACATTAATGTGACCCTGCGCGTGGAAAAATCCGACGGCAGTCTGGACACGGACTTCTCAGGTATGAAAAAGCTGACGCTCACAGGGGTCAAGCAGGCGCCGGACGGTAGTTACGGCAGGCTGGCCGGCACATCTTTGACTGACATTACGGGCGGAGTGAACGTTCAGTTCGAAGCTGGTGAAGCACAAATCGCCATCACCCTGAACAAAGCGGACGCCCAGTTGCTGACGCTTACGGTTGAAAGCGTGGCTCAGCCGATGGCAGAACTCGCGATCACGCCTGTACCTGCGGCTGCGGCAGAGCTTCGCATCGTGACTCAGCCAAGCGATTCTGTCGCGAGCGGGGAAATCTTCCGGGTTCAGCCCGTCATCCGCGTGCTGGATGTTTTCGGCAATTTGACGAACGAGTCCCTTACCGTCACGGCCAGCGTAGGCAACGGGGCGGCAACGCTTATGGGGACAACGGCTGTCCAAACGGTAGACGGAATCGCCTCCTATACAGATCTTGGATTGGCAGGGGACAACTCCGTAATCGCGCTGCAATTCACGGCGGGTTCGCTGCCTTCAGTCTCCAGCACGCCGATTGCGGTCCATGCTTTTGGGTCGGGCGACGGGACGGCCGATTCGCCATATGTGATTACCTCGGCGGCTCAATTGGATAACGTTAGGAACCATTTAAACGGCCATTTTGTCTTGGGCGGCGATATCGATCTAAGCGGCTACAGCAGCGGTCAGGGCTGGGAGCCGATCGGCAGCGATCAAGCCGGGTTCGCGGGGACCTTAGACGGCCAAGGACATACGATTCGCCGTTTAACTTCACATCGCTATGGGTTGATCGGATTGTTTGGTTATATCGACGGGGCTACCATCAAGAATTTGAACTTTAGCGACGTAACCGTTTCAGGTTCTATTTACGTAGGAGGGTTGGCCGGTTATATGAATTCCGGGACGATAAGCGGAGTTCATGCGGAACATGTAACCATTGACGGAGCTTCCGAAAATCTGCTTTACGCCGGTGGCCTCATTGGCAATATGGAAGGAGGGACGCTCAGCAGGTCCTCGGCCACTGATGTAAACCTCAGCGCCACTTACTATTTGGGTGGACTTGTTGGCAGGACCGGCGCTGCTTCCTCCATAGCGGAATCGTATTCTACCGGGGAAGTGTTCGTAAACGGCGTCAATTTAGGCGGGCTGGTTGGCACTCATTACGGTACGATCATTAACTCTTATTCGCTTGCCAACGTTACGGGAGCAAGTTCCGTAGTTGGCGGTCTCCTTGGCATAAACAGAGGCGCAGTGATCAATTCCTATGCTGCCGGAAACATCAACAGCATAGGAACATCTCTGGGCGGACTTGTTGGGGTGACCGACGGCGGCGCGGTAATCGGCTCTTATTACAACTCGGACACCACCGGGCAAACCGACACCGGCAAAGGCACGCCGAAAACGACGGTGGAAATGCAGCAGCAGGCCACCTTTTCGGGCTGGGATTTCGGTTCGATCTGGGCGATCGACGCCGGCGGCTATCCTTATTTGCGGTGGCAGCGGCCATAATCGCTATCTTACTTTCATATCGGGGCTATGTTCCGGGGATACTATTGTATCCGGAGCGTAGCTCCTTTTTTTCTGCTGCATGCCGGAATTGATTATTCGTTAACATTCCCTGTCTATACTAGGAGTACATATCTCTAAAAAGAAGGATGGCTGATAAGATGGGCATTCATACTTATTTTCGGTCGTTGAACGAATTGGAGCGAATTTATCGCTGTCCGGGAAAATTCAAGTTCGAGGAACACAGCGTTGCCGAGCACTCCTGGAAAGTTGTGCAATACGCCAAAACACTGGCCGATATCGAAGAACGCCATGGGGCGCAAATCGATTGGAAGAAGCTTTATGAGATCACGAGCAGCCACGATTACGGAGAGATTTTTATCGGCGATATCAAAACCCCGGTCAAACATTACTCGATGGAACTGCGCAATCTGATCCTGCAAGTTGAAGAAGGCATGGTTCATCATTTCATCGAAGAGCACATTCCCGATGAGTTTAAGAGCATTTTTCGCAATCAATTGCGCGAAGGCAAGGACGATTCGGTCGAGGGATTGATTCTGGAAGTCGCCGACAAGCTGGATCAAGTCTACGAGGCGTTTGCCGAGATGCAGCGGGGCAATACGGAAAAAGAGTTTGTCAAAATGTACCGCGATGCCCTGGTGAAAATTAAAAACATCAAGCTGAAATGCGTCGATTATTTCCTTAGCGAAATTTTAACCGACATGGTGAACGAGGGGGGAATGTCGCCCATCGATATCAAACGGATCACGCAGGAAGCGTTGGAGAGCTGAATCTTGGAATCCATCGGCAGCCCACTTCAGAACGAAATGGGCTTATTCGCCGTTGCCGCTAAGTTCGCATCCCTTCCACATATTCGATAAACCGTCTGGCGGCCGGCGATACGTAACGGTCTTTTCGCCATTTCAGGCCAAGCTCCCACTGCCAGCCCTCTTCTTCGATCGGAATCCAGACCAGTCCGTCCAGAGTCAGGCCCATCGTTTTGGGCAGGACTGAAACGCCGAGGCCGGCCTTGATGAACCCGGCGACCGTGATCAAATCCTCGGCATCATAAGTCGGTGCGAGCATAAAGCCGGTGTTTTGAAAGCGGGCGGTGAGGGTAGCTTTGAGACCGCAGTTGTTTTTCAGGCCGACGAACGGTTCGCCGGAAAGCTCCGTCAAGCTTAATGTCCGGCGATCCGCGAAGCGGTGCTGGGCGGATACGACGATATATAGCGGCAGCGTGCGGATTACGATCCATTCATGCAGCTCTAGCAAAGATTCTTTTGACGTGATCATAAGATCGCTAAGCCCTTTGTCCAAATGATCTTCAATATCTCCGAGGTTCCCCTGCGTCAATTCAAAACGGACCTGAGGATGGCTTTGCCGATAATCCCTAACGAGCGAGGGTACGAGGTCCACGCCCAGGATGTTCAGATAGGAGAGGGCGACGACGCCTGTGTCCGGATTGGTCCATTCCGCCAGCTCCCGCATCCCGTTTCCAAGGCTTTGCATGGCCTGTTCCCCCCATTTTGCAAACATTTTTCCGTAACGGTTCAGCTCCAGGCTGCGGCCGTTGCGTTCGAACAAGGGGACGCCGAGTTCGTTCTCCAGCTTGGCGATCGCATGGCTCAGCGCTGGCTGGGTCAGATTCAGCGCTTTGGCAGCCTGCGTCATATGCTGAAGCCGGGCGACAGTCAAAAAGTATTCTAATTGTGTAAGTTCCACTATATCACCTTATATGAAATTTATTTATTATTTTCATTATTAATATAAATTAGACGTTATAAGCGGGTCAATCGTACAATAAGCCTGTACCTAGCGATGAGATCGCCATCCATTTACCGAAGGGGGAACGCGATGCCCGCGTATGTGATTAGGAACACCGAATCTATTCCCGAATGGCTTCGGGCGTATGAAGGGAGCAATTAACTGATGAGTAATCTTTTTGAAAACATCCAAAGTGAATTTGCAGGCAAAAAAGCGCTTGTCACCGGCGGAACGAAGGGGATGGGGCAAGCCATTGCGGCAAGACTTAGGGGTACGGGCGCCACGGTGATGACCACGGCCCGCTCCATGCCGGCTGCGGCTTACGAAGCGCAGCTGTTCATGGCGGCGGATCTCAGCACGCCTGAAGGAGCCGATCGGGTGATCCGCGGCGTCAAGGAACAATTGGGCGGTTTGGATATCCTCGTCCACTGTGTAGGCGGTTCGAATACGCCGCCCGGCGGGGCGCTGGCGCTAAGCGATGCGGACTGGCTCCACGCGCTGAACTGGAACTTGTTGGGGGCGGTCCGTTTGGACCGGGGCCTGCTGCCGCTTATGCTGGAGAAAGGGAAAGGAGCCATCGTCCATATTTCCTCGATACAAAGACGGCTGCCTTTGTATGAAACGACTTTAGCCTACGCTGCGGCGAAGGCTGCGCTAACGAATTACAGTAAAGGCTTGTCGAAGGAGTTCGCCGCACGCGGCATCCGTATTAATACGGTGGCGCCGGGGTTCATCCAAACGGAAGCCGCGGATGCGCTGATCGGCCGGATCGCCACGGAAACGGGCAGCCGGGACAGCGCTTTGGAGCAGCTGATGCAGTCGCTTGGCGGCATTCCGCTAGGCCGTCCCGGCCTGCCGGAAGAGGTGGCCGAACTGGTCGCTTTTCTCGTTTCCGAGCGAGCGGGCTCGATTACCGGCCAAGAATACGTCATTGACGGAGGCACGCTCCCCACCATATAAGGCGAGTCCTTAAATATGGGGCGCGATTAACTGCCGGAATACGTCTGCAGGCGGCCGGTCTCTTTTGCGCTTGTCATCGGTCAGCACCACGATCGTTTCCAGACTCGGGATGACGTAAATAAAATTTCCGCCGTAGCCGCGAGCGTAAAAATAATCGAAGGCGGGGGATGAGGAGGAAGCGGTGAAGCGGCCGCCATCCCGCGCAGGATCCGAAGCGGAAGTCATGTTGTCCTCCCCCGGGCCTGCGGCCGGCAGCCAGGTATCCGTCCACCAATGCCAGGCATAACAGCCGCGGCGGGGGGCCTCGACGCCGATCGCCGGCTTGACGGACTGCGAGACCATCTCCGTCGAAATCAACGGCTTGTTTTCCCAGACTCCCCCTTGCAAATAAAGCTGCCCGAACTTCAGCATGTCGCCGGGGCGGAGCCACAGTCCGAAACCGCCGGTATGCACGCCTTGCGGATCCTGCTCCCATTTGTATGCTTCGATGCCAAGCGGACCGAACAGGTGCAGCTCGGCAAAGCGGGCGGCCGGCAGCCCTGCGGCTTGAACCAGAATAGCCGAGAGCAGCTGCGACGCGCCGGAATTGTATTCCATCCGGTCGCCGGGGCGGTCGGACATCGGCTGCTCAAGCACGAACCGCACCCAATCCGGGGACCGGGTCATGCGTGGAAACGAGTTATGCCCGCCAAACTCCGTCCAGTTGTACCCGGCCGACATCGTCAGGAGATGCCGCAGAGTGATTTGCTGCTTGCGGGGATCGTCATCCTTGTCCAAAAGCTGTGGGAAAAATTCACATATCGGCGTATCTGCCGGAGGCAACAGTCCCCGGTCAAAGGCGATGCAGATCAGCGCGGACAGGAAGCTTTTGGTGCAGGAGTTGATTTTGGCGATTTGCCTGGCCGTTTGCCGATCCCGGTAATGTTCGAACACCAGCCGGCCTTGCCGGCTGATTAAGCAGCTTCTTAAATTTATCGGCGCTATGGCCGAAGCGATAGATGACAAATTCATAGGTACCTTCCTTATGCCGATGCAGGTATGTATTCTAAATTTAGGGTGCAGTAAAAACCGTTTTTCATGCATAACGCGGCCAGCGCGGGGGATTTGCTATCAGGCATTACGGTATCACGCTATTTATAGCATCATGGCATTACGCATCACGGAACCATGCCATCAATGGCGCGGCGCCCACAACATCACCGACACGCCGACGAGGCAGATCGCGGCCCCTACCCAATCGTAGACATCGGGTGTTTTTTTATCCACCCACCAGCCCCAAAGCACAGCTAAAGCGACAAACACGCCTCCATACGCCGCATACACTCGCCCGAAGGAAGGAAAGTTCTGCAGCGTAGGAATGATCCCATACGCCACCAAAATAAGACTGCCGACAATGCCGTACCATAAAGGCCTAGATTCACGCAGCCATAACCAGACCAAATACCCTCCGCCAATTTCCGCTAACCCTGCGACCACAAATAGTATAATCGAAAATATCACCGTATGAGCATCCCCATTCCTTTTTTGACTTATTGTAACATGGCTTACGACTGCCCTGCCCTCAAAAACTAGGTGATTTCGGCCGAATCGTATATAATAGAGACAACACGTATATAAAATTTTAAGCATTTTTTGCTTTAAAAGGAGAGGATCCGCATGGAGAGAGTACAATCCGCCGAACAATTCGAACAACTGATTCAAAGAGACCAATTTACCGTTATTAAATTCGATACGACGTGGTGCCCGGATTGCAAAAACCTGGACCGTTTTATCGGTGATATTATCGCGGAGCATCCGGACAAAGAGTTTTACGCCATGGATGCGGAAGAGTTCCAGCCGATTGCCGAAGCGAATCAAGTTCGGGGCATCCCGAGCCTGCTCGTTTACAAAAACGGGGAAAAGCTCGCCCATCTGCACAGCAAATTCGCCAAAACCCCGGGGCAAATCAAAGAGTATTTGGAAAGCTTGTAAAGCCTGGCGGGCCAAGCATAGGTTAGAGTTGCACCGGGGAAAGGAGATGGGAACATGATTTTTGAGCGCGTAGTCTTTGAGATCAATCCGTCAAAACTCCGGGAGACACAAGCGTTTTATGCCGACCGGTTCGGTTTTGAGCTTGCGGAGCAGGGGGAGAACCGGTTTACGATCCAGGCTGGGGCGACTTTGGTGACCTTTAAAGCGGCGGCTGCGGGAGAGAGGCCGTTTTATCATTTCGCTATGAATGTACCGGAGAATAAATTTACCGAAGTGAAAATGTGGGCGGCTTCCAAAGTACCTTTGATTGAGGAGGAGGGCGATGACGAGGTGTTTTTCACCTCCTGGAACGCCCATTCGATTTATTTTGAGGATCCGGCCGGCAATATCATGGAGCTTATCGCCAGGCATAATTTGGCGAGTGGTATTGATCATGCGTTTACGGCTCGTGACGTGATGAGCGTTAGCGAGATTGGCATCGTGGCCGAGAAAACCCTGCCACTGGTAAGTGAGCTGAATGCGGCCGGACTGCCCAACTGGCGGGAGGCTTCCGCAGAATTCACTCCGGTTGGCGATGAGCAGGGGCTTTTGATCGTCGTCCGGGATCAGCGGGAATGGTTTTTTTCCAACGGTATAAAGGCGCGGTTTTATCCCGTGGAGGTCACGGTGGCCGGGGTGGGCCGGTTCAGTTTTTCCAGCATCGACCGGTTTGAGACAGGAAGTTCGCATTAACGCAGATCGTCGTTTTTCTTAAGTCGACTTTCTTAAGTCGAAGGCGTTATCAACTGCAAAAGTGCATTCTATTTTCCGTAAATCAACACGTTGAGGCGCTTGAAATGCAAAAGTACATCTCATTTAGGGCTACCCGATAAAAAAGTAGCTTTTGACCCGAAATGAACTGCACTTTTACCCCTGAACCACCTGTTTCGAGGAGTTTCGACGAAAACCGCCTGCACTTTTGCATTTCGTGGGATTTTCCAGGTTCCCGCCTCTTCTTTCTTCTTAGATTCGAGTCTGCGGGCTGCAAGGCCAATTGATTCCAAACGAATAGAGATACTGACCTGCAGGGTCATATGTAAAAAAACAGGGGAGTCCATTACCGTTAGGGACTCTCCTGTTTTTTGCGTTCGCATCATCAGTGAAAACCAATAGTTCTTTATACCTATTTTGTGAACTTTTACATATTTCTATTAATATCGTTATACCGTGAGACGATAAAACAATTGTATATTTATTCAAATTCCATAATATGGGGTGCAACCAAATATTTTGGAGATGCGAGAGGAGGCCGCAAAAAAAGGACAAGTAGCGGAGATCTGATTGGTTCCATCAGCATCTGCTCCATAGACCAATTATTGAAGGAGAGAGGACATGAAGATATTTTTCCTGAGCAAGCGGAAGGCTCGCAGGATCTGGATTCATTTTGCGTTGGCCGTCATGTTGCTGATTAGCAGCGTTCCGATGTTTTCCATGCCGGCTGCTTTTGCGCAAGAGCAAGATGATTTGCTTTCTCTAAACAGACCGGTCTATAGTTCGTCGTCGCTGGGCGGCAATACGCCGGATATGGCGGTCGACGGCAACGAAAATACCCGTTGGGAGAGCGTATGGCAAAAGGACCCGCAATGGATTTACGTCGATTTGGGCAAGAGTGCATCCATCTCGAAGATTTCCGTAAAATGGGAAAACGCATATGCCACGTCGTTTGAGCTTCAGGTATCGGATGACGAAATTCACTGGAAGCCGGTCTATTCCACGACCAAAGGCGAAGGCGGGGTGACCGAAGCGGATAAACTGGCCGAGCAGGGCCGGTATGTTCGCGTCTACAGCACGGACCGTGCGCAAAAGGCTTACGGCATATCGATTTGGGAATTCAGCGTGTACGGCACCGGAGGCGTCAACCTGCCGCCTAAACCGGAGGCCGTCAACCTGGCGCTGGGCAAATCGGTCACGGCGTCTTCGCTGGAGATCGACGAGCCTAGCAGATCACCCGAAGACAAAGCCAAGATGGAAGAACGGAATTATTTGGCCAAGAACGCCACCGACGGCAACGGCGATACTCGCTGGTCGTCCATCTACGCCGACAACGAATGGATTTATGTGGACCTGGGGCAATCCAGCGAAATCGGCAGCGTGTCGTTCAAATGGGAAGCCGCCTTCGGCAGAGCTTACGACATCCAAGTGTCGGATGACGCCCAAAACTGGACCACCGTGTACCGGCAACTGATCGGATCGGGCGGAACGGAGACGATTCCCGTCTACGCGAAGGCCCGTTACGTCAAAATGGCCGGGCTCGGACGCGGCTCCACGAACGGATACTCGATGTACGAGTTCGGCGTGTACGCTTACCGCGAAGGCGATCCGAAAACAACCTACGATATTCCGGACATTCCGGCGGTTTCTTCGGTTCAGGTCGGAGCGGGCAGCTACGAAATCAACGATGTGACGATGCTGGCGCCGAAAAATCCGAAATACCGCACCGCGGACGTCAAGGCCCCGATTCCATCCAACGACTGGTGGCAATCGATCCTGGTCGAAAACCTGGGGGGCGGCAACAGCCTGATCACGCTCCCGCTGAAAAACCGCTATACCAAGCAGGGGCTGAACATTTTGAACCCTGGGGCCGGTTATGCTTCGGCGGACGGCGGCTCGATCGACGCCGACGGCGATCCGGATTTGATTCTGTCTCTGGCCAACATCAATCCGGCCGATGTGGTCACGAAAATTTCCGGCTACGGGGATTTTTCCGCGAGCGTCGTGATGAGCGATGACGAGACGGCCAAGATGACCACGACGTTTGTGAAGGGGTCGCCGTTCCTGTACAACACCTACGAGAACCCGGACGCCGTCATTCTCCAATCACCGGTCATCACCCGGCTATATGACGACAATGGTCAGCCAATCCTGCTGAATGACGGGGATGTGCTGACGGCCGACCATATCGGCATCGAAGTGACCAATAAGGACAGAGCGCCTGTGCCGCAAACCTTTGTGCGCAACTACGGTGTGTTTGCTCCTGAGGGAACGACGTTTATGAAGCTTGGAAGCACGATCAAAATCAAGCTCGGACAAGGTGAAAACTACCTATCTTTGGCGGCGCTGCCTACTGCAGACGATCTGGGCGATTACTATCGTCATGCGTATGCCTTCGTCACGGATACGAGGGTAGAATACGAATATAATGAGGCGGAATCGCTCGTAACCACCCGCTTTGAAGCGATCACCGAGCTGAAACGGCCGGGATTTTCCGCGGAAACGTTGATGGCGCTGCTGCCGCATCAATGGAAGATCGCCGTGACGTCGCTGACCGATCTGACGTATCCTTCGATCCGCGGTGTGCTGAAAGTCAGCGAAGGCAATATGTTTACGACGCAGGACCGGTTTTACGGCATCATTCCGCAGTTTGTGGAGCCTAACGATCCGACATACTCCCGCGCGCAATTAACCGCCTATCTCGATCAACTGGACGCGGATGTGGCGAACGGAGCGATGGGCGATGATCCTTATTGGCAGGGGAAAAAGCTGCACCCGCTCGCTCTGGCGGTTTTGATCAGCGATCAGCTGGGCGATACTGAACGTAAAGATCATTATCTGGCGTTGCTGCGGACGATTTTGACGGACTGGTACACGTATTCGCCGGATGAGAAGGTGCATTCGACCTATTTCCATTATGACGACACATGGGGGGCCGTGTTCCCGTATGCCAGCGGATTCGGCGTGAATACCGGATTAACCGACCATCATTTTACGTACGGGTATTATATTTTTGCCTCTGCTGTTCTTGCCACGTATGACGGGGAATTTTTGCGGGATTATGGGGATATGGTGGAGCTTTTGATCCGCGATTACGCCAATCCGTCGAGAACGGATGAGTTATTCCCCTGGTTCCGCAACTTCGATCCTTATGAGGGCCACTCCTGGGCCGGCGGCTATGCGGACAACCGGAGCGGCAACAACCAGGAAGCGGCCGGGGAAGCGCTGTTCAGCTGGGTCGGCGAATACATGTGGGGCCTGGTGACCGGCAACGACGCTTACCGCGATGCGGGCATCTGGGGCTTTACGACCGAGGAAAAAGCCGCCGAGCAGTATTGGTTCAACTATGACCATGACAATTGGGTGGAAGGATACAAGCACGCAACGGTCGGGCATGTCTACGGCAGCGCCTATTTGTACGGTACTTATTTCTCCGGCGATCCGGAGCATATTTACGGCATCCACTGGCTTCCGCCGGCGGAATGGATGACTTATTACGGCCGCGATCCGCAGAAAACGGCGGATTTGTACGCCGGTCTGATCGAGGACCTCGGCGGCACGCCGGAGCGTACCTGGGAGCATATCATCTGGCCGTTCCAATCGATCAGCGATCCGGAAGGGACACTGGCCAAGTGGGATACCAGCAATATGCAGCAAAACGAAGTGTTTAACGCCTACTGGTTTATTCATAGCATGGTGACGACGGGCACAAGAACGATGGACATTTGGGCAGACGATCCGGCGGTAACGGTCTATGAAAAAGAAGGCGTCTACACCGCGCAGATTTGGAATCCGGGGGACGCGGCCAAAACCGTTCATTTCTTCAATGAAGACGGTGCATTGGGTTCCGCCAGGGTATACCCCAAAGCGCTCGTTGCCGTCAATCCGCTGGAGGACACGGTGGTGGAAGGTCCGGACCCCGCGAAGGGCGTTCAATATCTGGATCGCACAGACTGGGTGATTACGGCATCCTCCAGTTCCGAACCGGCCGAGCGTATGATCGACGGCGACCTGTCGACCCGCTGGTCTTCGGGGCAAGCCCAAGCGGCCGGCGACTGGCTGCAACTCGATTTGGGCGCTGAGCAGGTTTTTGATACACTGTTCATGAATTCCGGCACGAACTGGGGAGACTATGCACACGGGTACGAAGTATTCGTATCGGCCGACGGCGAGAATTGGGACGAGGCGTCAGCCGGCGGCAAAGGAAATTCGCCAAGCCTGGCGGTCTCGCTGCCTGAACAGAAGGCCAGATACGTGAAAATCGTCTTGACGGCGCCGGCGGACAGCTGGTGGTCGATCTCCGAGTTAAAGCTGGCCCTCTTCGGTTCGCAGACGGCTAAAAAGCCTCAGCCGGATTTGGGTGCGCTGGACGACCGTTCGGGTTGGGTCGTTACGGCATCCTCCACCTTTGGCGAAGACGTAACGGCCAACATGTTGGACGGAGATTCCGGAACGCTTTGGACGAATGGCCGCGAGCAATCGAACGGCCAATGGCTGAAAGTCGATTTGGGCGCGGAGCACAGCTTTGATACGATCGTGCTCGATCCGGGTAATTCGGCGGACGATTATCCTCGCGAATACAGGGTATATGTTTCCGGCGACGGCGAAAATTGGGGCAGCGCCGTTGCGGGCGGTGCTGGCGAACTGGGGACGCTGTCGATCACGTTCCCTGTACAAACCGCCCGTTACATTAAAATCGTGCAAATCGGCGATGCTACGAAATGGTGGTCGGTAGCGGAGCTGTACGTGCACAATTACGGCAACGGCAAGCAGAAGCGGCTTGCTGCGGACGGTTGGAGCGTAACGGCTTCATCCGGCGAAAACGCGGAGGCCATGCTGGACGGCCTTAAAGACACCCGTTGGACCTCAGGCCGTGAACAGGCGGGCGGCGAATGGGTCCTGCTTGATCTGGGAACGGCGCAGCCGGTCGACCAAATCGTACTGGACAGCGCTCATAGCCGGGATGATTTCGCCCGCGGTTATGAGGTGTACACATCCGTCGACGGACAAAACTGGGGCGCTCCAGCCGCTGCCGGCGAAGGCAAGGGGACGGTGGTCACCGCCACCTTCCCGCTGCAAACCGCGCGGTATATCAAGGTGGTTCAGACCGGAACGGATTCGCATTGGTGGTCCGTTGCGGAATGGAGCGTATTTACGGCGGACGACGAGCCATGGGCGCCGGAGGAAGGCGCCGTCCCCGAAGCGCTGGACCGTTCGGGCTGGACCGTCACGTCGTCAACGTACGGAGACGCCATGGCGATGGTGGACGGAGACAAGAGCAGCCGCTGGACTTCCTCCGCGGGGCAATCGGCGGGCCAATGGATTCAGCTCGATTTGGGAAGTGTGCAAAACTTCAGCCTAATCAGCATGAATTCCGGCGGCAGCAAAAATGACTACGCCCGCGGCTTCCGGCTGCTCGTATCCAAAGACGGGGAGAACTGGGATCTGGTTCTGGATAACGAATCGCACTCGCCGCTGATTCTGGAAAGCTTCCCGGTGCAATCGGCCCGGTTTGTGACCATCGAGCTGACGCAAAATACGCCGGAGTGGTGGTGGTCCATCGCCGAGCTTAACCTGTACCGTTAAATATCATGAAAGAAACTCCCGCCTCTATGAACCGCTTATGGGGCGGGAGTTTTATTACGAAGCGGCAATTCAAGGAGGAGCCATGAATCTGAAAAACGTTTTTCCCTATATCCATTACTGCAACAGCCGGTCCCCGAACGATCTGCGGAAGCTGCGAACCCTGATCACCCGGACACTCCAGCATCACGAACTGCTTCTGGTGACCGGAGGAAAAGGCCGTTTTATCGTGGACAACAGAAGTCACACGGTGCAGGAAGGCACGCTGTGCTACATCCGTCCCGATGTTTTACATACGATTGAGGTCGACGCCCGTGAACCGATAAGCTGCTTGACGGTGCATTTCAGTTATGCGAACGTTCGCTTCGATGACGGCGCCTGGTCGGTTGGGAACGAAGCCCATCCGCTGCCGCTGCAGGATGCGCAGATGCTCAAAAACGGCTATCAAATCACGGATACCTTCAAAAAGCTGGTGGATAGCTGGGATTCGAAGCGGCCGGGGTATGAGCTTATTTCCAAAGCGTATCTTCTCCAACTGCTGTTCGAAATTTCTCAGTTTCGGCAGAAGCAACATGAAAATCATGCGGTCAGCCTGAAAATTGAAAAAGTGATCGAATACATGCATCTGCATATCGGGCAGCGGGTGACTTTGGCGGAATTGGCCGAGCTGGTTCATCTGTCGACATATTACCTTTCGCGGGCGTTCAAGAACATGACGGGGTATTCCGTCATCGAATATTTCAACAAAATCAAAGTGGATAAAGCCAAGGAGCTGCTTGCCGAGGGGGACAAAAAAGTGAAGGAAGTCGCCCGGGAGCTCGGATTTACGGATGAATTCTACTTCAGCCGGATTTTTAAGCGGACAGAGGGGATCAGCCCATCGGAATATCACGGCAAAATCGTCCATGGTTTATAAGATTGTGCATGGAAAAAGGTGAATTCTTTGGTTAAGATATTCCTGCAAGATTTTTCATTGTGCGTGCATGGAATATCAGGTTTCTAGTGGAAAGAAGGCTTTACTTTATGCCGATTTGGAAAAGAAATTTGCTTGTTTGCTGGTTCGGCATGTTCGTGACGGGGATTGGCTTGAGCCAGCTCGCACCGATTTTGCCACTGTACATCAAGCAGCTTGGCGTTAGCAACGCCGGGGAGATCGCGCGATTCTCCGGACTCGCTTTCGGGATTACGTTTATCGTGTCGGCGATTTTTTCGCCGATCTGGGGGCTGGCCGCCGACAAATACGGACGCAAGCCGATGCTGCTGCGGGCCAGCCTAGGCATGGCGATCGTGATCGGTTGTATGGGATTTGCACCGAATGTGTACGTGCTGATCGGACTTCGCCTGCTGCAGGGGGTGATTACGGGCTACAGCACCGCCTGTACGACGCTGATCGCCACCCAGACGGATAAGGAGCATGCGGGGTTTGCCTTGGGCACGCTGTCCACGGCCAATATTGCCGGGTCTTTGCTGGGACCGACGATAGGCGGATTTATCGGGGAAAACTTCGGGATGCAAAACGACTTTTTTCTCATCGGCATGCTGATGCTGATCGCCTTTTTGTTGACGCTTTTTTTCGTCAAAGAGGATTTTGTCCGAACGGAGAATAAAGTCCAGGGGATGAAGGAAATTTGGAGCGGGATTCCCGAAAAAAGCCTGACGCTGACCTTGTTCGTCACTTTTTTCATCCTGAGCGTGGCTTTGTATTCGGTTGAGCCGATCATCACGGTGTACGTCGAACAGATTGCTCAAGGCTCCAGCCACGTTGCGCTGATAGCTGGCATCGCTTTTTCCGCTTCGGGTCTGGCCAATATTCTGACCGCACCGAGGCTCGGCAAGCTATCCGACCGGGTGGGGGCGCACAAAGTGATCTTGGCAGCGCTGATTGCGGCCGGTATCCTGTTCATCCCCCAAGCCTTCGTCACGAACCCCTGGCAGCTGACGGGGCTGCGGTTTTTGCTGGGGATCGCGGCGGCAGGGCTGGGCCCGTCGGTCAATACGCTGATCAAGAAAATCACGCCGGATGCCCTGACGGGCCGGGTGTTCGGGTTCAGCATGGCGGCCGGATACCTAGGCGTGTTCGCCGGTTCGGTGTTGGGCGGACAGATCGCGGCTTGGCTGGGCGCCGAATACGTATTCATCACGACGAGCGTCTTGCTATTAATCAATGCGGTTTGGGTATATTTTAAAGTGTACCGGACCATGAACCGGCCCGAAATGACGGGTCTTCCGAAATAAGCAAAAGATAGGAGTGTGGAAATAAGATATGGCGGATGCAAAAGTGACGGAAATTCATGTTGAGAAAACGGCGCTGGTGGTGATCGACCTGCAGGAGGGCATTGCCCACTCCGGGCGCCAAAGCGCCCCTTTTACGAGCGGGCAGGTGATTCAAAACGCAGGCAAGCTGGCGCATGCCTTTGCGGAAAAAGGCGGTTTTGTCGTACTGGTCAGGCTGTCGTTCACGGACGGGAAAGATGCGTTGAAGCCGCAGACGGATATGAGCCCGAGCCCGGTGCAGTATCCCGAGGGCTGGGATCGCCTCGTGCCCGAACTGGCCGGCGTGAAAAATGCGCACCTTGTGACCAAACGGCAGTGGGGCGCGTTTTACGGCACGGACCTTGATCTGCAGCTGCGCCGCCGGGGCATCGATACGATCGTGCTGTGCGGCATCTCCACTTCGATCGGCGTGGACACCACGGCCAGAGAGGCGTTCCAGCACGGCTATCAGCAAATCTTCGCCGAAGACGCCATGACAGCATCGACACAGGAAGAACATGATTATGTCTGCAAGTACATTTTCCCGCGGCTCGGCAAGGTGCGGACGAGTGAAGAGATCGTTGGAGGGATGAAATAACGCGAACATAAAACAGCTTCTAAAAGCAGACCGTAGGTTTGATGGTGCGGTTTGCTTTTCATTTTTTTCGCAGTGATTAGTTGGGCCCCCCGCTTTAAAAATAGCGGCATTTTATGATCTTATTGTCTGGAGCCGGGCATGTACTTCCCCTTTAGCGGCACTTTTTGTCCTTATTTTCCTATGAATGGTCCGGAACGCAGGCATTTCCTTGTGATTCGAGAAAATAACGACATCATATTCCTCTATTTCGCTCAAAACGGGGGATATGGCCGAAATAGCGACATTTTTTGTCTTTATGTTAAGCTTGTATGCTGCACACGTCTCTTTAAGTGCCGAATCTCGCTCACAATGCTGAGATGAGTTGTGGCCTCAAGAATCGGGGCTAAAGTCTGTCTTACTGGTGTAAGACAATCATCGTTCAAAAGTGAAATAAGCCGGCCATTTAACATGTCCGGCTGCTTTAATCCCCTCGTTACACAAGCACTGCTGTTCCGCTAACGGAAACCATAAGCATCCCTTCGCGGACGACTTCATAATCGATGTCTATCCCAATAATGCCCGTTGCTCCAAGACGCGAAGCCTGCTGTCTCATTTCTTCGAGCGCGGTCTCTCTCGCTTCCTGCAGCTTGCCTTCGTAAGCGCCCGAGCGACCTCCGACAACGTCAGTAATCGAGGCGAGAAAGTCTCTGAACACATTGGCGCCCATGATTACTTCGCCGGTTACGATACCTAGATACTGTCTTACAGGATAACCTTCAATCGTTGATGTTGTGGTCATAATCATACCGTTCATCCTCCTTAAAGAACCTTTGCCAGTTTGTTACGCTGCATGATCGATTCGGTTTCAAAGTAAACCCTAACAGATAATTAGCATAAACCTTTATTCATTGTATAATGCAGATTAAGCTTATTCAAATCTATATAAGTTGAACTATTAATTGTATGGATCAGGGCAGCCTCGATATCTATATAGTTTGGGTGGTAAAATAGAGCAAATAGTAAATAAAAGGAGTTCAAAATATGCTAAAAAAGTTCAATAAGAAATATTGGATTCTTCTTCCTCCTTTTTTTGTAGTTGGAATACTCCTTGTAATTTATTTACCTCAACAATTTAAGCCCCTAGCATTAGTCGTTCCTCTCTTATTTTGGGCTGCATATTATACTTGGACCTATATAGAGAAGAATAACAAAGTAAAAAAAGTTCAGTAAGCAAAAATTGAAAACCTTATTGGTAACAGGGGGAGTCTCATAAGAGTCATTGAAAATGGCTCAGGGATTGCCCTTTTTCTATAAATTAGCTACTTTTGGGACTGCACCCGTAGAATCAAAATATGACTGGTCCGAAAAAATTCTTCAAATCATGCTACAAAACATAAAAAGGATTCGTCTTTCTAATAGCTGCAGCTGAAAGGAGGCAAATACGAAATGAGTATTCCGGAATCCTCAGCATTCCGCAACATATTTTATGAGCATTATTCAACCGTACACAGAAAACTGAACGCCCTGGTGCGTGATGAAGCCGCAGCCGACGATTTGGCGCAGGAAGTATTCCTCAGGCTGTACAGAAACCCGCCGGACAACCCGGAAGCCTTGGGGGCATGGTTGCACCGGGTACTGACAAGAATCGGATACGATTACCTGGAGAAAAAAGCAAGAGAGAGAAAGCTGCAAAACAAGCAGGAAATGATGTATGAGAGGGAGGCCGCTCCTGAGTCCGGAGAAGAGGCGCTTATGCGCCAAATGGATCAGGAAGAAGTCCGGGCCTGGCTGGACAGCCTTCCCGAACGGGACCGCCAGGCGCTGCTTCTCCGCTATTCGGGTTACAGCTACGCGGAGATCGCACAGGAGCTTAATGTCAGGCAGCCGCTGATCGGCAGTCTGCTGCAAAGAGCGACACGCAAGCTGCAGGCCACAGCCACCAAGGCCATAGCCCGGCAGGATTAATAATCGGAAAGGATTGAAAAAATATGATGAGCAATCCGCATAACTCTGGTGAGGATAAAAGAACACGCGAAGCTTGGGAAAGACTGCAAGAGAAACTGGCAGCGGAGCCGATAAACGACAAATGGGAGACATGGGGCTCGGAGAGTGAGCAGAACGATTTGAAGCTTGTCGATTCTCTTACGGCGCCAGCGGTTTCAGCCGTAGCTTCCAATGAGGCATCTCAATTGACAACTGAAGCTCCGGCTCCGGCAAAAACCTCCCGCCGCCGGGCAAGCAGTGCCCGCAAGTGGGTAGCGGCCGCAGCGGCAGCCGTCATCTTCGGCGCCGTTCTTGCCACCCCTATGGGAAATAACGCGCTTGCGGCGATTTTGAACCAGTTCCGGGTGCAGGAGATTGCAACGGTTGACAGCGATACGCTTGAAAGCCTGTTTTATCAGTTGACTCCAGGCGAAACGTTCAGCAAGGACAATACATTCGGGCAGTTTACAACCAAGGGAGGAACCGTTCAAGGGGAATTTACCCGCGAACAGGCGGCTTCCCGGCTGGGGTATCAGCTTCTGTCCCCTGATCTTACAGGCGGTGAAGAGAAGGTATACATTAGCCCTTCGAACGAAATCGCAATGAAGATGAATGTCAAAGAGTTGAATCAGGCCATGCAGCGTGTGGGCGCAACGAAGCTGCTGCCGGAATCGATTGACGGAAAAGCGATCACCTTAACCCTTCATGAACGCGTAAATTACGATTTGAATACAGACCAGGGGCATTGGGCATCCCTGGCACAGATGCAGGCGCCGGAAATTACGGTGGATCCGACTGTTGATGTGGAAGAAGCTCTCGAGGCTGTGCTGCAGCTGCCGATTTTGCCTGCCAATCTGAAAGACCAGTTGCAGCAGACCCGCATCCTTTCAGGATCGATTCCAATGCCGTATATCGTTGATAAAAACGCCAAAACCGATGATCTCACGATTGGCGGCACCAAGGTGCTTGTTGAAGAACGCGAGTACAGCAGCTTGACAGACCGTACGGCTATCTGGATTAAAGACGGACAGTTGTTCTGCTTTCAAGGAGGGTCTGCCTACGCAACGGAAGCTGATTTCATGAACAAATTGAAGGAGCTGGTTGGGGCATGACGGAGGCGGCCATCGACGCTAACGGGTTGACCAAGGAATACAGCAACGGACGCGGCTGCCGCAATGTCACCATCACCGTAGGAAAAGGGGAAGCCTTTGGCTTCCTCGGTCCTAACGGTGCCGGCAAAAGCACGTTCGTGAAAATGCTGGTCGGACTGATCCATCCAACGGCCGGCGAGGCGAGCATCATGGGTGCGCCCATTGGTACAATTGAGGCGAATCGGCAGATCGGATATTTGCCTGAGCTGTACCGGTATCAGGAATGGCTGACCGGCGATGAGGTCGTCCGGTTGCACGCGCGGCTATGCGGCTTGGACAAGCAGGAGGCGAACCGGAGAATCCCTGAGCTACTGCACAGGGTGGGTGTGGGCAAACGGGGGAAGGACCGGGTTAAGCACTATTCCAAAGGCATGCAGCAGCGGCTTGGACTGGCTTGCGCTCTCGTAAACGATCCGGCGGTAGTTTTCCTGGACGAGCCGTCGTCCGCCATGGATCCTGTCGGCAGAATGCATGTCCGGGCGATCCTCGAAGAATTAAAGCAGCAGGGGAAAACGATATTCTTGAACTCCCATCTGCTGGAGGATGTGGAAGTGCTATGCGACCGCATGGCGCTCTTGAATAACGGGCAGGTGCTCCGTCATGGACGGGTAGCCGAAGTACTTCAGAAGCGAGTCTGCTGGCGTTTTAAAGTCGGCGGATTTTCGCCTTTTTTGCTGTCCTGGCTTCAAGAGACGACAGGCTTCAGCTTTCGGATAGCTGCCGATGAAAAAGGCGAAGCCGGTATGACTGGCGCAGGAAGTGCGGATGATACCGTGTGGCTTGAAGCGGAGATGGAGAGCGAAGAACAGGCAGGTTGGATTAATACGCTGCTGATCGGTCAAGGAATGACGCTGTATGAAGTTGCCAAAGTCCGTGAACGTTTAGAGGAGTGGTTCATGGAAGCTGTTGCCGGGCTCAATCATAGGGGGGAACAGGAATGAGAATAATTTGGGTTATGACCTGGAAGGAGCTGCTGCGTAAACGTGTCTTGCTGCTTACGCTTTTATTAACAGCCGTATTCCTGCTTGGCTTTTGGTTTATTGCCGGAGCCATCGGGGACAGGGGAACCATAAACACAAATAATAACGAAGGACTAATCCAGCAATATACGGTCGGGATGTTTATTTTGATGCTCGGTTTTTTCTTCGCCAGCTTTGTGCTCGCTTTTTTGGCTATATTCAGTTCGTTTTCCGCGATTGCCGGCGAGGCAGAGCAGGGGGTGATGCAGGCGATGCTGCCGCGGCCGCTTCCGAGGTGGAAATGGTATACGGGACGCTGGCTCGGTTACGTTTCTCTGGGCGTACTTTATGCCTTGATTTTATATAGCCTGATTTTGTGGATTACCGATATCCATGCCGCAATTCCACGTGACCCGGTTGTACTGGTTCAGGCATTCCTGCTCTATGCCTCGGTTATTCCTTTGCTCGTTACCGTGTCCATGTTCGGTTCCGGCTACTTGTCCTCCGTTGCGAACGGTGTGGTGATGACGATGCTCTATGGGGCAGGTTGGCTTGGCGGCATGATCAGTAAAATTGCCGGTTCGCTCCATCTGGAGCTGCAGCCATTGCAAACCTTGAACAATGTGGCAGGTGTTCTGCAGCTGATTATGCCGGCCGACGCGCTGCAGCGGAAAATGCAGGCGGTGCTGTTCAGCTTCGAGGATATCAGCGGACTTATACCGGTGGGCGATACTGGACCGTTCGGTATCGGCGAAATTCCCTCGACAGCCTTTTTGGTCTACTCGTTACTTTACACTGTTTTGCTCTTTTGCCTTGGGCTACGCTGTTTTGTCCGCAAGGATTTATAACTCAACTTTCGGTGCGGCCAGCGACTTTATGAATCAGCTCCGGGAATTGTGCTGAACGCCGTACGAGCTTTGGCAGATGTTCGCTTTTAATGGGAAGACAATGGGAAGAAGGACGGCTTGCTGGATTCAACTGCAAAAGTACATCTCATTTAGGGCTATACAATAAAAAAGTAACTTTTGACCGGAAATGAACTGCGCTTTTGCATTTGAACCACGGGTTTAGAGGAGTTTCGACAAAAACCGCCTGCGCTTTTGCATTTCGTGGGATTACCCTCTCTTCCTTATACTACGTAACGTGGCAGGAGCGGCAGTATGTCACAATCATGGCCCGGGAGCCATGACTGTGATCCATAATGCCGCCGCCTTCAAACCTGCTTCCGGGTAGCCCCCATGATGTGCATCAGATACTCTTTCCTGTTCAGCGGGTTGTAGTCGCTTCGCGGCCGTGTCGGTGCTTCGCCGGCCACTTTCCGGTAGCCTGCCGGCTTGGCGATGAACATCCCTTCGCCTTCCGTGTAGGAACGGACTTCCACCTTGAACGGCTCCGTTACTTGCGCAGGAATCGTGCCGGTAAGCAGGTACTCTTCTTTGTTCAACAACGGCTCATGCAGCTCGGCCCGCACCTTCGATAACTGGAACAGCGCGGTCCCCAGCGCGTTGACCGGCAGGCTGAACTCGAAGCCGTTCATCGGCTCATACACATCGGTTCCGGCCCGGCTCAGCGCTTCCATCAGCACAAGCGGCGTCAGCTTGCGGAAATCCGCCGCCGTACTGACGGGGCTGGCATACCCGCTGTCGGTCAACGTTACTTTTATATCCGTCACTTGCCATCCGTACAACCCTTGTTGCAACGTTTCGAGCACACTTTCCTTAATCGCATTGTGAAAAGGCAGCGGCAAAGAGCCAAGCTCCACGCCAAGCCCGTAGACAACCCCGCTGTTTTCCGTCCCCGGCTCCACGCGGAAACCGACCGTAGCATAGAACAAATTGCCTTCTTCAAAAATAACCGCGCGCGACGCGCCCGAACCTGTCGGCTTCTCAATACAGATAGCGTTCGTTTCCGAAAATTCAGCCGCAATACCGTACTTCTCCAGCAAAACGGCTTGAATGACTTCCTTCTGCACTTCGCCGAACAGCCGGATGGAAATCTCCTGCCGCCGTGCGTTCCGGGAAATCCGAATGAGCGGATCTTCATCGGCCATCCGGGTCAACGCTTGATACAGACGGTGCGCATCGCCGCTATGTCGCGGCTGAATGACCGCTTCCAGGTTCGGTTCTTCTAAGGCAACCGTGCGAATCCGGTCGTTCCATTCGCCGAGCACGTCGCCGATTCTCAATTCATACAGCCCATGTATGACGCCGATATCGCCCGCTTCGATCCGCTCGGCGGCCGCCTGCTTGCCGTTCACCAGCGCGCTCAGCTTTTTGATCTTGGCTTTACCGGGCTCGCCCCGCTCCGCGTCGCCGCCGCTCCATATCCGCACTTCCTCCCGCAACCGGATCGTGCCGGAAAACAAGCGGACGTACGCCTTCTTCTCTCCTGCGGCTTCCCGTTCGATCTTGAACACGACGCCGGAAAGCCCGGCTTCCGCGCCGCTCTCCGCTCCGTTGTTGCTCGGCAGAAACCGCTCGATGCCGCGCAGCAGTTCCTTCACGCCAATTCCTTTGGCGGCGGCACCGACCAGCAGCGGATACACATCGCCACGGCGGGCATGCGCGGCGATTTCGCCGAGCAGCGCTTCTTTCGTCAGCGTCCGCCCATTTACGTATTGCTCCAGCAGCCGTTCATCCCGCAGCGCCAGCGTCTCGATGCACGATTCCACAAAATCGCCGCCATCCCGTTCGCCCTTCCAGTCGCAGTCGTCGATCGCCGCGCTGTCCGAGCCCTCATGCACCCCCTGATACAGCGGAATGACGTGGTCGGTCAATTTTTGCCGGAGGGTGCGGATGACTTTTCCGGAATCGGCGCCGCTCCGGTCGATTTTATTAACGAAAATCATCGTCGGAATGCGCAGTCTCATCAAGCATCTCATCAGCACCTTCGTCTGCGCTTGAACGCCTTCCACCGCCGATACGACGAGAATCGCTCCGTCCAGCACGCGCAAAGAGCGCTCCACCTCGGAAATAAAGTCCGCGTGCCCCGGCGTATCCAGCACATTGACCTTCAGGTCTCCCAGCATAAAAGAAACGGCCGACGCCTTGATCGTGATGCCTCGTTTGCGCTCCAGATCCATAGAGTCTGTCAGCGTGTTCCCTTTGTCGACGCTACCCGGCTGGCCGACGATGTTCGCCTCATGTAAAATATGCTCCGTCAGGGTTGTCTTTCCGGCGTCGACATGCGCCAGAATCCCGATATTGATCGTGTTCATCGTGAATCAGTCTCCTTGTTTTCGTTCGTATTGTTACATGGCTCATCGTGAACGCCTCTTTCGTTTGCATGCTGTTTTGCCGCATAGATCATCAACCTCCATAGGATTGTTTTCATTGAAAAAGACGGATTAGCGTCGCCGTTCGCCCGTTGCTGCACAACGCAAAAAAGCCCCCTGTCCGGAATCGGACAGGGGGCGGCGAGCGTGCGCAAAGAAAAGAGAAATCCCCTTTCATTGGGGGAATGCTCCGCTCCTTGCCACATACCTATAAAAAAGCCCAGGCCAATCCTATCCGAAAAAACTGTTTCATGCAGTTTCTTAGTGTTGGATAGGATTATCGGCTCATCGGCTTCACAGTCACCCTTTTTCAATGATATGGTTTCACTGTAGCACACGCTTCCGGCAAAAGCAAGGGGAGATGTCTGCCGGCTCCTCAGGATAAGGCTCTTTCCTATGGATCCGGTTCAAGAGATAGCCGATGCTTGTTTGGTTTAAGCCTGCCAGTTTAATTTTATATGGTTGTTGGGATGTCAACGTCACCTCGCTTGTAATTGCTGTAGATACGTTGGCTGCATTTTCATTTCTAGCTCAATCATTAGCCGGCTCCAGATCGTTCATTGATTTGTGAACAGTCTTCCCTTGCTCCGTTATATTTGGGGATTATTGACTGCCTTGGGCCAAATGAAACCATGAAGCATACTGTAATCAAGTTGTATTTGGCGGTAATCGATTGGAACCGCGTAGAGGAAGCCGTTGCTTATCTAAACCGTGTTATCCATTATTTGACCAGACAGCCGCATCTGTTGAACTATACCTACAGGCAGGTTGCTCAAGATTTGAAAGCCAGCAAGGGGCATTGGAGCCCGGAAGTGATATTAGAAGACAAAATAACTCGTTCCGTTGGCCGTTTGCCGGGGCGGGTTATATCTGCAATCCCCCCCATTATATGGAATTAGGAATGTTCAAGAGAGCGCCTTGAGGGCGTTCTTTTTAACATATTTATAAAATTTCCGGCGGGGTAGAGGACGATGCGCAGGTAGAAAGGGGAGAGAAGAGGAGTCTGGAGGCTAAGGGACACCAGAGCCGTTATCTGCGGAAAAACGGAGGTTTGCAAAATGGGAAGGACATAGATGACCTTATTTACCTCAAATCGGCCCGGATGAACTGGTTTTGAGGCAAATAGAGTCATGTGGGTCCTTTAGGCTGGGAAATACTGGGGAAATGGGCGGATAAGGTCGCTGGTGTCCGTTAGAGAAGCGTCCACAGATTTGAAAGAGCCGAAGTCCTCGGTGCTTCGGTTCATGAAAGAAGGGGAAGGGTTCTCGGAGTAGAACCGAAGATAAGAATGGATATGGGTGGAAAGTTGACTTTAACAGCGGGTGAAACCCCATACTCGTCCCTCCAATCGCTCCAATGTAGAAGTCAGAAGCATTAAAGGACGCCGTCAGGCGTTTTTCTTATGTTAGGTACTATTTTATGAATTTTCATTTCAATCCTGAATTGCTGCGGACCACTGGGTAAGCAGGGTGGAGGTGAATGAAACCCCCACAGGAAAATTTATGTTGACAAATTTCAACAAAGTTTTTATATTCAAATCATACTAAATCGCTAGGATAAATGCATTTAAAACTTCCTAGATAGACAAAAATTTTTCAACAAGTGAAGGGGACAGAAGGAAATGGCTAAAAAATGGTACAGTCTCGTCTTAGTGATCACGATTATTTCATTGCTTGCCGCATGCGGAAATAATGGCAGCAAGAGCAGTTCATCTACAAATACTGGGGGAGATACTTCTGCTGAAACCAGCGCAGCAGATAGCTACCCTGAAAAAAATATTGAAATTATCGTTCCGTTTAGTGCAGGCGGAGTATCGGATATTTTAACACGCAGCTTTGTTGAAGCCGCATCGGATATTATTGATACGACCATCACGGTCAAGAACGTCAATGGCGGTTCCGGAACCGTCGGCAACTACGAGCTTGTTCGTGCGAAGCCGGATGGATATACGTGGCTATGGGCCGCAACCGGACATCTCTCTTCAGCGCTGCATATTACACCGGCCGAGTATACCATGGACGACTATACGATCGTCAACAAAGTTGGGGATATGGCCGCGATCATCGTCGTGCCTAAGAATTCTCCTTTTCAAACGCTTGAAGACCTGATCAACTATGCGAAAGAAAATCCTGGCGAGCTGACGATCGGCAACGCGGGTGAAGCCACGGTTGTTGCCATGCTGGCTTACTTGTTGGAGGATCGTACAGAAACGAAGCTGCAGCACGTTCCGTTCCAAGGCAGCGGCGAATTGCTTCCAGCCGTTCTGGGTGGACATGTGGACGCAGGTATTATGAACGTGCCTGAGGTAGCCTCCCAAGTGAAAGCCGGAGAGCTCCGTGCTCTAGCTGTTCTGAGTGAAAACCGCGTGGACCTTGTTCCTGATGTGCCAACGGCTGCCGAAGCGGGCGTAGAGGGAGTAAGCGGCGGCGCAGGTCACTTCATTATTATTCCGAATAACGTAGATCCTGCAATCGTTGCGAAGATCGATGAGTTGACCAAGAAAGTATACGAATCCGATAAATTCAAGCAGCTCATGGAGCAAGCGGGCTATCAGCTTGGATATAAGAATGCGGACGATGCTCGTGCCGAAGTTCAAAAATGGTACGAAGTCACCGGAGAAATCTATAAAAAGCTAGGGAAAACTAAATAATGAGCCGCTCCGTTTTTATTTCCCGCATCCTTACAGCCTTATTGATGCTGGGGGCAGGGATCATCACGCGAATGGAAACAGCCGGCTTGCCATTTGGCACTTTAAAACGAATAGGGTCGGGATTTTTCCCGACGCTATTTGGCAATTTAATGATTATTTTAAGTATAATCATGCTTGTTTCGTTATTTGTGGCCTATCGTCGTGGACAAGTCAATCAAGTAGAGACGGAAGATAATATAACTAGCATGAAGGGATTTGGTGTGTTTTTAGCCATACTTGTGGGTTTTATCATAATCAATCATTTTGCTGGCTTCATCATCGCTTCTCTATTGGCTATATTCGCGGCAGGCTATGCGCTTGGGCTAAAAGGCTGGCGTTTGGGAGTGCTGACTGCAGCAACCACCTTGGTCATATGGCTAGTGTTTGATCTTTGGCTCATGCTATCTTTGCCATCGGGAGTATGGTTCTCATAACGTTATAGCAACTGTGTTGGAAGGAGCAGCAAAATGTCAGAACAAATCATAGAGGGTATATTGGCGGCCGTTACATTCAAGCATCTTCTCATTTGCTTACTGGGTGTCGCGTTAGGGACTCTGGTAGGCGTATTGCCTGGCTTAGGGCCGGTTGGCGCTATTTCCATGCTTCTGCCGATTACTTTTTCCATGGAGCCTTTAGCGGCTTTAATTTTAATTGCAGGCATTTATTTCGGCGGTATGTATGGGGGGTCAACCACCTCGATCTTGGTAAACGTTCCGGGCGAAGCCGCTTCGGTGGTGACGACCCTTGATGGGTACAAAATGACGCAGAAGGGACGAGCCGGTGCTGCCTTGTCCATTGCGGCGATCGGCTCATTTGTTGCCGGCACGATTGGAGTTATTCTATTAACCTTTCTGGCTCCACCGCTGGCACAAATGGCCTTGAAATTCGGGCCCCCGGAATATTTTTCCATTGTGCTTGTCGGGTTGCTGGTATTGTCTCGCTTGACGGATAAATCATTAATTCGCAGTTATTTGCTTATTGCCTGCGGCGTTGTAATTTCGGTCATTGGTATTGATCCGGTTAGCGGCGGCTTGCGATTAACGTTTGGCTTGCCTTCCTTGTTTGATGGACTGGATTTTATTCCGATTATTATGGGGCTGTACGGTTTAAGTGAGGTCCTTTCGGCTTGGGAGAACAATGATACCAAGCCAGTCAAGGCGGATTTGTCGTTAAAAAAATTAATGCCTACCAAAGATGAGTTTAAGCGCAGTACAGGACCAATGGTTCGGGGAGGCTTGTTGGGATTCATTATGGGCTTGATTCCTGGGCCTGCAAGCATTCTTAGCACCTATGCTTCCTATGGTTTGGAGAAGAGAATTTCCAAAAATCCGGAGAAATTTGGAGAAGGTGCGATTGAAGGGGTTGCAGGACCTGAATCTGCCAATAATGGTGCAAGCACTGGAGCTTTAGTTCCCTTGCTTTCCCTGGGGGTTCCCTTCTCACCGCTTCCTGCGATTTTGCTTAGTGCCTTTATGATTCAAGGCATTACTCCCGGTCCTATGATGATTCAAGAGCATCCCACGATATTTTGGGCGTTAATTGCCAGTATGTATATTGGCAATATCATGCTGCTGATTCTGAATCTGCCTATGGTTGGCCTCTTTGCGAAAATCGCTCATTTGCGTTCTGCGGTACTCATGCCGATCGTGTTGATCTTTTGTATTGTAGGTGCGTTCTCTGTAAGAAGCAGTATGGCGGACGTTGTCATTATGGTTATTTTCGGAGCACTGGGATATTTGCTTCGCAAAGCGAAGATGGAGCCGTCCCCACTGGTTCTAGGTGTGATGCTTGGCCCGACTCTGGAAAATTCCTTTAATCAATCCACCTTGATTTTCAAAGGCGATCTGACCATGTTCTTGACTCGTCCTATTTCCGGGACGTTACTGGTTGTGGGGATTCTGGTCACGATTTGGCCGCTGATCATGAAGCTGGTTAGCACGCTCACTCAAAAAAACAAGCAGACAACTGCTAAGGAATAGAGGGCTTGCGATATGAACAGGGTAGAGACAGCATATGATGTCATCGTAGTGGGCAGTGGAGGTGCCGGCCTGAGAGCAGCGCTTTCTTCTGTTGAGAAAGGGGCCAAGGTGCTTGTCTTAACCAAAGGCGAGCCGCAGCGCTCTGGCGGGACTCTGTCTGCGCATTACTCCTTCTGCGCGGTCCCTCCTATCTCGTCTATCGGAGACACACCGGAACAATTTGCAGAAGATATTATTCGTTCAAGCGAGGGAATCAGTGACCCGTCGCTTGTTCGTGTATTAACGGAGCGAGCCTATGAGGCCATAGCCTACGCGGAGGCCCTTGGCGTCAAATTTGATCGCACTGAGGATGGCAGCGATTATCACTTGGGGTGGGTGGCAGGACATACTCATGCCAGAGCGTTTCATGTAGGAAACGTAGTGGGCCGTGATTTGACCAAAATGCTGATGCGGCGGCTGCAAAAACAGCAGGTAGAAATTCATGCTTTTACCCAGGTGCTTCAACTGCATGTTGAACAGGGCCAATATAAAGGCTTGTTTGCTTATCATTATCCCACTGACGAGCTGCGATATTACTCTTCTAAGGCGGTCGTTATCGCAACTGGCGGAGGGTCGCAGCTTTACGAGCTGAATACGAATCCTGTAGAAGCCACGGGCGATGGCTATAGCTTGGCGCTGCAGGCCGGAATTGAGCTTGTGGATATGGAGTTCGTGCAATTTTATCCTACCGTGCTCGTTGCCCCAAGGGGAACGCGGGGCCTGATGTTTAATTCGGGTATCGTCATTCCCCGAGGAGCCACCATCAAGAATACTCATGGACAGGATGTATGGGAAAGAAACCGGGCAGGGGATATAAAGCGGGCAACCCGAGATATGATGTCCAAAGTGATGGCTGCGGAGATTGGGGCGGGCTACGGGACGGAGAATGGCGGTCTTATTGTTGATGCTTCTACGGTGGACGATGAGGACCTGCCTCAATTACAGCAGCAGCTTTTAACGGATTTAGGGGTGGATGGTGCCTCCAAAAGGTATGAGGTTGCGCCCGGGGCTCATTATTTTATGGGCGGCATTCGCATAGATCCTCATACGGCAACCTCCGTCAAAGGTGTATTTGCCGCAGGAGAATGTACCGGCGGCTTGCATGGAGCCAATCGGCTTGCCGGAAATGCGCTGTCGGAAAATCAGGTGTTTGGCGCCATTGCCGGACATGAAGCGGCAGGGTATGCACTGAGCCGAATACCGGAGGTGCCTGGATTCCAAGGAAATTTAAACAGCTCCACGACCGACTATTTTCAAGCACATTGGGGTTTTGTGTTTGATTCGCGCCAAGCTTTAACCGGCAGTGGCGGCGTTGTGCAATGGACGAAGCAATTAAAAAGCACGATGCAGCGTAACGTAGGCGTAAATCGTTCGGAGCCGAAGCTCCGCCAGGCATTACTGGAGTGTGAGCATATTGAGGATGCGTTATGCAGCCAATTTGCTGTTACGTATAAGAGCATGCCCTATAACAAGGATCGGATGAAAGCGATCGGACTGAGGCATATGCTGATGGTTGCCAAAGCTGTAATCTATAGCGCGCTTGAGCGTCGCGAGAGCCGAGGCGCTCACAATCGAGCTGATTTTCCCGAGAAGCAGTCTGAATATCAAGTTAGTGTAGCTATGAGATATAGCCCCCATAGGTGGCCGCATACACTCATTTCACGTTAGACGTAATTTATAAATGCCTTTGCCAGGGGGGGGAATGCATTGTCTGATGCTAAAACAGAAACCAAGCGGTTATACGTGGAAAGAAGAGAAAGTGCACGCTCTGAACCCTACACCGTCTGCTATGAGGTTCCGTATGAGGAAGGCATGACCCATATGGACGCTTTGCGTTTCATTGCCGATGAATTAGATCCAAGCTTTGCTTTTTATGAGCATAGCTGTAAGCGTGGCTTTTGCGGGGCATGCCTGATTCAGGTGGACGATAAGAAGCTGTTAAGCTGCAGGTCGCTTTTACCATCTGATCGGCAGGTGCAAGTCATTAAGCCGGCATTGAAGGTGGATAAGGATTATTATCCTTGGGTTGGCAAGTAGCGGATTGACCTTGGGCAAAGAAAGGAAGGAACGATGATGAATAGAAGTGAAATTAATCTCTGCCTATTTTCGGCAAGAGAAACAGGCTATTTAACGGAGGATGCACAATGAACATACAATGGGATCATTTAATAGCCGAGCCCGGTCAGTCGGTCAGCGGCTATATCAAGGTAGGAGAACTGTCCAACTGGGCAACGATTGAAATGCCGGTCATGATCGTAAATGGCGCTGAGGATGGCCCTGTGCTGTGGCTGAATGGCGCAATACATGGTGACGAGCTTAATGGTCCGATGGCCATTCGGGAGTTTATACCGCAGTTAGACCCGGCGAAGCTGAAGGGAGCTGTAATTGCAACCCCGGTCTCTAACCCGTACGCATGGCAGGCCAGACGAAAAAATACCCCTCAGGATGAGCTGGATATGGACATGCAGTTCCCCGGCAACCCCAAGGGTACTCTATCGCAACGCTTGGCTTACTATTTATTTGAGAAGATCAAGGCCTATGGTACTCATTTAATAGACTTCCATTCTTTGGGAACCCCCTATGATGCCTTGCCGTATACCGTATTTAAAAAAGTCCCCAATGACAACGCAGGAGCCAGCGAGCAGGGCGAGCGCATGGCGCGGGTATTTGGCGGCTCCGTGCATTGCTGTGTAGATCTGAACGGAAGCTTGAATGAGCTTCCGGGCAATGTCGCGGGCTTCCTGGATGTTCAGTGTCTGATGCATGGCATACCGGCTTTTATGACGGAGCTGGGATCCGGAGGTCATATTCAGAAGGATATGGTGAGCTACGGCCTTCGAGGCATTTGGGCCGTGCTGCACGAACTGGGCATGTGGGCGGAAGCTCCGCAGCCTCCGGTTCATACGCAAACCAAGACGTTAACGAAACGCAAGTTCTTGTACACAGATAAAGGCGGTCTGGTCGTTCATCAAGCTCCAAGCGGCAGCATTGTACGAAAGGGAGAACGAATTTGCTCCATCATCGATATGTTCTCGGTGGTTCAAGAGGTGTTGGCCGAGGAAGATACCTACATTATAGCCAGTCGTAAGAATCCGCCTGTGGATGCCGGTGACCGGGTAGCATTTGTTGGTGTTGAATGGAGAGAGGAGGCGTAGCATGGCAACATTTCGGATCGCAACTTTAGAGGATGCGCAGGAAATTCACGCCCTATTTCATAAGGCGTACGCCCCTGTGCGTGAACTGGGGATGACGGTGTTCATGAAAAAGGTGCTGAATCCGGCATTTTTAGAGGGGACAGAACATTCATGAGTGGAGATCGTTTCGAAGTAGATGGAATTTTGTCCTATGAAGAGCTTCGCAATCCGGTTATTGATCAACTGGTGCGGCATAAGTCGGTACGGAGCTTTGAGCAAAATCGTGCTTTGAAAGAAGGGGCCGTAGAAATGATGCTGGCTTCGGCGCAAAGTGCTCCTACTTCCTCCAATTTTCAGTCATGGAGTGTTATTGTGATTGAAGATCAAGAGCGTAAAACACAGTTGATGAAGCTATGCGATAATCAGGCTTTTATCGGTGAAGCCTCCGTTTTCTTTGTTTTCTGTGCTGACGCCTCCCGGCATAAATATGTAACCGAACGTCAAGGCTATCCCTTTAACTCGGATTATTTGGAATTGTTGCTTGTATCCAGCTTTGACAGCATGCTTGCTGCGCAAAATGCGGCAACTGCCGCGGAATCGATGGGATTGGGCTGCTGCATGGTAGGAGCGATTCGCAATCAAGCCAGAGAGGTGGCCAAGCTGCTGAAGCTGCCTCCATTATGCTATGCTACCGTAGGTTTAGCGGTAGGGTATCCTGCTCGCGAAAACAAGGTGAAGCCTCGCTTGCCGCTGCAAGTTGTTGTTCACCGCGAGGAATACTCGGCAGCTTCGCTTGCTGAAGGAATAGAAGCCTATGATGCCAAGATGGCAAGCACAAACATTTATGAAGGGCGACGGATCGTCATACCTGGAATTACGCCTGAATCTGAGCCGGAGCACTACGGATGGATAGAGCACACGGCCAGACGAATGGCGAGAGGCAACGATTTTCGCCGTGATCTGGCACCATTTTTAGTGGAGCATGGATTCACACTGAAGTAGGGAGGGAGAGCGGATGCATGAATAAGCAATCATCGGAAAGGCTGGGGCGCGATCTCTTATTTGATATGCTGACGGCGTACGAGGTTCCTTATGTATTCGGGAATCCGGGAACCTCAGAGCTTCCGTTTATAGACGGTGCCGAGCAGTATGAGCATATTCAATATATTTCAGCACTTCATGAGGCAAACGCAGTGTCCATGGCCATGGGCTATGCCAGACAATCGCAAAAGCCGGGAGTCGCTATTGTGCATGTTGCCCCTGGGCTTGCCAATGCCATGGGGAATATTTACAATGCCTATCGAGCAGGAATTCCGCTGGTCATTATTGCAGGACAGCATCATAGCGATTTACTGCTGGGGGAGCCGATCCTGGCTGGAGATCATGTGAAGCAGGTAGAAAGCATGACCAAATGGGCACACGAAATTCGCAGCATCGCCGAATATCCCGTAGCCATGCAGCGTGCCTTTAAGGTAGCTATGACGGAGCCCAAGGGGCCTGTGTTCTTATCCATTCCGTATAATCTCTCTTTGACGCCAACCACGGCAAGCATCCAGAAGCCTAGGCTGTTTGAACAGGCCGCTTATGCATCCGAGCCGGGGGTTAAGCAATTCATGGGTGAGTTGCTGAAATATGACCGGATTTTATTGATCAGCGGCGATCAGGTGGGGGACCAGCATGCGGCAGGTGTGTTGCAGCAATGGGCTGAAATGCTGGGTGCGCCGGTAATGGTTGAAGGCATGCCCACACGGCAAAATTTTGATTCGAGCCATGCCCATTATATAGGAACATTTCCCATGAATGCGGGCATCATTAGACAGACTTATGCACAGTACGATGCCCTAGTGATGGTCGGAACAACGGTTCAACTGCCGGTAGCCCTGTCGGATGGGCAAGGGTATTTGGTGGAGGAGCAAAAGCCGGTTTTCTACATCCAGCAGGATGCTTGGGAAATTGCCAAAAATACAGGGATAGCCTACGGCTTTCAGGGCTCTATTCGTGAATTATTGCAGCAACTGGTGCAAGTGACGCCGGGAATGATAGAACATCATGCTTTGCGGCAAAGTGTGGAGGAGAGACGGCATGAAACGGTGGCGGTATCCACGCGTCGGCGACAGAACTTGCAGGAGCAGCTAAGGCATGACCAAGCTGATGACCTCATTATGGCTTCCGTGCTGGCGGATGAGTTGAACCATCAATTGGAGAAGCTTGCAGCAGGCCGTTTTACGCTAGTGAATGAGTCGGTATCGAACGCCGCATCGTTTATTCAATATATGCACATGTGGGAGCCTCGTCATTATACGGCCGGCAAGGGGGGCGGGCTTGGGCATGGTGTGGGTCAGGCGCTCGGCATCAAGCTTGCCGATCCACAGCGTATGGTTGTTTGCGCAGTGGGAGACGGCACCTTCCTGTATTATCCGCAAATTCTTTATAGCGCGGTGGCGTACGGAATCCCGGTGCTTTTTTTGATTGTGCAAAATGAAGCCTATCATGTCTTGAAGCAAGGGCTTAAAGCGATCGGCGCCCCGCTTGGACAAAAGGCGATTCCCTCCTTAGAATTAAAAGGGGCCGCTAATATGCTGCAACTGGCTGAGTCCTTTGGTGTTGAGGGGGAGACGGTTCGCGATAAGGAGCAGTTGGCATCCGCACTTGAACGCGCATTAAGCATAAGCCAGACAAAGCCGTATGTTCTGGAAGTATATGTAAAGTAAAGAGGTGGAGCAAATGCAAATTGGAGCAGGCAAGCTATTTGTGGGTGGTCAGTGGCTTGAAACGGACCAGCATATCGCGGTGATCAACCCGGCAACGCTTGAGAAAGTTGGCGCCGCACCGGTGGCAAGTGAAGCGCAAATTATTGCGGCGGTTGATGCAGCCGCCGCGGCGCTGCCGGACTGGAGAGCACGCACCGCGCAGGAACGGGCAACACTCATGCTGAAATGGCATACGCTCATCGAAGAGCATAAAGAAGAGATAGCACGTACCATGACGCAGGAGCAAGGCAAGCCGTACACGGAAGCGCTTGGAGAGGTAGCTTACGCCAACAGCTTTGTTCAGTGGTTTGCGGAAGAAGGCAAGCGGGTTTACGGGGATACGGTGCCTGCGTCGCATCGTGACAAGCGGATCATCGCCATCAAGCAGCCGGTAGGCGTTGTTGCGGCCATTACTCCCTGGAATTTTCCCGCTGCCATGATCACGCGTAAAATCAGCCCTGCGATAGCAGCAGGCTGTACGGTTGTCATTAAGCCAAGCGAGCTTACACCGATGACCGCTTATTTGTTAGCCAAGCTGGCGGAGCAAGCCGGGATACCGGCAGGCGTTCTAAATGTGCTCACCGGCGACGCCGAGCAAATCGGCAAGCTGTGGATGGCGGATCAGCGGGTACGAAAGATTTCATTTACGGGCTCAACCCGAGTAGGTAAGCTGTTGATGGCCAGCGCCGCAGCGACGGTGAAGAATATATCCCTGGAGCTTGGGGGCCATGCTCCCTTTATTGTAACGGCGTCAGCCGATTTGGGGCTGGCTGTACAGCATTTTGTAGGAGCGAAGTTCAGAAATGCCGGACAAACCTGCGTTTGTCCAAATCGTATATACGTGCACAGCTCCGTGAAGGAGGCGTTCGTAGATAAGCTGTCGGCCGCGATTGAAACCTTGAAGGTAGGTAACGGCTTGGAAGCAGATGTGTCAATCGGTGCGCTGATTAATGAGCAGGGCAAGTTAAAGGTCGAACGCCATATCGCCGAGGCTGAAGCTCAGGGAGCCACCGTCATTCGGACCAAGCAGCAGTTGCCGGATCAGGGATATTTTGTGGCGCCAACCATTTTAGTGGATGTTCATGAGCATATGCTGTGCATGACCGAGGAGACCTTCGGGCCGGTCGCGCCTATTTCCGCCTATGAAACGGTTGAGGAAGTCATCCGGAAGGCGAATGATACTCCTTATGGCTTGGCGGCCTATGTATTCTGTCAGCAGCTCACAGAGGCCTTCCACCTGTGTGAAGCCTTGGAATATGGCATCGTCGGCTTGAATGACGGCTTCCCTGCCACGGCACAGGCGCCTTTCGGCGGGATGAAGGAAAGCGGACTTGGCCGCGAGGGCGGATATTGGGGCTTGGATGAGTTCCTGGAGACCAAATATATATCTATGAGCCTGGGATAACCAGTACCGAAAGGTTAGCTGTTAGGGCGTTGCAGTCGGGCAGAAAGTCATAAAATAAATCAAGTATCCAGGCAATTTCTTTCCTCCTCAGCTGCTGAATCGCGAAGTTTTGTCTGCCTCCATGCTGCTGTGATCTGTTTATTATGGTATTAGAAGCAACTTCAAACCGTCACGCTGTCTTGGTGTCCCTGCCTGTTGCCTGCCTTTGCACGATTATCCCTATCGTTCAGGGAGCAGGGGGGGCTAGAGCAAGGGTTCCAAAAAAGAGAAAAGAAAAAAACAAAAAAAGATGAGGAAAAAATGAGGCGGTTCGGGTGAGATTTTCGGCTTGATAAGGGAACGTTAGTTTGGTATAATTGAATATCGAACTTATGTTCGTGAATTCGTGATTCGGGGGCAAGCGAACATGGAGATCAATGCGGGAACGGAACTTCAACCATTCAGCAGCCGTTATAACAGCGAGCAGGCCTGCATGGAAGCGCTGATCGCGATGAAGGGGCATTTTTTTCTCCCGAGCTTGTCTTTCTTGCTGCTACCTGATCAAACGGGATAATCGTGCAAAGTCTCCGGACAGCGAGTGTTGATCTGCCGCTCACCCCACTTCCCTATCCTCAAGCTTTCAACGCCCTTAGCAGCTGATTTAGGTCGGGGCTGATGGTCTATAACAATGAAAGACACCTCTTCTGTCTGATCGTAGAAGCTCATCACTCTCGCTTTACCAAACGAAGCGGTGTTTTTCTATTTTGCCAGCCCCTATATTAATTCTTTGAACACCTTCAGCTCAAGGGCTGAAAGGAGGAGAGTTAAATAGAGATTTTAAATAGAAAACAAAAAATTTTATCAATAATATACGCTATTATTATCGGGGTTATTTTGGGTTTAGCAGCAAAACTTGTGGATAGTCCGAATATCAATCCGATTTTTGACGATATCGGTGGACGTCTTGGTATATGGGTATTTGTTGCAGCACTATTATCGGTTTTCAGCAATTCGCCGAAACTAGCAGCTGTAAAAGTATTCGCCTTCTTTGGGGCGATGCTGGCCGTTTATTATGCTTACACAACGATGGTGCTGCATTTTTTTCCACAAAGAGCCATTGTTTTTTGGGGGATTTGCGCGGTGGTATCTCCTGTTTGTGCTTATTTGATGTGGTATGCGCGTGGAAACGGATTGTTCGCTAATATTGTTTCCTCCCTTCCAATCACACTATTGCTGTCAGAAGGGTTTGAATTGCGCAACGCCTACTTGCCTATTCACCAGCATTATTATTTAATACCATTGCTTATGGGAATATATTTAATTATGATCGTTGTTTTGTTTTTTACCATTCCGAAAAAGAAAATGAACATTTTGGTCATTCTTCCGATATCCCTGATATTATCTTTTATCATGATATATTTTAATGTTCTTGGCCGGATATTTGGTGGAATGAACGGTGTATTATAAGGCGTGATATATACGTTAGAACGTTACCTTTTATCGATGACAACTAAAAATTTCGGATTAACATTTTAAGGTGTGTTATTATTTGATAATGTACCTTTTCAAATAGAATAAAGAAATTAGTTTGAAGATTCAGATTAGAGGTGAGTGGAAGTGTTGAATAAATCAAAGTTAACATGTAGTAATTGCGGACGAGAAGTTAGTGACAGAGAAAAAGTAGCCTTAATTGTTCGTGCAGAAGAATTGAGTGGGCGCGTATCTCTTGGTGGTTTCGCTAAACTTCATGACATAATATGTGACCAATGTTATTTGACCATAAGAAAACCGCCTTGTTGAAAAGGCGGTTTTCTAAGCTATCGTACCTGTCCTCAATTAATAAACTCTACTTGATATACTCAATTATGGGTTTGAATGCCTCATACTCTTTCGAAAATTTATCAAAATTACCTTTTGAAAAAATTGCAGAAACCGTTAAACGGAAAATAATAGCTCGTATTATCATTTCTCTATACAGTTTATCATTTGGTAGCAGGTCTATCTCAGAAACCTTGCTTCCTTGCCATGCTATACAATCACAAACTAAAATGGCTTCTGCATATTCTACTGGGGCAATTGTAGGGGAAAAATCAATTACTAAAGGATTCATAGCCTCGTCAAAAAGAATATTGCCCGACAAATCGCCATGAACAATCTGCATATTATATTGCTCTTTTAGGTTTACCATTCTAAGTATAGAAATAATAATTTCTCGCGTCTCTCTTGGCAAGTCCCTTGACAATTCATCTATTTGCCATGCTATACGATGACCCTTTGACCAAGGATTTTCAGTATAAGGGAAGTCATGAAAATTAATTGAAGATAAATCTCGGTGAAATAACCTCGATACATGAAGTTTTTCTTCTATTCGACCTTTCGTATCCTTGCCCATTTCATACTGAGTGCAAGCCCATCCTCTATACACAAAAGTACCGTATTTACTTTTAATAGGCTTAGATAACCTATAGCCCTGAGGATTTAAATTGTAAATAATATTAAGTAACCATTCACAATGATTTATGTCATCCACAGGCTTTAATACAGCATTACCAACTCTTACTGCTGTATTCTGCCCACCAGTCAATGGAATAATATCCCCACAAAGATTAAATGAATTTAATATTTCGTTAGATAGCCCCATTTCATCACCTTCCTAACATACATTTTCTCAAAACGCTCTAATATTTCAATGTATCACTTGAAGTATCCTGCCAGTTAGCTTAACAAGAATAAGCAGCAAGCCGAAGCTTTGTGTTTGTGTCGGTGACATTCCTTGCTGTCTATATAACGGAACCAAGCCAAATAATGTTGCAAATATTTGGTTGCAACACCATTGAAGCGGTCCATCCGCCTCATCTAATTTCGTTGTCCGAATGCGACCACGCCCAAGAACGCCAGAGTAAGTCATTTTCTTATGCCGCGATATTTGGCTTTTCCGCCTCGTTTTCGTGGCTTGCGTTCGGTGATGTTTCGCTTGCCCTTTTCCGAGTACAGAAAGTAGGTCTCCTTTGCCAATAGATGTTGCTAAGATAGGAGATTGAAGTGCTTGGGAAAAAGGGCGCTGGCATGATCCAGGTCGACAAGAAGGCTGTTCGCAAAGGCTTGCCACTGACCACTGAAGGAAGCCGAGTAGGCTGATTAGATGAAAAATTCGGATTAACATTCTTAGAATGTTAAAATAAAGAAAGGCCATAGAGCAGTAATAATATGAAGGTGTAACTTGGATACGAATCAGCTTTAGCTGGCCGCTCCCAAGAATCCCCTGCCTTTAGGCAAGGGGGAGTTGGCAAGGAGGGGAATCGTTGAAAGTACTTTACCAATGAAATGTATGAGCAAATGCAGATACGCGGTTATCTCGTTTATCCGGAAACGGAACAGGATTTGGCAGAAGATAAGGCTTGGTATCTGGAGAACGGCAGGGATTTCGAGGAAGAGGCCTATCAAATGTTCTTGCTGATCAAGCCGTATATGCTCAAATATTTGCCCGGTCCGTTGCAAGTTTTTTGAGGTGAAATCGCTCTATTGCGATGCCGACCCAGTCCGTAGTTTGTGTCTGTACGAAGAAGTTTATCTGCTGGAATCCGGCCTGTTCGAGCTCTGTCTACTGTTGGATTCCCCAAAAACAGATTTAAACGAGTTCTCCATCGTAGCCAGCCGCTTGGACATACATACATAAGCGAAATTCTAAATGATTCTTAGTCTGGAGTTGTATGAGACAGGCGGGCAGAAGGAAGCCTAAATAGAATAAAGGAGTATTCCCATGACCAAGGTGTTAGTCGTAGACGATGAAGCGAGCATTTCCGACGCTGTCGCATATGCGCTCAGGCGAGAGGGATATACGGTGGAAACAGCGGCGGATGGGCAGGAGGCGTTGGACCGCGTCGATACGTTTCATCCGGACGTGATGGTGCTTGATGTGATGATGCCGAAGGTAAGCGGATACGAAGTGTGCCGCAAGCTTGAGGGGCGGGAGTCGCGGCCGGCGATCCTCCTGTTAACGGTAAAAAACGATATCGTCGATAAGGTGCTTGGCCTCGAGCTCGGCGCGGACGACTACATGACCAAGCCATTTGACATGCGGGAAATCATCGCCCGGGTCAAAGCATTGTCGCGCCGCAGCCCAATGGCGAAGGAGCGGTCCGCCGAGGCTGGGGGGCAAGTGCGGTTGGCTGGCCTAACGATCAACCTGCTCAGCCGCACGGTGCACGAGGAGGATGAGGCGGCGGAGTTCGAGCTGACGCCCAAGGAGTTTGACCTGCTGGCTTTATTGGCGCAGCATCCGGAACGGGTTTATTCCCGGGAGGCATTACTGGAGCAGGTGTGGGACATGGACTTTGCCGGCGGAACGCGGACGGTCGACATGCATGTGCAGCGGCTGCGCAAGAAGCTGGGCCGTTGGCACGAGGTGATCCAGACCGTGTACGGCATTGGCTATAAAAGCACGGAGAAAATCCCATGAAGCGGCGGACCTGGCGGTTTGGCCTAAAGTGGAAGGCCGCCGTGCTGCTGGCCCTGCTGCTGGCTTCCGTCATCGCAGTGCTAAGCCTGCTGGTGCTGGCCGGCATCCGGGAGGACCAACGCTTACGGTTGGAGCAGTCGCTCGCCGGGGAGGCGGAGGCCGCGAATTTGCGGGTACGCCAGGAGGCGATGACAAGCGGCGCGAAGGCTCCGGGTGATTTGTTGGCGCAAAACGGCCAGCGGCTGGCTGTGGACCTCGGCGCGCAAAGCGGCCTGCCCGTGACTCTCTATGAAACGGACGGAACGCTTGCCGGCACCTCGCTGCCGTTCCAGCCGAAGGCGGACGTGCAGGATGCCTTGGCCTATACGGCGCAAGGGAAGGCCGCGTATATCACCGAAGGGGATCAATTGCTGTACTTGGCGCCGCTGTACCTTGCCGATAATGAGCGGATCGGGACGATCCAGTTTCACGTGTCGCTGGCGGAGCAGCATGCTTTTTATGATCGGATAAAAAATTTGTTTGGGGTTGCCGGCGTGTTGGTGCTGGCGGGGGGCTTCCTGCTCGGCTACCTCTACGTATGGCGGCAGGCCCATGTGATCGGCCGGTTAAACGGTGCCGCCCGGCAAATTGGGGAGGGCCATTTTCTTTCCGCCCCCACAGTGCGCCGGAACGATGAGCTTGGCGAGCTGGCGCAGGGCATTTACGAGATGAGCGGAAGAATATCCGCGTCCCTCAGCCAGTTGACCGCCGAAAAAAGCAAGCTGCTCGAGGCGATTACCCGCCTGCGCGAGCTGGAGCAGCAGCAAAAGCGGTTTATCGGAAACATCAGCCATGAGTTGAAAACCCCGCTGACCTCGATTCTCGCTTATGCCGATCTGCTGGAAATGTATCGGGACGACCCGGCGCTTCTGGAGGAAGCGCGGGGGCGAATCGGACAGGAGGCGGCGCGGCTGTACGGGCTCGTCGAGAAGGCGCTGAAACTTTCCGCGATGGATGTGTACGAGTTTGAGACCCATGCGCAATCCGTAGACATAAAGCCGCTGCTGCAAGAGGCGGCCGCCCGCCTGCAAGCCAAGGCGGAGGGATACGGTATCGAACTCGTAACGGCGCTGGAGGAAGGCACAGTGTGGGCCGATCCGGAAAATCTGATGCATATGATGCTGAATTTGCTGGACAACGGGATAAAATACAACAAGCCGGGCGGTAGGGTGCTTCTTTCCAACGAGACGGCGCGGGATGCGGAGGGACAAGGCCGGATGAAGATCACGGTCCGGGATACCGGGATCGGTATTCCGGCGGAGGAACGCACCAGAATCTTCGATCCTTTTTATACGGTTAGCAGCGACCGGTCGAGAGCTTACGGGGGGACGGGATTGGGACTGCCGCTCGTGCGCGGCCTCGCCGAAAAGCAGCACGGTACAGTCGAACTCGCCGAAACGGGGCCGGAGGGTTCCGCGTTCGTGCTCACGCTGCTGCTGCAGCGGCCGGAACGGCCGGAGACTATAACCGCCGGCGTAAGTCCAGACTTGGATTAGAGTCTGGGCTTGTTTTTTTGCAGTTTACAGGATCGTTACAAGTCGGATATTTTTCGGAGATATTCTCTTTCTATACTTAAGTCAACAGGGCAAGCTAAAGCGAACCGATTCACTTTAACCGGTCTTTGGGTAAAGCACCTGTGGCGGGAACGCGGGAGGTACCTGTGATGAAACACAACATTGGGACTTATGGCATCAAGTTTTTGGCGGCAATGACGTTGTCCCTTGCCTTGACGGCTTGCCAATCGGCTGGAGCCCGGCTGACCGTGGTCGATCCCGCCGCAAGCGGGACCGGACAGCAGACGGGTCAAAACGCGGCGCCTTCCTCCGAAGGCAAACGGAAGCTGACCGTCATAGAGACACCGATTCAGCCGGACGGCCGGGAAGTGTCGGTAGCTCGCACCCACCGGATTGAGGCGGCCAACATTGAGGCCTGGCTGTCGGAGGATGAGGTCAGCATCCAGACGACCAAGCTGGTGAAACCGGGAACTGCCACGGAGGAGCCGCAATATGAATATAAGGCTTCGATCGTGAATATCGACACCGGCCAAAGCCGCGAAAATACCGGAGAGGGGGGAGGACAGATGGACGGATACATGCTTGTCAAGGAAATCATTTCGCCGGACGGCCGGTACAGCTTCATCCAAAAATGGAAGGACAAATACACGGCGGACAATTTCGTGGAAAATCGCGCTACTGGCCAAACGATTCAGATCAAAGGCGATAACTATTTGGAGCTGGGCGGTTGGCTGAACGAAGATACGTATATTCTGGCGGCCGGCTCCATGAGCGGGCGCGGAGAAATCCGCCAAATCTCGGCGGCGGACGGGAAGGTGACAATGGTTCCGCTGGAAGATCGGGAGGTCGAGATGTTTACGCAATTTGGCGTCAGTCATGGCCGGATTTATTATACCGACAACCGCCAGGTGCTGAAGGTGTTTGAACCAGGGCAAGCGACGCCGGTTAGTCTGATACAGGATGTTTGGAATTTTGAAATCTCGCCGGACAGCAGATATATTTCCGTATCCACGGTTGCCCAGCTGGGTGGGGGCCAGGGCAGCGAGCTGCTGATCTACGATTCCGCCGGGACTCTCCAGGGCTCGCTTATCGGCAAAGGCGACCTGATCTCCGATATTTCCTGGTCCCCGGATTCCGCGAAACTGGCGTTTGACGTCTACACCGAGGAGACGAAGGGCATGAACGGAGTGTATATTTTCGACACTCATTCAGGTATGGTTTCGCCGCTCGCACCGTATTATGCGTCTGCCGATCCGGTTCCCCATCCCGTGTACCCTTTAACCTGGAGCCCGTCCGGCCAGCGGTTGGGGATTACGGTAGACGACCCAAAATCGCTTATTGTTACACAGGTTATCGATTTTAAATAAACCGAACAGAGAGGAATGGAAATAATGAACAACATGAAAAAATCAATTATAGCTATGGCCGTGCTGGGCATGACCGTTACGGGAGCAGCCGGTGTATACGCAGGAACGCAGCTACAGAAAATTACGGCATATCTGAATCACCAAATCGGCATCCAGGTGGATGGCAAAGCCTATTCCCTGACCGACCAACAAGGCCGCAAATTAACGCCGATTACCTATAACAACACAACGTATTTGCCGGTACGGGCAATCGCCGAGGTGCTGAATGTCCCGGTTTCTTATAACGCGCAAAAGCATCAGGTACTGATTGGTAGCGGAAATTCCGGAGAAAGCGGCACAAACTTAAGCCTGACCGAAGTGAATTACACGAAAGCTCAACTCAAGGAGATCACCGATGCGTTCGCGAAATTCGAATCCTTCAAGACGCCTTATGCACCTATGCAAATGGTTAAAGGGGATGCTTTCAAGTCGGCCCTCGCCTCGGATGACGGGGTGAACCTCATCTTCAACCACATGACGATAAATGTTTCTCCCCGGGATTATGCTTATCTTTACGAAGGCAAAACAGTAACCTTGGAGGGCGGGGGTGAAGCGAAATGGTATACGCCGGATGAGACGCCTTTCTTAAGCTTCAAGCTGGACGACCGTTTCGTCACGCTGAGTTCGCCGGATCATACCTTAAGCAAGGCACAGCTCGAGAAGGTCGCCGTCACGGTAGCAAAGCTGAAATAAATAGAATAGCCGAAATGATAAATTAAAGGCGACTCAGTTCTGAGTTGCCCTTTTTATTTTTTCCGCGGCAAAAAAAGTTCAGTTCGACAGGTTTCCAGATTATAGTATAATGGCTAAGGTGGCAAAAGAACTCTGGTTATGAGGTGTTTGGTTCGTGTTGGACAAATTAATAGAATATTTAAAGCTTTCTCCCGTTTGGTCATTGACTATGGCTATTGCATTTGCGGCCCTCGTTTGGCTTTATAAAGAATTTAAGGGCATGATGGAAGAGAGCAATCGGGCCAAGTTGTCGCTAATTCAAAAGCGGATGGACTTGTACGCCGGGGTTGAGGCCGCGATCGCGCAGGCAATCAACAACCCGGAGGATTCGCAAGCCAAGCAGCATTTGTACGTAAAGTTAGGGGAAGCAAGCTCGTATTTTACGAGGGAGACTCGCCAAATACTGAGGGATTATTATTCGGGAGAGGATGCTTTTGTCCTTGATACTCTGCTGTCCCTTGTCCAAAAAGAGATCGATCGTTTAGACAGAGTCAAGGAAAAACTGTCTCCATTAACGATGCCTACGGATGTGGTCGAGACGGTCTCCAAACTGTTCAGCCCGCTGAAACCGATTATTTTCATGTTTGCCGTGGGTGTGGTTGCATTTTTATACTTGGTGACGTTTCTGGTGCAGGACACCGCGTTAAGCCGACTGGCCGTGACCGCCGCATACATTTCACTTCTTTTTAGCATGGCGCTGGTGGCCGCTATTATTTCTTTGTTGATGGAAGGCCATTCAAGAATGGTTCCATTTAATTACGTTCGGAGCGTGGAAGCCGTTGTGATGCTTTTGGCGCCGATCGTATCGCTTTTTTTCCTCTGGCTGGCGATTCCTATGTTACTTTTGCAGATTTTATCGATTATATTGTTTGCGATTAGCCAGCGTAAGGAAAAATACATCATGACTTAAGACAAAAAAGGATGCTGAACCATGCAAAAGTTTATTGTCATCGGCGCGGGGATTTTAGGCGCTGCTACGGCCTATCAATTGGCTAAAAGGGGAGCGGAAGTGGTCGTTGTCGACCGGAAAGACCCGGGACAGGCGACCGCTGCTGCTGCGGGAATCATTTGCCCGTGGATATCGCAGCGGCGCAACCAAGCCTGGTATCGGTTGGCCAAGGAGGGGGCACGGTTTTACCCGCCCTTGATCGCAGAGCTGGAGCAGGGCGGGGAGAACGAAACCGGTTATGCTCGCGTGGGAGCGCTTCGTTTACATAAGGAGCTTGAAAAGCTTGTCCAACTGGAAAAGCTTGCTGCAAAACGCAGGCAGGATGCCCCGGAAATCGGCGAGATCACGCTGCTGAATCCCGGTGAAGTGAAGCGGCTGTTTCCTCCGCTGGCGGACGACTATGCCGCTCTGCATATCAGCGGGGCCGCCCGTGTTGATGGGCGCGCCCTGCGGGATGCGCTGCTGCGCGCCGCGATCGGGCATGGCGCTGCGCTGCTAAACGGAGAAGCCGCAATCCGATTCGCCGGAACTTCCGTTACCGGGGTACAAGTTGAGGACCAATTCATCGAATCCGACGCGGTCCTGGTCTGCGCAGGGGCATGGGCTAATTCACTGCTGAAGCCATTGGGTGTGGATTTTAAAGTGACCTATCAAAAAGCGCAAATCGTTCATTTGGTTTTGCCGGATGCGGACACGGGGCATGGGCCTGTTGTTATGCCGCCCGGCGATCAGTATATATTGGCCTTCGACGGTCAGCGGATTGTGATCGGCGCCACCCATGAGAACGATCCGCAAGGATTCGACACGCGCGTTACGGCGGGCGGTTTGCAGGAGGTTCTGAATAAGGGGTTGGAGCATGCTCCCGGGCTTGCGGAAGGCAGCTTTTTGGAGGCGAGAGTCGGCTTTCGCCCGTTCACTCCGGGCTTTCTTCCGGTGATCGGCACTTTGCCCGGTTGGACAGGCATTTACGTGGCCAATGGCTTAGGGGCATCGGGGCTAACGATGGGACCGTATATCGGGTTTCAACTGGCCAAGCTGGTTTTTGGATTGGATGTCGATATTGATTTGGCGAATTACAAGGTAGAGGGAGCCCTAGGCCGATAAGTAATCGGGCTGCCTGAATTTTCACCGCTTCACGTATTCACTTTGCAGGATGCCCATATGAATGATGTCGTGCCAATTTCCTTCCCTAAAGAGGGTCTGGCGCGATATCCCCTCCCGCATGAATCCGATTTTTTCGTACATGTTTATGGCTCTATCATTAAAAGAAAAGACGCGTAAGGATACCCGGTGCAAATTCAACTCCAAAAAGCCGTAATCGAGCAGCAGCTTCAACGCTTCTGTCCCGTAACCTTTGCCCCAGTACTCTTTGTCGCCAATATCGATGATGCATTCAGCATTGCGGTTTTTGCAATCGATTTGTATGAGTGACGTGATTCCAAGCGGCTTCTCAGACTCCCTATCGAGAATGAGGTAGCTCTTTGATGCACTTGATCCTAAAATCACATGGTCGACGAATTGTTTGGTATCGGCAAATGTAAACAGATCTAGGGACGGACTGGTTGTTCTCATCACTTCGGGATCATTTCTCCACTTATGGTAAACTGCGGCATCATCTTCCGTCATTTTTCTCAGCCTTACTCTCGCGGATTCAAATAACATGATTTCTACCTCCGTTGTCGTTTTCATTGCTTGCTGGTTTGACCGGACAAAGCAGGGCTTTCATAGTAAACAACAGGACTTCGATTTGCTCGTTCATCTTCGTGGTTTCGGAACCGAGGTGAGCGGAATCGATCATCAACCCATCGATAAACGTGACGAAATAGTGGGGGATGGATTCCACGGGAAGGCGGGGGGAGATATCGCCTCGAGCGGTTCCTCTCCGCAAAAAGCCGGTTAACGCGTCAATGAGCTGTTCGTATCTTGCTACGGTATAGAGGTATCCCGGTTTGTCTTTTTGATATTTGGCGGACAAGAAAAATTCCGAATTGGCCAGCAACAGCGTTTGGTCCATCGTTTCCATTTCCCGCCGCCGCTCCAAGATCCAACGAACGATCTGTTCCCAGGACGTTCCTTCGCCATCCGTACGGAAGTAATGTACATCTCGCTGATCTTCATGCTGCAGCAGTTCCAGATAAACGTGTTCTATGCTGCCGAAATAGGCGTACAAAGCGCCTCGCGATACTCCGGCCTCGTCGATAATGTCCTGCATGGTTGCCCGGGTATAGCCTTTGTTGACAAAAACCCGTTTCGCCGCTTGCAACAAGTCCAATTTCTTTTGTTTTTTGTAATCCTCGCTTACTTTTGGAGCCATAGGCTTGACCTCGCTAAAACCGACATATGTGTCGTTTTGATTGTTTGATTCATTATAAACGACATTAATGTCGTTTTCAATGGCTTTCACCGCCGCAACCAAAAATTGAAAGTTCTGTGAAAATTAATAAAACAGATATTTCCACCCGCGCACAACCGCCAAATTACGTGATAAACTAACGCTATGTCTCGCTACAGCGTCGCGGCGGTGCTCGGTGATATTTTTCATAATTTAAACCCGGAGGAGAAAATGAAAACATTATTACTCAAGTGGAATCGAATGAGTCTCGTAAATCGAATTTTTCTGGGAATTATCGTGGGGATTGGCTTGGCTCTGTCCGTACCAGGTGCAACGGGGATTGCTATTTTCGGTACCTTATTCGTATCCGCCTTGAAGGCGGTTGCTCCCGTATTGGTTTTGCTCCTAGTCATGGCTGCCATTGCGAACCATAAGAAGGGCAGTCAAACGAACATGAAATCGATTCTTGTCCTTTATGGATTAAGCACATTTTTGGCCGGATTAATCGCGGTTGTAGCCAGTTTTATTTTTCCGGTAAGTTTGTCGCTTGCTAGCGGCAGCGGAGACCTGACTCCGCCCGGCGGTATTGTCGAAGTGCTGAAGGGCCTGCTGTTCCAGGTGGTGGACAACCCGGTAAAAGCCTTGATCGAAGCCAATTATATCGGCATCCTGGCCTGGGCGATCCTGCTTGGCGTGGCGCTAAAAAGCGCTGGCGATCCTACGAAAAACCTGCTCACCCAATTTTCGGACGCCGTATCGCAAATCGTCAGATGGGTCATTCAATTAGCACCGTTCGGGATCATGGGGCTTGTGTTTGACACCATTACCGCAAACGGTCTTTCGTCCTTGCTCAATTACGGGAAGCTGCTCCTCGTATTGATTGGATGCATGCTGTTTATGGCGCTAGTGGTGAATCCGCTGATCGTCTATCTGAACATCCGCAGGAATCCGTATCCGCTCGTGTTCAGTTGCTTAAAGGAAAGCGGGATTACGGCATTTTTCACAAGAAGTTCCGCGGCCAACATTCCGGTCAATATGAGATTATGCGAAAAATTGGGGCTGGATAAAGACACGTATTCGGTGTCTATTCCCTTGGGCGCGACGATTAATATGGCGGGGGCGGCGGTGACGATTTCCGTCTTAACGCTCGCGGCTGTTCACACCTTGGGCGTAAAAGTGGATTTTGGCACGGCGCTGATCCTTAGCGTACTCTCCGCCATATCTGCAGCAGGCGCCTCAGGCGTGGCCGGCGGGTCGCTGTTGCTTGTACCTCTGGCCTGCAGCTTGTTCGGCATTTCCAACGATCTTGCCATGCAAGTCGTTGGTGTAGGTTTCATCATCGGCGTATTGCAGGACTCTTTCGAAACGGCGCTCAATTCATCTTCCGATGTGCTGTTCACGGCAACGGCGGAATATGCCAAAAAACGCAAAGAAGGCATAAAGACAATGGGAAAATATCTGGACAAAAAAGCAGGAGCCTAGGCTGGCCCCTGCTTTTTGTTGACGAGCCGGGGATTAGGCGAACAAGTCCTGCAGCGAAACGCGCAAGCCCTCGTAAAGCTGGGATTCCGCATACTGGTCGCCGGGTTTCGAATAATAGGCTATATCCGCGATGTCGCCGTCAGTCAGAGTGAACACCGTCACTTGCTCCTTCATCGGATCGACGATCCAGTATTCCTTCACGCCGCATTTCCGGTATAATTCGAGCTTTTGGATCAAATCTTTGCTTCGTGTGGAAGGAGACAGCACCTCAACAGCCAGTTCCGGCGTGCCCATATATTTGCCGAGCTCGTTGATTTGATCTTTGTTGCAAATGACAACCAAATCCGGCTGTACGACACAAATATTCGTTTTTGACTTCTTCAGCGTGATGTCAAAAGGGGAGGTCAGCGGTGTACAGGATTTTCCTTTAAACCAAAGATAAAACGTACCGTGTAGTTCATTTACCGCTTGTTGGTGCTTGTAAGAAGGAGAGGCAAGGTTATAGACGACGCCGTCGATAAGTTCGAAACGTTGTTCAGCCATCTCAGTCAGATGGAGAAACTCCTCATAAGTCACCCAATCGCCGCTTTCGTATCTGGCCGCTTCCTCCTTAAGGAAGGGATCATCAACCTCCCCGGTGAACGTCGTCAATTTGGCTACATCCTTGCCGTTCTTTGTCACGATGATTTCCTCACCCGCCTCCGCAAACTTTAAATACTTTCCGAAATTGTTTTGCATATCGGTGGAAGAAACGCGCATAAGGTTCACCTCGAATTAGCTAATTTATAGATTTATTTTAGCTAATTTTTTGGCGATTATCAATGGAAAATAGCTAATTTCAAAAAGGGCCTTTCGCTAGAAACTGCTCCTCGAGGATATCCCAGTTGGGAGTAGAGGCGTTAGACCTGTTCTTCCACACGCGGAATACGCTGCTTAAAGCGGCAATTTCGTAGGCGGAACCATCGACCAGCCGGCTGGCCGGCAGCAGGTGATATATTTTTAAAAACAAACGCATTAGCGTGGGGTGTTTACGGATAAATGAAGCTTGCCCGGCCGGTACCAGGGGATAACCCTGGGCTTCCAACACGCGAAAGCCTTCGTCCATGGCCGCGACGATCTGCCGCAGCAGTTTGCTGTCTCCAGCAATCTTCCTCATCCGGCGCTCATGGATGGTTACGGCGTAAGTGAGCGCCAAAATGGGGACGATATGGTTTTTCAGCCAAGCATCGATGTTATCGTGATAGATGAGTTTGTATTTTACATTCGCAAACGCCAGGTCAAGGTCGGCATTAAAGGGAATCGGACCATCCAATCCTCCAAGCACCATCTGCCCGCCGCCGCCGCGGATACAGACGGTTTGGCCGTTTTCTCTGGTTCCAGCGCTAAGTTGAAATCCAAAAGCGATATTTTTGGGAGTTTCGCTATGCTCCTTTAGGAAATTTTGCATGTCGCGGGCGTCGGTGTTATTGCCAACGATGATGATGTTGCTGCTCCGGTTAGCGGCCAAAATTGGCAGGACCGCCGGAAAATCGGAATATTTCATAACGACAAAAATGAGATCGTAAATATCGCCCGCTTCCAGTGTCCGAATGACGCGCACCTGATCCACCGTCGTTTTCCGCTGAAAGTAATGGCGGATGACGAGGCCATCCCGCTCCAATTCCTCTGCCCGTTTCCCTCTCGCCAATACGGTGACCTGATTGCCCCCGCGCACAAGAACATGGGCCAAATAACTTCCTAAAACGCCAGCTCCGTAAACCAATACTCTCATATTTCTCTCCTCACCTTCCAATTGAATGAACATTTGTTGAAAAAATAACGTTTGTTGATTACAATCACCTTAACATCCGTTGAAATCCCGTATCAATCGGTAATATTTTTGATTCTGTTGAGAATTCAACAAATGCTATCGCAAATGTCTAAAAAAGAGGGGCAAAGTGAGTGATGGACAGACGAATCGCAAAAACAAGGCAGGCCATTATGGAAGCTTTTGTCGGGTTGCTGGGGGAAAAAAGCTTTGAAAAAATCACGATTCAGGAAATCGCGGACAGGGCCGATGTGAACCGGGGAACGGTCTATTTGCATTTCACGGACAAATACGATCTGCTCGATCAATGCATCGAAACGTATTTGCAGCTTTTGAATGAAACCTGTCTGCCCGACGGGGAGCCAAATGAGGTGTCGGTAAAAGCTTTACTGCTGCGTACGTTTGAATTTTTGCAGCGCAACGCCTCCATCTATTCCACGCTCATGACGAGCAAAGGGGTTCCCGTATTCCGCAACCGGATGCAGGCGATGATGGAGCGGAGAATTGGAGAGATCATCACAAACTGCGGCATCGGCGCGGGGATCAAACCGGAGATTCTCGTCCAGTTTCTGGCCGTCGCAACCGCCGGTTTGATGGAGTGGTGGATGGTCCAAGCGATGCCCTACACTCCGGAAGAAATGGTTGAGCAGTTGCTGCTGATCCTGGAGCAGAATTTGATTTTGCCGGAATTTGTGGAAGGGTTTAAGGTGAAGGAGTAATTTTTGTGCCAATTTGGGAACTTTCCCTGCCTGGAAGGAGTCTGTTTGGGTAAAGGGGAGGAGAACAGCTTGAGGGAGATGCAGCTAGAGCATCTTGCGGAGATGAGCGTACCTGGCATTCGGATGCTGATGGAAACGTACGGGGAGGACGTATGGAACTATGCTTATGTCATCACCGGGAATACGCATACGGCGGATGATGTCGCGCAGGATGTGTTTATTAAAGTATATCAACATTATGCCTCTTTTCGCGGGGAGGCTTCCGTCAAAACCTGGCTGCTGAAAATCGCGCGCAATACCGCCTTATCCTATCAAAAGCGGGCTTTTTTGCGTAAAGTGGTGCTGTTTGGCGAGCGTTCGCCGGGTGATGGGCCAAGCGGGGCAGTGTCTTCACTGTCTTCGCCATCCGCCGAATCGCAATATTTGGAGCGGGAAGCGGCGGACGAATTGTGGCGGCAAGTATTGAAGCTGCCCGGCAAGTTTCGCGACCCGCTGGTGTTGAGTGTGCACCACCAGTTGTCCATGGATGAAATATCCGCGATAACGGGCCTTTCGCCGGGTACGGTGAGGTCAAGGATTCACAGGGCCAAAAAGAAGCTTGCCGCCGCATGGAAAGGAGCGAACGAGGATGCATGAATGGAAGCAGGAATGGGATCAAAGATTGGCCAGACCGCCTTTTAAGCAGCGGCGTTTTAGGACCGACATGATGGAGCGGGTCGAGCGAAGGCTGCAAGCTGCGGAAAAGAAACGCTCCCGGAAAGCATGGATTCAAGCGGTCGTGGTGATCGTTCCGGCCCTGTTTCTGGTGCTGGGCGGCGGCATTTGGTTCGGCAGCAGGTCGGAGCCTGTACCGCTTCCTTCCGGCAATGGCCCGGGTTCAGTTACCCAGGGAGGAGAGACGTTTCGCTCCAGTTTTGAGCCAGGGCAAGGTGGGGATTTCGACTGGTGGAATTCCGCGGAAAATGCGGCCAAGCAGGATAGCGACCGCACGCTCGTGACGCTGGCCAAAGCGCTTTTGCAGCGGCAGCTTGGCGTGTGGGGCGGCCCGACGCCGGACATTTGGGAAAATCCCGAGGTCAACCAGGCGCTGGAACGTTACGACGTCTCCAGTCCTTGGGTATATGAAGTGTACGTCGATTCGATCAGCACCACGGATGCACAAACCGTGTATTCGCTCCGGCTGGGGCTGCGGGATTCGATTCCCACGGTTTATCAAGAAACGATTGACGTTTACATCCGCACCGATACGCAAAAAATCTCGCGCATCGAGCAAGTAATTACGGATGAAACCGGGACGCCGCTGGATAAAGGAAAGGCTGACCATGGCGGAGGAGAAACCGTCTTGTTGAAAAAGGATTCCGCACTTGGTTTGAAGATTACGGGAACCTTGCACAAGGATGAGGGGATGATTCGTTCGATCCGTGTCCAGTATGGCAATGCGGACAAAACGTTTGGCGGTTGGAGCAACGTAAGTAACGAATCCTATTATCCGGAAGTGGCGCTACTGCTGGCTGAAGGCAGGGAAGGGCAGGTGCTGGCCGTCATCTTGACGACTGGATACGGAACCGGGGTATACGAATCGGCACTGAAGCTGCTCAGAAGTGATTTAACGGAAGTATCTGCAGCGGATCCGGTGCTGGTGGCGAAATCCAAGCTGGAATCAAGCATGACGGCAGAAGCGGGCAAGCGCACGTATCGATTTACGTTGGGCAGCGATACGCGCACGTTCGATTACAAGGAAGAGGATGCCGGATTTTGGATGGACCAGCCGGCACTTGGCAGCATTGTTAGATATTCCATAGAAGGAAATACCCTGTATGCGTTGGTGCCGATCCAGGTGTCGCCGGCCGAATTCCCGGTGTCGATCCGGCTGCGTTACAAATATGACGGGGCGGTGTTCAACGTGGCGACAGCGGCGTTCGAAGATAACTTTTGAGTGCACGCCATATATTGTATAATGAAGCGAGGCCCACAGCTTTTTCCATTTTTTCAGGTCGTTCATTGATCATTGAGTAGCGGTAGAAAATCAAGCATAAAGGGTGATTGAAACGTGAAGAAGATCATTAACAAGCCGGAAACGCTGGTCCGGGAAATGGGGCGGGGTCTCGCGCTTGCCCATCCCGAACTGGAATTCGACAGCAAGTACAAAATTGTGAAGAGAAAACAACAGAACCAGGACAAAGTCACTTTGATTAGCGGCGGGGGTAGCGGGCATGAACCGGCCCATGCCGGATTCGTCGGGCGGGGGATGCTCGATGTGGCGGTTTGCGGCGATGTGTTCGCTTCCCCGTCGCAGATTCAGGTTTATCAGGCGATCAAAGCTTCCGCGGGGAGTAAAGGCGTGCTGCTGATCATTAAAAATTACAGCGGCGATATGATGAATTTTAAAAATGCGGCTCATCTCGCGGCTGAAGATGGCATCCAGGTTGATTATGTGAAGGTGGATGACGATATTGCGGTCGAGGACAGCCTGTACACGGTCGGCCGCCGGGGTGTGGCCGGAACCGTGCTTGTGCACAAAATCGCCGGCGCCGCTGCCGAAGCGGGGCTGGAGCTGGCCGAAGTGAAGGCGGCCGCGCAAAAGGCGATCGAACACACGCGCACCATCGGCTTCGCCTTGACGTCATGCACGGTGCCGGCTAAGGGTACGCCGACTTTTGAGCTCGGCGAGGATGAGATCGAATACGGCGTTGGCATTCACGGCGAGCCGGGCATTCGCCGGGAGAAAATCGCTTCGGCGGACGAATTGGCGCGCAAGATGGTTGACGATTTGTACCGCGACATGAACCTGGATGGCGGTTCCGGCAAGGAGGAGCTGGTGGTGCTCGTGAACGGATTTGGCGCTTCGCCGCTGCAGGAGCTTTATGTGCTGGCGAACGCGGTTGTGCGTGAGATTCGCGGCCGGGGCCAGTCGATTTTTAAATTATTTGCGGGCAACTATATGACCAGCATCGATATGGCCGGCGCTTCGGTCACGCTTATGAGGCTGGACGAAGAGTTGAAGCGGTATCTGGAAGCGGAATGCGATACGCCGGCGCTGCAGGTGCGCGGACCATTCGCGCCGCTGCCGGCCGAAGAGGCGACGGACGTGGCGGAACAGCGTGAGCCGTCTTTCCGCTGTGAGACCGATCCGGCGGATGCAGAGGTCGGGAACGGCGCGTTTACGCTGCGCAATATCATTTATCTGACGGATAAAATGAGCGAAATTATTATTGAACATGAAGTCGCGTTCTGCGAGCTCGATGCGCATGCCGGCGACGGCGACTTTGGCATGAGCGTGGCCAAAGGCTTCAAGCAATTGAAGCGGGAATGGCCGGAGATTATCGAGCATCACGCCGGCACGATTGGCGGCTTCCTGGAGGCTTGCTCGCTGGTGATTATGGAGCATTGCGGAGGAGCGTCCGGCCCGATCTGGGGCTCGGCGTTCCGCGCGGCGGGCAAATACGCCGGCGACCGCACGGCCCTCTCGGCGGCGGAGTTCGCGGCCATGATGCAGGCGGCCGTGGAAGGCATCCAGGCCACCGGTGAACGCTCCTTTGGCCGAGGCGCGGTCGTTGGCGACAAGACGTTGGTCGACGCGCTGGTTCCGTTCGCGGATTCGTGGGAGCGCAGCGCGGGGGCCGGCGACGATCTGAAGAGCGCGGCGGCCAAGGCGGCGGAAGCGGCCGTGGAGGGCGCGAAGCACACCGAGACGATCGTCGCCCGCATGGGCCGGGCCGGCGCCGTTGGCGAGCGCAGCCTCGGTTACCCGGATGCCGGCGCGTATGCGCTCGGCGTCATCTTCACGGAGCTGGCGCGCGCGATGCGGTGAGCGGAGGTTGCGGCGCATTTCCGTGCACTCCGGCGGGCTAGGATCGCTTGGCGTACAAACCGAACATCCACCGCGTTAACATCAAAGGCGAAGCTAGAGCGGAAGCTTAACCTGAAGGAGAGTGTAATTGATGCGCGAAACCTGCGTTCCATCCGGCGTGGCGCTAAAAGACACCGGCTTTGGATACACGTTGTCCGTAATAGGCGGTAAATATAAAATGATCATCCTGTACTGGCTGGCCGAAAACAAGGTCATGCGGCATAACGAACTGAAACGAAGTATCGGGAACATTCCCTTTAAAACGCTGAGCGTTATGCTAAAAGAGATGGAGGCCGACGGCCTGATCCAGCGCGAGGATTTTCCCCAAGTGCCGCCTAAAGTTGAATATTCCTTAACCGAACGCGGTCATTCTCTCCTCCCGCTGTTAAATATGATGTGCGAATGGGGGGAGGAGAACAGCTTGAACGGCTTTCCGGCTGCTGGAACGACGAACGTGTCGGTTGGGCCTGCAAAATAGCGGAACTTTATGTACTTATGATCCGGAGCCAGGCGTGTTCATCCTCATTAGCGGCATTTTTGGTCCTTATTTTCCTGTGAATGGCCCAGAACGCGGGCATTCCCTGGCGATGGGGGAAAATAGCGACATAAAATGTCTCTATTGCGCTCAAAATGGATGATATCGTCGAAATAGCGACATTTTTTGTCCTTATGTTTTTCGCTGGCCCGTATAGAGGGTGAAAATTCTAAACAAGACCGCCGGTACGAACTTCCCCGGTGGTCTTTTCTCATAGGCCATCGATGAAATTCAGGTAGTCGCGCGCGCTTTTTTCCAACTCGTCTACCTGCGTTACATTTTCTGCACCGGGCTCATTTCCGCCGGGTTCATTTTCTTTGCCATAGTATGCAAAAAACGAACGATAGTCCGCGCTGCAGTATAGGAAGGTCGTTTCAAATGGAGTTAGTAATTGCTCAAGGGTGTAACGATATCTCCCCTCTTTACTGTAATCTTCCTTTCTGATTCCGGCGGACACAGCTAAGGCAATTTTGCGATTCGATGAGCTGTTGTTCTTTTTTCGGTTCAATGTTCCCGTCAGGGTATGCCTTATACAATTCGTGTACGGTATATTTCTCCGGGGATTTGCGGAGTTCTTCTGCCCATCGCTTATTGATGACGGATTCTTCCATGTTGGGATGGGTTACGATAACAAGAGTTCTCAAAGCTTTGTCCTCCTTAAGGATGATTTATTTTTTGAGTATAATGGGGACGCTGTAAATATGTAAGTATGCACTTTTAGTACAGCAACTTACCAAAAGGTGAGTGTTGATGGGCTCCGGTTTCTGGATTGAACTATATTTTGTGCGAGGAAATTTTGTATAATAAAGAGCAGTATGTTTATTACATATCTTATTTTGAAAACTTGGGAGATTGAGAGCATGAAAAAATTAAAAGTTCCTGCATTATTTCTCACAGCAGCTATGTTGTTTCTTACTTTCGTGGCGTCAGCATCTGCTATTAAGGATACGGATGATCAGGTTGCAAGTGATCCGACGGATGTAATTCTGATCGATGGTGTTCGTCAATCGGGCGGCAGCGGGTATACCCGCTCGTTTACAACCGTACCGGAATACGGTAAAAACATGGAGGTTTGGGTGAAAAACAACTCCGCTTCATCCGTTTACTTAGAAATCAGCCGCAATGGGGTCGAGTTGCTATCTGATTATGAATTAGGGCCGGGTAAACAACAAACGGTAAGTTATCAAGAGCTCGCTGCCGACGGCTTAAGCGGAGATTGGAAGATTTACACTTATAATAGAACTGGGGCCAAATACGATCTAAGCGTTAATGCAAGACAGTTTTAACTGAGCTTTATTTCAACAAGGAGGAGCTTGGTTTGGATATTTTGAAGACGAATGGTTTTATTGTTGACTTGGACAAGTTGGAATTAAGATTGCCTGAAAGGGCGGATTGATTGTTTCTAAAACGAAAAGCCGGTGCGCGACTTGGTTGCGCACCGGCTTTTCGCAGTTCGCTCAGCAGGGTTCCCATCTCTAGGGTGAAAAGTCCCGAACGGGGGCTGGCGAGCACCTATCGTTGTCTCGGAGTATACAAATGTCAAGTAAAACCAGGAAGGAATAACAGGTTTTACTATATAATTAAACAAGCAGGAAATTATTTGAATGTAAACTTTTTTTTGGAAGGGCTGATAACGATGACAGATTCACTGCGGTTGCGCAAGCTGGGCAACTCCGATTTAATGCTGTCGCCGCTTGGACTTGGCTGCTGGCAGTTCAGCAACGGAAAGGGAGTGGTTGGCAAATTTTGGCCGGCGCTAAGCAAGGAGGAAATGCGGCAAATCATACAGACCAGCTTGGAAGGCGGGATCAATTGGTTTGATACCGCCGAAGCATATGGTGGGGGACAGTCTGAAGAACTGCTGGCCGGCGCGCTCGGGGAGCTCGGCGGGCCGCTCGCGCAGCAGGCGCATATCGCTACGAAATGGTGGCCGGCCTTGCGTACCGCAAGCAGCATTCCCGCGACGATTGATGAACGCATCCGCCGGCTGCATCAGCGGACGATTCACCTTTACCAGGTGCATTCGCCTTATTCCTTTTCATCGGTCGGCGCCGTGATGAGGGCAATGGCTAAATTAGCCGAGGTGGGAAAAATTAAGCATGTGGGTGTCAGCAACTTTTCCGCGGCACAAATGCGGGAAGCCGATCAGGTCCTGCGAGAGCATGGTCTTCGCCTGGCTTCAAATCAGGTGAAATATAGTCTTCTCGACCGGAGAATCGAACAGAACGGAATTCTGGATACGGCCAAAGAGCTCGGTGTGGCGATCATTGCTTACTCTCCGCTGGAGCAGGGGATCTTAAGCGGGAAATTCCACGAAAATCCGTCTCTGGTCAAGGAGATCACGGGTCCGCGCAAGTGGACTGCAGCGTTTAGGGAATCGGGCCTGCAAAGATCAAGACCGCTGATTGAGACACTTGCCCAGTTGGCTCAGCAGTATGACGTATCGCCAACGCAGATTGCCTTGAATTGGTTGATTAACGCTCACGGAGAAAACGTATTTGCGATTCCAGGGGCATCAAAAGTGCATCATGCTTTAGGAAATGCGAAGGCGATGCGGTTTACTTTGACGGCTGGTGAGCTTGAGCAGGTTAGTCATGTTTCCAAACAGGTGCTGAAAATGAAATAACCTGAGAAAAATAGTTTTCCGGTACGTTTGACCGAGATTAAATAGAAAAAAGTAGAAAAAGGTAGAAAAAAGTAGAAAAATACTTGTAAAACTAGTTCTAATAGGGTATTTTAGGAAATGAAAATAGTTTTAGGGATGTGAGGGGGTTGTAGGTAATATAGCTTAGAAGTATCCAATCGGCACACGCTCAAAAATGAATAGCAATTTACTTATTTTCCCGTTTAATCGTAAACACCTCGAAAGTGGTGGACACAAAGCCATGGGTCTAAAGTTGTGTATAACAGCCATGATTGCCAGGTTGCCGAAGGAAACAAGATGGAGTCTAAGTCTGTTCCTGTGCCTTTATACGGGGATAGGCTTTCTTTATTTTCAGCGGGAAAATCGGGAGCTTGACATGCTAAACGACAAGGGGGAATGAATGATGAAAACAAGTGCGGATCGTATCACTGAGTATCCGTTAAGCTCCTATCAGAAAGACATATGGTTCGAACAGTGTATGTACCCCGGCAAACCGATTTATAATCTAGGCGGGTATATTGAGATAAAAGGAAATCCGGATTGTTCTGTCATTAAGGAGTCTTTGCAACTATTGATCGGACAACACGATTCTCTCAGAACGCGTGTCATCGAGAAGAAAGGGGAACCCTTTTTAACCATTCAGCCGGACGTTAAATATGAGGTTCCCGTTCATGATTTTTCGCTCAAGGAAAATCCAAACGCTTATTGCATGCATTGGATGAAAACGGAATTTCTCAAACCATTTCAACCGGAAGACGATTATTTTCAGTTTGCTATTTTGAAAGGCGGCTCGAATACATATTTTATTTTGCTGAAAGTGTATCATCTCGTGATCGATGGCTGGGGATTTGCTCTTCTCGTCAGTGAACTCATTGACAATTACAACGAATTGGTGCAAGGAACCGGTGAATTAAGCAGGACAGTTTATTCCTATACCGATTTCATTGCCGATAATCAAAATTATTTGCATTCTCCGGCCTTTATCAAAGACAGGGAGTTCTGGCAGAACAAATACCAAACCGTTCCGGAACCTCTCTTGAGCGAAGGGGCGAACAACGCCGAGGGAGACGCCGATACTGTTTGGAGCGATCGGCGCACTTTAACGATAAACAAGGCGTTATACGAGCGCATGGTGGAGTTTTGCAAAGCGGAAGGATGCTCATCGTTTCACTATTTTTTAGGCATCCTGTTTCTTTATTTCAGCCGGGTTTGCCAGCGGGACGAAATGGTGATCGGGGTCCCGGTTTTCAATCGGAGCAAAGTGCAATATAAGCGGACTCTTGGGCATTTCGCCAATGTGCTTCCGCTGCGGATCAGCCCAGGGCAGGATGTAAGCTTCAAAGAGTTGATGAAGCTGATCAAACGTGAGCTTATGCAATGCTACCGGCATCAAAAAATGTCTTTCGGCGAAATCTACAGGGCCGTTTACGAAAATAACCGTGAGAAAGGCAATCTGTTTGATATCTCGCTTTCTTTCGAAGAACAGGAAATGAGAAAAACCTTTACCGGGACGGCAACCCGGAGTGTAAGCATGACGCATCATCATGAACGGAATGCGCTTACCCTGCTGATATGGGGGCAGGAAGGTGAAGCCGACGTAACCGTAAATTTTGACTATCGGATACAGGCTTTTGAGAAATTCATCCCCATTGAGAACGTCATTCGCCACTTTGAATATTTATTTGCTCAGGCGTTGGACCAAAGTGATGCTCTTATTTCGCAAATTGAAATCGTGCCGGAGCAAGAACGCCGGGTGCTGCTTGGCGATTTCAACCGCACGGAGACGGAATACGCGAAGGAGCAAACGATCCACGGGCTGTTTGAAAAACGGGCGGAACAAAGGTCTGATCATCCGGCCCTAGTCTTCGGCGGGCAAACCCTGACCTACCGGGAACTGAACGAACGGGCGAACCGGCTGGCGAAAGCGCTCCGGGAGCGGGGCGTGAAGCCGGACGATATCGTCGCCATCATGGCGGAGCGCTCCATGGACATGGTCATCGGCATTTTGGGCACGCTGAAGGCCGGGGGCGCTTACCTGCCGATAGACCCGAATTACCCGGAGGAACGGATTCAGTACATGTTGGAGGACAGCGGGGCTTCGATTTTGCTGACCCCTCAGCATCTGCGGGACAAGCTTAGCGCCTATCGGGGGCAGAGCGTGAATTTGGACGGGGCCAGCGCCGGATATGGAGGTCAGGACGGAGGAGCCGATAGCGCCGCCAATCCGCAGCCGGTCAACAAGCCGGAGGATTTGGCCTATATCATCTATACCTCGGGATCGACCGGGAAACCGAAAGGAGTCATGGTCGGACACCGGGGCGTGATCAACCTTCAACACTTTTTCCAGGACAAATGGGGCGTGAACGGTGCGGACCGGATGCTGCAGTTTGCCAGCAGTTCGTTTGACGCTTCGGTGTGGGAAATGTTCACGATCCTGCTGGGAGGGGGAACGCTGTATCTCGTGTCGCGGGATATCATCAACAACCTGAATGATTTCGCCGCCTTCGTGAATGAAAACGAAATTACGATCGCCCTGCTTCCGCCGACGTATCTGGCGGGGCTGGAACCGGACGCGCTGCCGGCGCTGAAAAAACTGGTGACCGGGGGATCGGCGATCACCAAGCCGCTGGTCGCGCGGTGGAAGGACCGAGTGGAGTATATGAACGCTTACGGTCCGAGCGAGTCGAGCGTCATCGCCACCGCATGGACCTACCGGGACGAGGAGATGAACTATCCGTCGGTCCCGATAGGCAAACCGATCGACAATACGCGGATCTATGTTTTGGACGGCCGGCAAAGGCTGCTGCCGCTGGGCGCGGCGGGGGAAATGTGCATTGCCGGAGACGGGCTGGCCCGAGGGTATTTGCACCGGCCGGAGCTGACGGCGGAGAAGTTCGTGCCGAATCCTTATGAAGCGGGGGAGAAGCTGTACCGGACGGGCGATTTGGTGCGTTGGCTGGCGGACGGGAACATTGAATACCTCGGCCGGATCGACGATCAGGTGAAAATCCGCGGCTTCCGGATCGAGCTGGGCGAAATCGAGGCAGGGCTGCTGAAGCATGCGCGGGTGCGGGAGGCGGTGGTGATCGCCCGGGAAGATAAGCGCGGCGAGAAATATCTGGCGGCGTACTATACGGCGGAGGGCGAACCGGGAGCGGAAGAACTGCGGGAGCTGCTGCTGCAGGAGCTGCCCGATTACATGGTGCCGGCGAGCTTTATGCGGCTGGAGGCCATGCCGCTGTCGCCGAGCGGAAAGATCGACCGCAAGGCGCTGCCCGAGCCTGACCTGAGTGTGGATGCGGGAGCGGCATACGTTGCGCCGAGAAATGAAATTGAGGAGATTTTGGCTAAGACATGGGAAACGGTGCTTAAAGCTGAGCGGGTAGGCATTAAGGATAACTTCCTGAATCTGGGCGGTGATTCCATTAAAGCCATTCAGGTTGTGTCCAGGCTTCACGATTATAAGCTAAAGCTGCAGTTGAAGGATCTTTTTGAACATCCCGTGATCGAAGAACTGAGCGCTTGCGTAAAATCCGCCGAACATGTTGCCGATCAAGGAACGGTCACAGGGGAATTTATGCCCACGCCGATCCAGAGCTGGTTTTTCGAGCGGCCTTTTACGGCAAAGCATCACTTCAACCAATCGGTTGTGCTGCATCGAAAACAGGGCTTTAACGAAATAAGTTTAAGAAAAGTGCTTGAACGACTGGTTGAACATCATGACGCGCTGCGTATTGTTGTCCGGGAGAAGGCGGGACGGACGGTTCTGTTCAACCGGGGCATGGAAGGCGAGTTATATTCGCTGGTGGTCAAGGATTTCACCAAGAATGACCAATACACTGGCTCCGTAAAAGAAGCAGCCGCACAGCTTCAGTCAGGTATGGATTTAGCATCCGGCCCCTTGCTGCATGCGGGCTTGTTCAAAACGAATGACGGCGACTACCTGTGCTTGAGCGTTCACCATCTTGCGGTTGACGGGATATCCTGGCGGATTCTTTTTGAAGATATTGGAGTGGGTTACCGGCAGGCGGAGCGGGGCGAAGAAATCACGTTTAGGGAGAAAACGGACTCTTTCCGGGCATGGTCGGAACGGCTCTATACGTATGCCGTCAGCGGAGAGCTTCAGCAGGAAATCCCCTACTGGCGCGCGCTGGAGCAGCATGAGATCAAGCCTCTTCCGAAGGATCAAACCGTTCATGACCGAAAACATGCGGATTACGGTCATATCGAAATCGAACTGGATGAAGCCCAAACCGCCAAGCTGCTTAAAGAAGTGAATAAAGCCTACAATACCGAAATCAACGATGTGCTGTTGACGGCACTGGGAGAGGCTGTGCGGGAATGGACGGGAGAAGACAAGGTGCTTGTGAATCTGGAAGGGCACGGCCGCGAAGACATCATTCCGGACATGGATATCAGCAGAACCGTAGGCTGGTTTACCGCTCAATACCCGGTGATTCTGGATATGACGGGCGCCAGGGACGTGTCTTACCGGCTGAAAGCGGTCAAAGAAAGCCTGCGGCGCATTCCGCAAAAAGGCATCGGTTACGGCATTTTAAAATACCATACGTTTCTGCGGGACGAGGGTATCTTAAAGTTTGATTTGCGCCCGGAAATCAGCTTTAACTATTTGGGCCAGTTTGACCAGGACATCGATACCGGCATGTTTACCATCGCCGATGTTCTAGAGGGCGAGGCGGTTTCCCCCGACATGCAAAGTCCTTACAGCCTGGACATTAACGGACGAGTGACGTATGGGAGGCTGCGGCTGAGTTTCAGTTATCACCAGCACGAATACGAACGGGCCACGGTGATCCGGGTGGCGGAAGGCTTCAAGCGCCATTTGGAGCGGATGATCGAGCATTGCGTTGCACGGGAGTACACGGAGTTGACGGCCAGCGATGTAAGCTCCGGCCGCATTACGATGGCGGAGGTCGAAGCGGTCTACCGGGCGATGGGGGCCGCGAAGTCCAATATCACGGATATTTATACGCTGACCCCGATGCAGGAAGGCATGCTGTATCACTACCTGCGCGAGCCTGATTCACCGGCGTACTTTGAACAAGCCGTGCTCGAACTTGAGGGCGAAATCGATCGAGGTTTGCTGGAGCGAGCTTTCGGGCAGGTGATACAAAGGCACGACATTCTTCGGACCGCCTTTGTTTACGAAAAGCTGGACAAACCGCTTCAGGCTGTTTTAAAGGAAAGGCTGGCTGAAGTCTTTTTCGAGTATATTTCCTTCTTGACGGAGGAAGAGAAAACACGCTATTTGCAAACCTATTTGGATAAGGATCGGGCAAAGGGCTTTGATCTTACCCGTGATCCGCTAACCCGAATGGCTCTCATTAGAATAAGCGCCGACAGGTACCGGCTGATTTGGAGCTTCCACCATATCATTATGGATGGATGGTGTCTTGGCCTTATCTTTCAAGAGCTGCTGGAAATTTACGGGGCGCTCCGGAGAGGAAGCATACCGCAATTGGGTGCGGTGTACCCTTACCGTCAATATATCCAGTGGCTTGAACAAAGGGAAGACAAGGCGACGGCGGTTTACTGGGAAAATGTTCTCGCGGAATACGAACAGCCGGCGCCGCTGCCCAAAACAAAAGACGGCAAGGCTCATCCGGGATACGTCCAGGAAGAATACGATTTTACGATAAGGGGGGAAATGAAGGTTAGTTTAGAGAGGATCGCCAGAGAGAGCGGCGCGACGTTAAGTACGGCGCTGCAGGCCGTATGGGGGATCTTGCTGCAGCGATACAACAATACCCGGGATGTGGTGTTCGGAACGGTGGTCTCGGGAAGACCGGCGGAAATCCAGGGCATTGAAGCCATGATCGGTCTATTTATCAATACGATTCCCGTCAGAGTCCGGGCGGAAAAGGAAGACAGCTTCTCGTCCCTCATTGCCAAGCTCCAGCGGGAGGCATGGGCGACGGAGCGGCATCACTATTATCCGCTGGCGGAAATTCAGTCGCGAATCTTCCATGGAAGCGGGTTGATTCAGAACCTGCTGGCCATCGAAAACTATCCGATGCAGGAAGCGGTCAAAGGGCTTGGCGATCGCGGAACGGGTTTTAAGGTCCTGTCCGCGCAGGTTTCCGAACAGACCACTTTTGATTTTAATTTTATTGTTGTGCCTGGGCAAGATTTGCAGATCAAGTTCCGCTACAATAGCTTGGCCTATGATAGAAGCTTTATGGAGCGAGTAGCCGGGCAGATCGAAATGATCATCCGTGAAATCGTGCGTTGTCCGCAAATACGGATCAAAGACATCGAAGTTGTGCCGGAGGAAGAACGCCGCGTGCTGCTTGGCGATTTCAACCGCACGGAGACGGAATACGCGAAGGAGCAAACGATCCACGGGCTGTTTGAAAAACGGGCGGAACAAAGGTCTGATCATCCGGCCCTAGTCTTCGGCGGGCGAACCCTGACCTACCGGGAACTGAACGAACGGGCGAACCGGCTGGCGAAAGCGCTCCGGGAGCGGGGCGTGAAGCCGGACGATATCGTCGCCATCATGGCGGAGCGCTCCATGGACATGGTCATCGGCATTTTGGGCACGCTGAAGGCCGGGGGCGCTTACCTGCCGGTAGACCCGAATTACCCGGAGGAACGGATTCAGTACATGTTGGAGGATAGCGGGGCTTCGATTTTGCTGACCCCTCAGCATCTGCGTGACAAGCTTAGCGCCTATCGGGGGCAGAGCGTGAATTTGGACGGGGCCAGTGCCGGGGATAGCGGCCAAAACGGCGGAGCCGATAGCGCCGCCAATCCGCAGCCGGTCAACAAGCCGGAGGATTTGGCCTATATCATCTATACCTCGGGATCGACCGGGAAACCGAAAGGAGTCATGGTCGGACACCGGGGCGTGATCAACCTTCAACACTTTTTCCAGGAAAAATGGGGCGTGAACGGTGCGGAGCGGATGCTGCAGTTTGCCAGCAGTTCGTTTGACGCTTCGGTGTGGGAAATGTTCACGATCCTGCTGGGAGGCGGAACGCTGTATCTCGTGTCGCGGGATATCATCAACAACCTGAATGATTTCGCCGCCTTCGTGAACGAAAACGAAATTACGATCGCCCTGCTTCCGCCGACGTATCTGGCGGGGCTGGAAGCGGACGCGCTGCCGGCGCTGAAAAAACTGGTGACCGGGGGATCGGCGATCACCAAGCCGCTGGTCGCGCGGTGGAAGGACCGAGTGGAGTATATGAACGCTTACGGTCCGAGCGAGTCGAGCGTCATCGCCACCGCATGGACCTACCGGGACGAGGAGATGAACTATCCGTCGGTCCCGATAGGCAAACCGATCGACAATACGCGGATCTATGTTTTGGACGGCCGGCAAAGGCTGCTGCCGCTGGGCGCGGCGGGGGAAATGTGCATTGCCGGAGACGGGCTGGCCCGAGGGTATTTGCACCGGCCGGAGCTGACGGCGGAGAAGTTCGTGCCGAATCCTTATGAAGCGGGGAAGAAGCTGTACCGGACGGGCGATTTGGTGCGTTGGCTGGCGGACGGGAACATTGAATTCCTCGGCCGGATCGACGATCAGGTGAAAATCCGCGGCTTCCGGATCGAGCTGGGCGAAATCGAGGCAGGGCTGCTGAAGCATCCGCGGGTGCGGGAGGCGGTGGTGATCGCCCGGGAAGATAAGCGCGGCGAGAAATATCTGGCGGCGTACTATACGGCGGAGGGCGAACCGGGAGCGGAAGAACTGCGGGAGTTGCTGCTGCAGGAGCTGCCCGATTACATGGTGCCGGCGAGCTTTATGCGGCTGGAGGCCATGCCGTTGTCGCCGAGCGGAAAGATCGACCGCAAAGCGCTGCCCGAACCCGAATGGCAGAGAGAAGGCGGGGTGGGCGGAAGTCCAAGAAATGAAGCTGAGCTGAAAATCCAGCAGGTTTGGCAGGAGGTTCTCGGCATTGAACCGATTGCAATCGATGAGCATTTCTTCAGTCTTGGCGGCGATTCGATTAAGGCGATTCAGGCCGTCTCGCGGCTGGCGCTCGATTTTGAAGTAGGCATCAACGATATTTTTCAATATCCGACGATACGTGCCTTGGCGGATCACATCAAACACTCCAAAGACAGATTAAGACAAATCGTGAACGCCGTAAATGAAGCGGCAACGGCCCGGGAAAGAAGCACCGCAGTTTTTGACGCCAAAATACGCAGCAGGCTAAGAGAATACCGGATGAAAAATCAGGCATACGAAACGATTGATCTTTCCAAGCGGGCGAACTACCGTCATGTGCTGCTGGCCGGCGGAACCGGGTATCTGGGAATTCACATTTTGCATCAACTGCTGCAAAATACGGACCTTAAGGTTTATGTGCCTGTGCGAGCAACGTGTGACGGCAATGCGCTGGAAAGACTGCGGGCGAAGCTGGAATTCCATTTTGGCCTTGCTCGTGGCGGGCAGCCCATCTGGGAGGACAGAGTCTGTGCATTTTCGGGAGATTTAACCCAGGACCGCTTTGGACTAAGCCTGGAGCGCTATGAACATTTGGCGGGCGAAATCGATGTCATCATTAACTCGGCGGCAAACGTGAAGCATTTTGGAAATTACGGGGATTTTCATGCGGTTAATGTGGAGGGCAATGAACGGCTGCTCCAATTTGCCGGTACCGGGAGGAAGAAGGCTTACAATTTCATTTCCACGACCAGTGTGGGGAGCGGATGGATTGAAGGCCAAAGCAGCGCCTTGTTCACCGAATACGATTGCAACGTCGGCCAAAGCTCGGACAACTATTACGTGATGACCAAGCTCGAAGCCGAGAAAGAGATTCTAAGCGCGAGGGAACAAGGGATCGAAGCCAATGTGTTCAGAGTCGGGAATCTCGTTTTTGATTCCAAGTCAGGGATTTTCCAAGAAAATATTGAGGATAACGGGTTTTACTCCTTGATTAAAGCGCTGATCAAGCTTGGACAGCTCCCGGCCATTCATGATAAAACGATGAACTTTTCCTTTGCGGATGAGGTAGCCCAAGCGGTTGTCCTGCTGTTTGACCGGAAACATCTTGCCAATGAAACCTATCATCTGTTTAACAGTCACCAAGTGAGTATGGCGGCCTTCGCCAAGCTGTTGCAGCAAGCGGATGTCCGTGTCGGGACGATGCCGGTGGCCGACTTTAGCGAATACATGTTTGAAAAATACGAGGAACCGGAGACGCAGCAGGAGGTTGCCCGGGTTCTTGTCCACTCCAACATTTTCTTTGAAGGGGCCAGCAAAACGTCGTTTATGCTGATGAACCGCAAAACCGACGGTCTTTTGCAGGCGCTTGGGTTTTCCTGGTCCAGGCTGGACGTACAAAAAGTGAGGCTGATGATGGAGCATAGCAAAAAGGTAGGGTTTATCTAGAGAACAGGCAGTAGGGGGGAGGAACCGGAAAGATGGATGTCATCAAATTGGCCAGTACTTACTTTTTCGGAACGGAGCAATTTATGTCAGCCAACAGCATGATCGCAACGGTCACGTTTAAGCGGAAAATCGACGCCGAAAAGCTGAGTTCCAGCTACCGTTTGCTGATTATGAACCATCCTTTGCTGCAATCCAAAAGGGTGGAATCATCCGAAAAAGACATGTTTGAATGGGGACGTTTTTCGCCGGAAGAACTGGAGTGTTTGCTGTTGCTCGAAAAGATGAGGTTTTCCCGTTTTTTTACGGAGGAAGAGGCGCTGGCCCAATACGATCCTACCAATACCAGGCTGCCGTTTCGTATTTTCCGCCTCGATGAATTTAGGTTGATCTTCGCTATGAACCATGCGTTGGCCAACGGGCGGAGCCTGGTTTATTGGATTAAACGCTGGCTGGAATATTATGCCGGGGCAGCGGAGACGGAGCCCAAGCCGCTCGAAAGGGCGGCGGAGAGCTCGGGCTATAGAGACCGGCTGCTGCGGATCAAAAAACGGATGTCCGCTTTTTTATGGATGCCGGTTTTTGTGATAGGTCTTCTGTTCAAGGTGATGGGCAAAGCTGGAGGCCGCGGCAAAACCGTGGATCTGAGTCACGGCAGAAAGCCGGAGCCAGGCGGAAGACACGTCAAAAAGGCTTATTGCTTCAGCCCGGAAGAGACTGGGGAAATTTTACGGCAATGCAAAAGTAAAAAAATGACATTAACCGAATATATCTGCTACCGGTTAACCGACGGTTTGCTGCAGCATGCCCCCGGAAAACGGCGTGTGCTGGTCTCCATGCCGATGGACCTGCAGCCGCTGAACAACTATTCGCCGGAGACGATGTGCGGCAACCATGTTGCCAGCCTGCCCATGCAATTTTTCCGGGGCGGTAATTTGGAGAAACAGGTGAAATCAACGTTCAAATGGTTCAAAAGGGGAGTTCCTTATGCGCTGGCGTTGTCCGTGGCTTCGCTGACCCATTCCTATCGGAAATATAAAAAACAGTGTCTGGAGCTGACCTTGAAACCGATGCCTGAAAGGTACCCTCTGTGGGACTTTTCCATCACCTTGTCCAACCTGGGGGTGATCGCCGATCCGCTGATGGAGGAATGGATGGATTCCATGTATTTTTCGATTAAAAATCAGTCTCTGCTGCTCACCATGGCTACGTTTTCGGGGCGTTTAATGGCGGAAGTCAGCGTCCTTGAAAATCTTTACGATCCGGAAGAAGTGTTTGGCCTTTTTGATCAAATCTTGGCGGCGGAAAATTTGTTGCCTGCCAAGCGGCCGGAGCTGGCTGCTCAAGAACCGGCGGCAATTTCCTTGTCCCCTTCATAAGGAAATCAACTTTAATGTAAGCCGGAGCGCATGGCGTGCGCCCCGGCTTTTTGCCTATTTACGGCACAACATAAATATTCGGTTTCGTGACGGGGCCCATGCCGTTGCCAAGGAAAAATCCGGGATGCGGCGGCTGGTTGTAGGCGACATTTTGCCAGGCGATGCTGAGCCGGTACACCGGATCGTGCATCAGCGTGTAAATTTTGTGGCTGGTGACATCCGTGGTGGTATAAATCCGCAGCGCGGTGTTGTCGGATTTACGCCAGATCACTTCCTCACGCCAGTCGCCAAGCAGATCGGCCTGCAGGGTTGGGGTGGCCTTGGTGCCGTTGTTGGAAGCAACGGAGGATACGGTTAGCAGATTGTACATGGAGTTGCTGGAGTAATTCCATTTGTCGATCTTGACGCCGTCGAGCAGTTCCCGGGACAGATCGCCGTCCCACCAGATGCCGAAGTTAATCGAAGGCGTGGAACTGCTGATTTTGCTGCCTGTTATGGAATATAAGCCAACTCCGCCGCTGGCCCATACTTCTTCTCCGGGATAATTCGGATCGATGTCGGCGGACATGCCCCGCCCGGTATCCTTGCCGGTATGAACGCCCCACAGCACTTGCCCGGTCGCGGCGTCCCACACGGCGGCACCGTAAGGGGAGCTGGTATTTTCCATAACCTTAAAAACCTCCAGGCCGGAACGATTCGGATTTAAATCTCCCACATGCAGCGCGTCTCCATGCCCTAGTCCCGTGTTGTACAGCTTGGCTCCGTTATCGTCGATGGTTAGGGCGCCGTAAACGATTTCATCCTTGCCGTCGCCGTCCACGTCGGCCACGCTTAAGCTGTGGTTGCCCTGGCCGGCGGTTCCCGGGTTGGTGGAGCTGTTGCTGTCAAACGTCCATTTCCGCGTCAAAGTGCTGCCGTTCCAGTTGTAGGCGACCACGACCGTGCGCGTGTAATAACCGCGCGCCATAATGATGCTCGGATGGACGCCGTCGAGATAAGCTACGCCCGCGAGAAAACGGTCCACGCGGTTGCCGTAGTTGTCGCCCCAGCTGGATACGGTTCCTCTTGGCGGAACGTAGTCGATGGTGGTCAAGGCTTTGCCCGTCTGTCCGTTAAATACGCTCAGATATTCGGGCCCTGACAAAATGTACCCGCTCGAGTTGCGGTAGTCCGCACTGGCGTTCCCGATCGTCACCCCAGTTCCGTCGACGGTGCCGTCCGCGGTTTTGCAGACGACTTCGGCTTTGCCGTCCCCATTGAAATCGTATACGAGAAACTGCGTGTAGTGGGCGCCGGCGCGGATATTTTTGCCCAGGTTAATCCGCCATAGGCGCGTGCCGTTCAGCTTGTACGCATCGAGGTAGACGTTGCCCGTGTATCCGCTTTGCGAGTTGTCCTTGGAATTGGACGGGTCCCATTTCAGCACGATTTCGTATTCCCCGTCCCCGTCCAGGTCCCCGACGCTGGCGTCATTGGCGCTGTAGGTGTAGCTGACGCCGTCCGGGGTTGTACCGCCGGCCGGAATCTGGATCGGCACGTCCAGATAATTGTTCGCCCATACGCTGGCCGCCGGGGAGGCCGATTGCTCCGTTCCGTTGACGATGGCCTTGACCGTATACGAGGAGGAAGTCGTACCCGCCGAGTCCAGATAGTTCGTGCTGTTCGTAATCGGGCTGGAATTCACTTTGGTTCCGTTCCGGTACAGATTAAACGAAACCGACAGTTCCTCGGTTCCAAGCAGCCGCCAGCTTACATACACCCCGCCGCTGACCTTCACCGCCACCAGTCCCCGGCTGAGTTTTTCCGCTTGCCTGGGGGCTGCGGCCGACGCGGTAGAGAGGGGCATGTACGCGGACCAAACGAAGGAGAGAACGACAAGCCACCCGAGAACAAGATACCAGAAAGGGCGTAACCGCTTACTCAATACAAAAACCTCCTGTTCTAATTTTTGAATGAGCTGTGATGCTGAAACAAAGAAGTCATCGTTAACTATTGCATAATCCGCGTTCCGATAGAATGGTTGCATGATCCGCCGGGCAAAAATTTGGCGATGGCCTTTTGGCGTATGATATAGCGGGCGGGGGAGATAAAATAGCGGAGGCGTTACTAACTTTGCAATATCGTACTATACGGTCATGAAGCGGAGGGTGTATCATGCATTAAAATGCTGCATGGAGGTAACCTGATGAGCTTCATTTCTTTTCTGATGTACTGCGTCATTGCCACCTTTACGCGTTTGGTGTGCATTTGACCGGGGCTTGCCCCTGATTTAAGATAGAACCAACAAATCGAGGAAAAGGAGTGGAACGCCATGGCGGCAATCGCAAGACCTCCTTGTTAATCCGGATTCGTCCGGCCGCCCCGGGCGCCTCCAATCTAATGGATCAAACCAATACCCATTAGATACGAAAGAGGTGCTTCGAGGTGAATTACACGGTGAATCTGAAAGTACTTTATGCGGTTCGATTTTTTTCCAGCCTCATTCCGGCTTATGTGATCGAACGGCTGTACTGGGAACAACGTGGGATGACCATTCCCATGGTGATCTATGCCGAAATCGTCTATGCTTTGACGGTCGTTCTGCTGGAGGTTCCGTCCGGCGTACTGTCCGACAGATGGGGCCGCAAAAAAATGCTCGTAACAAGCGCCATCCTGGTCTGCTGCGAATTTCTGATTCTGCTGTTCGCCACGGAGTTTTGGCATTTCGCGGTGGCCGTGTTCCTGGCGGGGATCGCCCGTTCGGCCAGCAGCGGTTCGGAGAACGCTCTGCTGTATGATTCCTTGTTGCGGCAAGGGGAGGCCGCTTCGTTCGAAAAACGGCTCGGCCGCCTGAACGCCTGCGACTTTGTTTCCGCCATGCTGGCCGCCTTGTGCGGCAGCCTCCTTGCCGGGAGGTTTGGTCTGGAGCTGAACTACTGGATTTCGCTCGGAAGCGCGCTGGCCGCGCTATTGCTCACTTTGCTGCTGGTTGAACCGGCGGTAAAGGTTGGAGAGCAGGGTGCGAAAGCTGATGGCGGTCCTGGGAAAGCCGATGTCCAACCTGTGACAATCGATGTCCAAATGGTGGGTGAGACGATCCCATTCAAAAGATACATCACGGATTCCCTGCGTTTCTTCCGGAAACATCCGGGCGTCTGCCTGGTCATTTGCTCCGGAATGGTTACAGGGACAGCTATGGTGTACATCTATGAATTTTGGCAATTGTATGTGGACCGCTTAGGGATGCCGCTTGCTTACTTCGGCGCATTGTCCGCCGCGATCATGCTGCTTCAACTGCCCGGCAGTCTGCTGGCTCATACGCTGATTGCCCGCTTCGGCCCGAAAACGCTGATCATAATCGTGCTGGCGGTTCAAGCGATCGGCTTCGCCTATGCCGCCGCCAATCAGGACTACACCGGTCTTGCGGCGATGCTCGTCATCTGCCTGTTCGCCGGCGTCATGGAGCCGCTTGCCTCTGGTTACCTGCACCATCGGATCGATTCCGGCAAACGCGCGACGATGGATTCGTTCCAATCGCTGGGGGAGAAGCTGGTCACGATATTGGCGGGACTTGGGTTTGGCTACTTGTCCGTCCGGTATGACGTGTTCGGCGGGTATGGCTTCATGGCAGTGATGTGCAGCGTGTTTTTGATCGGATTTATTGCAGCGTCTCGTAAAATCATAAGGTAAAAAGCACAGCCCGGGCCGATAATTATCGGTTCCGGGCTGTATGCTATACTATCATATGATTGATCATAATATCAATTGGCAATCCAAAGCTCATTAAGAGGTGTAATAGGATGAAAAAGGAACTGACATCAATCAAGCAAACGCGGCTGAACACCATTTTGGATGAAGCGACTAAGCTCTTGGTCGAGAAGCCGAACGCTTCCATGCAGGAAATTGCCGAATCGGCCGGGATCGGCGTCGCAACGCTGCATCGGTATGTGGAGAGCCGGGAGCAATTGATGATTTACTTGGGATTACGCGCGATTAAGGTCGTCAGCGAGACGATGAAAGACATTCGGTTGGATGAGGAGAACTGTGAGCGTTATATCCCGGAGTTGATTGAAGCTCTTATTCCGCTCGGTGACAAAATTTATTTCCTCGCCCATGACACCACCATCAATTATCATCCGGAGATCGAGGAAGCGTATTGGAAACTGCAAGAGCCGGTACTGCGTACGGTCGGTTTACTGCAGCAGAAAGGGTATTTTCGCCAGGATGCAGATAAGAACTGGATTGTCAATGTCCTGTATTCACTTCTGTTCCTCACATGGCAGCAGGTCGTAGAAGGGAATATCGCCAGAAAATCCGCGGCTGCGTTAGTTGTGGATACGTTTTACCACGGTTTTATGGTGAAGAACTAATTATAAAGCTTGCAAAGCCTGTTCGGAAAATCGGATAGGCTCTTGGTTTATGACTGAAAGTTGACTATTGTCTAAAAATGATATACTTTTATATCAAAAGATATATAAATGTATCAATTGTGAATTAAAAATCATACGAGAAGCGGGGGATGCACATGTTTAATCAAACTGCGATGGGCAACATTTCAAAAGAAGCAATCACCATCATAAAAGCTGTAGCCCGGTCCGAGGCCGGCGCCAAACTAAATCAAATGGCATTGGATTATATGGCATACCCACTAGCCGGGTCCGAGAAGAAGAGCATCGTTTCCGGCACGTTTCGCAAGCTGTGGAAAGGGCAGGGGAACCGCTTTAGTCATCAATATGCCTTTGAGGCCAAAGCGAACGGACAGACTCTGGGCCTGATCACCTGTTATCCGGTTCCGGTGTTAAAACGCCTAGAGTGGCCAACCATTAAACAACTTTTTGCCCATCGGAGGTTGGGACTTATTGGATACCATCTTCGGCATGTTAAATCGTTTTATTCAATGATCACCATGAAAGAAGGGGAAGATGACGAATTTCATATTGGAACCATCGCCGCCCTGCCGGAAAGCAGAGGCCTCGGGATAGGTTCGCGGCTTCTGGCGTTTGCGGAGGAACAAGCCGTTTTGCAAGGCTTCACTAAATGTTCCCTGACCGTAAGGAAGGAAAACGAACGGGCCTTTAAATTGTACAATCGTGTGGGCTATCAAATTACAGGGGAAATCAACAAGCCGGCTTTTTCGTTATTTAGAATGGCTAAAATGCTTGTGTGACAGCATAAAGGGGGAATATGAGGGACTATTGCCCGAAAGTACGGAATGAGCTTACCCTTTTGGACGATGTATCATTATCCGCCCGAGAGTACAATGAGCATACAAGGGTCGAGGATGGTATGGGCCGAGTATCGAAAGGGGAGAACGTAATGAGCGTAAAGAATGTCATAAAGTTAATAGCCGACAGCACATCGGATCTTCCAAATCATTGGATTAAACAATACGATATCGGGATCGTCCCGCTTTATGTGACCCTGGGGGGCCAAACCTATAAAGATACCTTGGAGATAACAACAGCCGAATTATACCGTCGTGTCGAGGAAGAAAGAATCATTCCCAAAACTGCCGCTCCGTCCCCTGCTGATTTTTACCGTACCTTCGAGCCAGAGATCAGTGCTGGAAAAAATATTTTATATATCAGCATGTCTTCCAAGGTATCTTCCACCAATCAAAACGCACTTATAGCAGCCAGAGAATTCCCGGCCGGACGGGTACACATCGTGGATTCCATGCACCTATCAGCCAGCTATGCCTTGTTGGTTATTCGTGCCGCACGTGCGCTTGAAGCCGGGCAGCCCCTAAATGAAGTAATCGGGGATATAGAGAATGTGAGAGAGAAGGTCAAGATCGAAATCCTGGTGGATAGGCTGGATTATCTTCATAAGGGAGGCCGCGTTACCAGTTTACAACATCTCATCGGCAATGTGCTGAAAGTGCGTCCAGTCTTAAACATCGTTAAGGGCGAGGTTCGTTCCGTTCAAAAATACCGTGGTAAAATGGAAAAGGCGCTGGAGCCGATTTTGCAAAAAGTAGTCAGTCAAAAAAGCCGGATTTGTCCGAACCTGGTGATCATCGGTCAGACGCTGGCGGAGAAAATGGCAGAAAGGGTTCGCTCTCATTTGCTCGACCATATTCATTTCAAGGAAGTGGCTGTAATTGAAGGGGGATGTGCGATAGGTTCGCATACCGGTCCGAATACGATCGCGGTCAGTTATTTGCTGAATGGTTCCGTTTAGCGTTGATTTTGGCAATCTAATATTTGTCGAAATACAATTCCGGTAAAAATCGAGCAGGGGATAACTGTATCCCCTGCCGATTTTTTTGAATGATCTGGCCGAGATGTATCAAAAATCAACTGGTTCGCCGCACCATCAGTTCCGTCGGGAACACTTCTTCGACAGGATCGAGGCGCTGGCCGTCGGTTTCAATGGACTCGATCATCAGCTTGGAAGCGGCCTCGGCCAATTCGTTGATGGGGTGCCGGATTGTCGATAGACTCAGCAGTTCGGAAACGGTAGGCATATCGTCCACGCCCAGCACGGCAAGCTCCTCCGGAACGGAAAGACCCAAATCTTTGCAGGCCTTTAACGCCCCGATGGCGGAGATGTCGTTTAAACAAAACAACGCTTGCGGCAGTTGGTTGCTTTTGGCCAGGTTCATCACCGTCTCGTATCCAAAAGTTTCCGTCATATCGCCGGTGATCACGGTCGGCAGCTTGCCGTTTTGCTGCAAGGTTTCGCTGGCTCCGTTGAGCCGGTCGTCGAAACCGGGAACATGGCCGTGCGGATAAGTCAAAATGACCAGCTTGTCATAGCCGCGGGATAACAAATGGTTCACTCCGGTCTGGCCGCTCTGATAGTCGTTGACGCGCAGCACGTGCGCTCCGTAGGATAAGTTGTGGCGTCCTACCGTAATGACCGGCACGTTGAGGTCCATTAATTTGGGCATGAATTTCTCTGTTTCCAGAGTCGCTTTGACGATGATTCCGTCGACCATCTGGACGTTCATAAAAATTTCTTCAAAGTCCAGCAGAATAATTTTATATCCCAAGGCCTTTAACTGCTGCTTGATGACTTTGGCAAAATGGAGGAAGTATAAGTCCTCAAAGTAACCGTCTCCGTCATAGGTGCTATCGGATAAAACAAGCCCAATGGTATGCATTCTGCCGGTAATTAGACTTTTGGCAACCGGGTTCACTTGGTAACCTAATTTCTCGATGGAGAGACTGATTTTTTCTTTCGTCTCCGCGCCCATCTTCTGAAAATTGCCGTTTAGAAAATGGGAGACCGTCGCGGGCGATACGCCCGCGTCTTTTGCGACTTGAACTAAAGTTACCCTTTTTTTAGCCATTTTTAAACCTCTGCTTCTATATGAGTTGCGAAGATTCGCCCTGATTAGCGCGGACGTCTTTCCAGTACGCCGGGCAGGGCGGGAAACGCTTGATGCGGTTCGGTCTGGTACCAGTAACATACGGAGCTTAGGTCATCGCTTCTTTCGAACAACGCCTTGCCGTCATGCCCGATCTGTTGAACGGTGATCCGCAAATCCTCTTCAAACAAAATGGGGTCAAGTATATGCCAACGATAGAAGCCGCGCATCGGGCAAGCTGCTCCATCGTAAATATGCGCTCTTGTCGTATCTTTTACCGCAAAATACGGGAAACCCATGAATGGGGTGGAGTACGTCTGCTCCTCAACCGGATTGCCGTTGTCGGATTTCACGAAACCCCAGGCGCCGCCGAAGTAATCCTCGGTTCCCGTGCCGCAGATCGTCGGCCAATCCCGGTCGCCGTCGAGATAAAATTTCACTTCCCCTTCGCCGTACCAGTACCGGGACAACGAGGTCCAGGCCATATAAGTGCCAACGTATTTCCCTCTTCCTTTAATTCCATCTACAATTGTATAATCCTGCTTAAGCTTGGTCGGATTTTCCCGGCGGAACTGGGCGTGAAAATATTCCGTATCCTCCGCAAGCTCATCGACCAGCATATAATCAAATTGGTAGAAAAACGCCTCGATCTCTTGGGGATGCTCATTCGTTACCGTTACTTTGGCGGATTTTTTGAAAGGCATCGCAAAGTAACTGTTCATACCGCCGACCGGATTGACCACGATCGGCATGGAGTTGACGACCGCTCTGGCCCCGAAGCCATTGCAGAAAAAATCGCCCAGCGGAACTTCCACGGACGGGGAATCTTCACCGTCCCAATACATTCGCAGCACCAGGTCGCGCAACACGAACCAGCCGGCTTCGGTCTGGTCGGTTACGGTCATCCAGATGTGCTGGATGATGCCGGGGCCTTCGATGTCAACAAGCGTGGCGGTTTCGCCCTGAGCCAGCGGGATAAAGGCTTTGCCTTTCCGGGCGACGCCCAAGGGACCGGCGGCTTTCCCGCCTTCGCCTTTCAGGCCACGCGGATTTTCCGCCGTGATCGCTCTGCTTTGTCCTTTGATTCTGCCAAAAAGTTGATTCATCGATTGCATGATTTGATCTCCCCTTATCCTACTATCCTCTTATCCTTTAACCGCTCCGTCGGACACGCCGGCCATCACGTATTTGTTCAGGAACAGGTACGTGATGATGATCGGGATGATGCTGATGCTGATGGCCGCAAACGTCTGGCCCCAATCCGTTGCGCCAAACGCCCCGATGAATTCCTGAAGCCCAACGGCGATCGTTTTGTATCGCTTGTCATTCGTAAAGGTATTGGAAAAAATAAAATCATTCCAAATGAAAATGAAATTGATCGAGGCAACCGTAACCGTCGTGTTGATGGTCAGTGGTGAAATGATTTTATAAAACACCTGATAAATGTTGCATCCGTCGATGACGGCAGCTTCGATCAATTCATTCGGCACATAGCTGTAAAAACTGGTGAAAATCAATATCGACAGCGGCAGGGCAAACCCGACTTGCGGCAGGATTAGCGCCAGATAGGAATTCAACAGCCCAAAGTCTTTGTACATAATAAACAACGGTATTAAGGTAACCTGAATCGGAATCATGATTCCGATCGTAAAGAACAACAACAGTTTCGAATTCAGCTTGAAATTCATTTTGACGAGGGCAAAGCCCGCCGTTGCGCTTAGGAAGATAATCAACACCAGACAGCTGAAGGTGACGATGGCGGTGTTTTTGATATACAGCAGCAGATCGCTTTCCCGAAATACGTCGGCGTAGTTGGCAAACGACCATACCGTCGGCAGCGAAAACGGCTTTGTCGTCAATTCGATGCTCGATTTGAAGCTGGACAACATCAGCCAGACCACCGGATAGATTTGCACAATCAGGATTGCGATCACGATAAAATACAGCAGGAAGGACAAAGCCGTTTTTTTGGATTTCATGGGTTACGCTTCTCCTTTCCTGGAATTGAATATGGCCCGGATGATCAGGACGGCAAGCAGGCTTTCGACGACGATAAATACGGCGATCGCGCTGCCGTAACCGTATTGGATGGTGGAGAACGCTTTTTTGTACATATAAGTTGTGACCAGTTCGGTCGTCGAACCCGGGACACCGATGATATAAGGAATATCGAAACCGCGCAAAGCCCCGGTGGTGCACATGATGAGGGCCAGGCTCAGCACATGCTTGATGCTCGGCAATTTGATATAACGGATCAACTGCCAGCCGTTTACGCCGTCGATGGTGGCGGCCTCTTCGACTTCTTTCGGAATCGCGATCAGCGCTGCGTAAAAGATCACCATGTACATCCCCGTAAAACGCCAGCCTTCGGGAATGGATACGGCGATCAGTGCGGTGTGCGGATCGGATAACCAGGCGTTTTGCAGATGGCCGAGGCCGATCCATCCCAAGAACATGTTGAGCAGGCCCAGCGGCTGCAGGGAATAGAAGTTGCGGAACATCTGCGCGATGGCGACGGTGACCACGACGGCCGGCAAATAATACAATGTTCTGAAAATGCCGGCTCCTTTTTTAACGTAAGAGAGCAGCAGCGCGAAAAACAGCCCGATGAACACCTGCATCAGCACGACGATCACGACGTACACCAGGTTGTTTTGCACGGAATTCCAGAAGTAAGGGTCATGGAACATCTTGATATAATTGCCCAGCCCAATATACTTGGCGTCCTTGATTCCGTTCCAATCTTGAAACCCGTAGTTCAGCGACTGAATGATCGGGACAAAGACGGTTCCCAAATAAAACAGCAGGGCGGGCGTGATAAATACCAACCATGCCTTTTTGTCCTTGAGTACATTCATGTAGAATCTCCCCGTTAGTTTAGATTGACAAACTTAGGATGAAAGGTGCCCACCCGGACCTTGAGCGGGCCGGGCGGGGGGGACAGCTTGTCCGAACGTAAGCGGTCAGTTGCCGACTAGTTGCTTGCGTTTTGAGCGATGGTGTCGTCGACTTGTTTGGCGAACTCCTCTGGCGTCATGGCTCCCATGGCCAATTTCATGATCAAATCGCTCATGACGGAGTTCGTGTTGGCGTCCAGCAGCGTGTCCCAAGGCTTGGCAAATTCCGTACCGTAGTTGTCCATATCCTTTTTGATCCGCAGGAACAACTCGGAGAACTTGGACTCGTCTTCAATCGTGAATTTGAGCGGAGACATTTGCTGTTTAGCCACGTAGACGTCGCTGTAATTTTTCAGGACGTAACTTAGGAAATCCTTGGCGGTCCCGTCGAACTTGCTGGCCGTGGCGGCCAGGCCAATGCCGCTGTTTCCGAAAAACTCGTTGTCCGGCGTTTTGGCGCCCGCGATGGTCGGCAGATAGAAATAGTCGACATTGCCCTTCATGTTATCCGGCAGATTTTCGTCCACGAAGGACGGAATTTCCCAGGTGCCCATCCGGTACATAGCTGCTTCGCCGTTAAGGAACATGTTTTTGGCCGTCGTGTAATCCGTTGTGGCGAACCCTTGCTGGAAGTATTGGCCGATATTGGCGACGAAATTCGCCGCTTGCATGCCGGTTTCGTCACTCATTTTGGCCTTGCCCTGGCTCAGATTGCGGGCAAATTCGTTCCCGGAGGCGCGGAACGGAATCATTGCCGCATAGCGCAGCACGGGCCAGACATCGACGCCGTCCACGGCGATCGGGGTAATGCCTTTATCTTTAAGCGCCTTGCTGACCGTGAGCATATCGTCGATCGTTTTGGGCACGGAAAGGTTATTTTCCGCGAAAATTTTCTTGTTGTACCAAGTCATCTCCAGATGGTATTCCAGGGGGAGAAGGTACAGACGCCCGTCGGGCAGCTCCTGGTATTTCAACGCTGGTTCGTAGAACTGATCGTACAAGCCTTGCTCCTCCAAAAACTGCTTCATGTCGACCAGCATGCCGGCATCCGCCAGTTCCTGGGCGTACGGATCGGCGTCCGTATCGATAAATTCCGGTACTTCACCGGACGCGATGAGCGTTCTCAGCTTGGTCAGATAGGAAGGTCTGTCCGCCGTCACTTGAATGTCCAGTTTGAACCCGGGATGGTCCTCCGCATAGCGGTCCGCGAGCTCCCGAACGGTTTGAATGATCGCCCCGTTTTCCGGCCGGGCCGTCAGCCAGGTGATCGTTTTGCCTGAGTTCGCCTCGGATGAATTTCCCTGATTCTGCGCGCCGCTCCCGGCGTTCTTGCCCGCCGAGCCGCCGCAGCCGGCGAGAGCGGTTGCAAGCAATGCGGAGATAACGATAAGAGAGAAGACCTTTAACCTATTTCTGTTACTTGCCATTTCAAAACCCCTCCATTTTTTCTTATATAATTAAAAATCTGCAGCAGATTTTTAATCCAAAAACGGGTTATGCTTTGCCGCTATTTCGCTATTTTCAGCTTGACGCCGTCAACCGTGACGGAACCTTCATTCGCGAAAAAACCAAGATGTCCAGTTTTGAAGTTATAAATCCGCGTGGTCATCGCGACCATGTCGTTGACGTAAAGGCACAAAATATCGTCCTCCAAAATCAGTTTGATGCTGATCCGGTCGTGCTCCGCGAAGCGGAAAGGACGCTCCAGCTCGATCATTTGCGGCTTGTCGCCGGCAATTTGCCATTGAAAGAACCCGGGTTCGGTTCTCGGCCACATATCGAACGCGATCCGGTTATGGAACGGATCGAATTTAATGAAATAACCCGTGTCCAGCGCTTTGTCGGTGTGCAGCGCGATGCCGAAGTCTTTCGTCTGATTCCAGTCCGTAAACACCGCTTCGATCAGGACTTGGGAGGGCAGTTCATTGAAAACGCGGTAAGCCAGCCCGTCGGGAGATTCCAGTTCGAAGCCGCTTTGGCTTTCGGCATGGCGGCAGTTTTTCTCTGCTTCAGGAATGAGATTCGCCTCACTATTAAAATGCTCATAGATCGCTTGCGGCATCCTCACCAGCAAATCGCCGTTATCGCTTTGATAAACCTCGTGCACGACCAGGGTACCGGCCCATTCCCAATCGCCGTAATCGCTTGCCCCCCGTTTGGAAGGCACCCAGCCGAAAGCGTATCTTTGCCGGCCGTCCGAGGCCGTTTTCGCCGCGTAAAATCCTCTGCCGTCAAAAGTGTCCGGGATTGGGGAAGTATACACGCCTTCGATGGTTTTGCTTTTTTTGTAATGCGTTACGAACTTTTCGCTGAACGTCGAGTAGACCAAGTAATGCCAGTCTCCCATTTGAAAATAATCCGGACATTCCAAGGTGATATACTTGTCCGGGCTGTAAAACGGCTCCCGGTATTGCCAGTGCACGAGATCGCCGGAAGTGAGGAGGGCAATGCAGCCGCCTTTCTTTTCCGAGGAATTCATCAGCCTCGAGGTGACCAGCATCCAGTACTCTTGCCGCTCATCGTTGAAAAACACGAACGGATCACGCCAATCAAACTTCTCGTAAATCACCCCGTCTCCATAAAGCTTGAAATTTTCGTCTTTCGTCCAGTGGATACCGTCGGAGCCGGTGGCTTTTAATACAACTTGTAAGGGCTTTCCATCCACGCAAAATTCGGGGTTGGGATTATGCCCGGTGTAAAACAGGTGATACGTACCGTCTTGGTCCTTGATCACCGAACCGGTGTAGGCGTTGCGGTCGGGTTCGGTTTCGCTGCCGTTGGGCAGAGCCACACCGTAATCTTCAAAATCCAGGCCATTTTTGGTGGTGATCAGGTTCCACGTAGTATGGTTCCCATAATCGCCACCGGCTCTTTGGTCATGGAGATAGTAGAGTTTGTACTCTCCATTGTCATAGAACGGGATCACATCGCCGACCCATCCGTCTTGCGGTTTGTAAAATACTTTTTTCATCTTGTCATCTCCATTTGGTAAAACGTTTTACAAAATCATAATAACATAAGTTTTTGAGTTGTCAACGTTTACATCTGCCAAATTAGAAGTAGTTATATAAATTGCTATCAGATATAAAAAACAGTATAGTAAAACGTTTGTCAAAATAGTAAAATAAATGTGAAAGCACTTGCAGTTTTAGGGGAGGGATATGATGTTCCATGTGCTTGTAGCGGATGACGAACCGCGGCATCGCCGCGGGATTGCCGACATGATCAAGACGCTTCGGCCGGACTACCGTATCTTTATGGCCAAGGATGGGGAGGAGGCCTTGCGCATCGCTTTGGGTAACCGGATTGATATGATTTTTACGGATATTCGCATGCCCAATATGGACGGTCTGACGATGATCGAGCAGTTAAAAGCGCGGAGCGAATCGATCAAAATCGTCATCCTGAGCGTGTACGGACACTTCGACTATGCCAGACAGGCGCTTCAGCTCGGCGCGTTTGATTACTTGCTCAAACCGCTGGAGCTCAAAGATATGGCAGAGATGCTGGACAAGCTGGACGCCGTCATCGAGCAAGAGCGGATGCGCCTTCAAGATGGAGCGAGCCTGAAGGAGCAGCTGAGCTCGGCCATTCCTGTCTACGAACAGCATCTGCTTAGCCGTTGGGTGCGGTCGGCGGCGAATGAAGACGAGCTGCGGGAAATTGAACGTTTGATCCCGCAGGGACAGGTCGGATTTATATGGATCTCCAAGTTTTCCAAATCCGAGGTCGAACAGATGTATCTAGGCGAGGAATTCGCCGAAGTCAAAACCAGCTTCAAGAGCTGGATGCGCCAGGTCACCGAACCGCTCGGCCCGGCTATTTCTTTCTACTTGGAAGGGGGCGAGCAGATGCTGGTTTCTGTCATTACCCCTGCCCATTCCTTGGAATGGCTGATGAAAAAGGACGTTGAGCGGCTATCTCAATTTATCGAGCAGGTTCGCATGGAATTCGGCCTTACCATATCCATTGGCGTAGGCGACGGGGTTAATGATCTGCGCCGCGAAGCGCCCCGTTCCTTCGCACAAGCGTTGAATGCGCTGGACTTTACGTTTTATCGCGGGAGCGGGAAACTTGTCATCAATTCTGAAATCGCTTACAATCCGCAAAAGCCGTCTTTGCCATGGGCTCCCGACGATTTCGGCATCGCGGACGCGGTGGCGGGCGGGAATCGGGACAAGGCGCGGGAGGCGTTGGACTTGCTGGTGCGGCGGCTTCTGGAAGGCGGTTATCCTGCTCCCGCTCAGTTCAAGCGCAACATTTTGTATGTGCTGGTCAACCTGGTTAAGGCCAATGAAGCGGCATTGCGGAGGGAAGAAGCGGGCAATATCGTGTCCGAGATGGAATTCCGGATTCCGGCCTGTTCCACGCTGGATGAACTCCGGGCGAAAGCGGCCGATTATGCGGGCCGGATCATCGACGGGATCGCGGACCGGAAAAACCATAAAAACGAGCGGATTATCGAGCTGTGCCGGGCTTATTTGGCGGAGCATTATATGGAGGATCTGGCGCTCGAAACGGTAGCCAGGCGGTTCTTTTTCAGCCCGGCCTATTTCAGCAGCTTCTTTAAAGCGCATACGTCCATGACGTTTACCGAATATTTGCTGCGGCTCAGAATGGACAAAGCCAAAGAAATGCTGAGGGACGGGACCCGGAAAATTTCCGAGATTGCCCTAAACGTGGGCTTCAGGGACGCAGGTTATTTTACCCGGATCTTTAAGCGGGAAACCGGCCTTTCACCGGAGGAATACCGCAGGAAAGACCTGCTGTAGGTGACGCCATGAGACTGAAAAACAAGCTGATCTTATCCTACATCGTACTGATTACGCTGCCCCTCGCCACCCTGGGAACGGGAGCCTTTTATGCAAGCAAAAATATCATGCTTAAGCTGGCCCGGGATAACGTGACGGAAATCGTGCAAAAAAACAACCAAATCATCGACGAACGGCTGAAAATCATCGAGGACGACAGCCTCTCCTTGATGGTGGAATGCGACTTGTTTCAAATTTTCAACGGCCCCGCCCCGGCCGAAAGAGAACTGCTGCAGACGAATAAACGGGTTACGCAAATTTTGAGTCGCTATTTTGCGCAATCCCGGGATCTGTATTCGGTGGAGCTCGTGACCCATGCTTTCGTTTACGGAAGCAAGGCGCGCAATACGTACCCGCCGGATCATTTTTACGATTCCGAGCTGTACAAGCAGGCGGCGGAGCAAAAGGGGCGTCTGGCCTGGATTCCAACCTATGAGTACAGCCGGATGCACCAATTGCCGGATTTGGCCGGCGCCGACATCGATTACCGCTATTTATTTTCCGCCGTCCGGCAGATGAATCCTTCCTGTGTTCGTAATGACGCGATCGTGCGGGCCGGGGAAGGGACGGAGAAGCCGATTCTCGTGATGAATTTCCGGGACGGCGTCTATGCCGATATTTTCCGGGATAGCGTTCCGATTGAAGGCGCGGTATTTTTGGTGGCTAGCCAAGACGGCACGATCATTTCCCATGCAAAAACGGAGCTCGTCGGACACAAGCTGTCCATTCCCTGGCTGGCCGAAGTGCGGAGCCGCGGCAGCGGAGCTTCCTACGTTACGGTGGACGGAAAACGGATGATCGCCTGTTACGCGGTATCCGGGACCACGGGCTGGACCTCGGTCGTGCTGATTCCTCCCGGCGCGCTGACGAAGGATATCGGACAAACGATCACCTTTTTTATCATCACGTTGGGCGCTTCGCTGCTGCTGCTTTCGCTGTTGTTTGCCTATTTGATTTCCATGCGGATTTCTTCGCCGGTCAGCAAGCTGCTGCTTGCGATCAAGCGGGTCGGGGGCGGCGATTTCAACGCCAAAATCAAGGTGGAAGGGAAAGACGAGCTGGGGCATGTGCTGATGAAGTTCAACAGCATGAACGAGAAAGTGAAGCGGCTGATCGAAGAAAATTATGTCGTCAAACTAAGGGAGCGCGAAACGGAAATCATGGCGCTTAATGTCCAGCTTAACCCCCATTTTCTGTACAATACGCTGAATATCATCAACTGGATGGCCGTGTACGGGGAGAAGGAGCAGGTGAGCAAAATGCTGGTCAGCTTGTCGCGCATGCTGCACTATACGACGGATAACCGCAAGGATTCGATGCCGCTTTCCGCGGATATCGGCTGGCTAAAGGATTATATCGTCATCATGTCCAACCGTTACGAACACCGTTTCCGGGTCGACTTCGACATCGAGCCGGAGCTGATCGAAGCCAGCGTGCCGAAGCTGTTTCTGCAACCGCTGGTGGAAAATGCGATCATTCACGGGTTCGGGGATATGGAGAGCGGCGGATTGATTACGATCTACGGGCGCCGGCAGGGGGACGATATTGAGTTCTGCGTGGAGGACAACGGCTGCGGGATCACGCCGGAGCGCCTCAAGGAGGTGCTGGCGGAAAACTCCGCCAACATCGGGATCAAAAACGTCGATAAGCGGGTCAAGCTGCTTTACGGCAGCCGTTACGGCATCGGCATCGAATCCGTTCCGGAGTTGGGGACGCGGGTAAAGCTGGTTATCCCGTACCGAAAGCCTTAAAGAGGATGTTCAAAAAGTCGTCTTCCCATGACGAAGTAGTTTCAGGGAGCGGAATCGACGTCGAATCTTGAATTCAGCCGGGCCTTCCGGTGCTCACGTACCCAATACGTACGCTGCGCTCCTCAGTCCCTAGCTTCATCCAACCTTCTCGGTCCTGGAAACCCGACTTTTTGAACTTGCACTTAAAGAAAACGGATTGATCGAAAAATCGTCCAGGAAACGAAAAAACGTCCCATAGGCTTACGGGAGCGGCGATTCTACAATAAGAACAAGCGACTGCAGCGCTTACATTTCTAAGCGGGGGGATCAGCACATGAAAGCAAAATCCGGCAAATTAAAGGTGATGTTTGTTTTCCTAACCATTTTGGCGTTATTTGTAACCGCTTGCGGAACGGGGGGAAGCGGTTCGCAAGCGAACCAGGGAGAACAAGGCAGCGAGGACACCAAAGCGGACGGCGGGAAAAACGGAGAAAAAGTAACGCTGAAGTTCACATTCTGGGGCAGTCCGGAGGAAAAGAAAGCGGTGGAATCGGCGATCAAAGCCTTTGAGCAGAAGCATCCGAACATCACCATCAACCCGGTCCACATTCCGGGCACGGATTTTCTGCAAAAGCTCAATGCCATGGTCGCCGGCAATGAAGCGCCGGATATTAGCTATTCGGCCGCCTGGAAGCTGAAAATGGGCGAGGAGGGTCTGATCTACAACTTCTTCGATTTAATGAAAGAAGATCCGAGCATCAAAAAAGAGGATTACCTGGAGTATGCCTGGTGGAACTGGGACAAGGATAAAAGCGCCGGGCCGTATCAGGCGTCCGTGGTTCCCTCTCTGATGTACAACGCGGATATGTTCAAGGAAGCGGGAGTGGAGCTTCCGCCTACAAAAGCGGAAGAAGCGTGGACCTGGGATGAATTCGTGGACGCGGCCAAAAAGCTGACGCTCGACCGGAACGGCAAGCATCCGGACGATCCGGGCTTCGATCCGAAGAACATCAAGCAATACGGCGTTAAACTCAGCCTCGGCTGGTCGTCTTATATGCCGATGGTGCTCTCAAACGGCGGGGATTATCTGACGGCGGATGGCAAGGAATTCGGGTTGTCCAAACCGGAGGCGACCGAAGCGCTGCAGAGAATAGCCGATTTAATTAACGTGCACCACGTCTCGCCATCGCCGGTGCAGGCCAGCAGCATTCCCGCTCCGGCGACCGCGCTGCAGTCCAAAAAAGTGGCGATGGTCATCGACGGCAGCTGGAACCACCTCGATTTAAGCAAAACCAACATTAACTGGGGCGTCGGCGTTCTTCCGGTCATCAAGGACTACAAAACGTTTTTCCTTGGCGGTTCCCTGATCATCTTCAAAAGTTCGCAGCACCCTAAGGAGGCGTGGGAGTTCTCCAAATTCCTTACCGATCCGCAAAACGTACTCGACTTGCACCAAGGTTTGTGGATGCCGCAGCTCAATAAATGGTACGAGGATCCGCAGCTGATCGATGAGTGGGCTAATGAGGAGCTGCCCGGAAGACCGGCCGGCTTCCAGGATGCCGTGATGCGCTCCACCTATGAACATGCCGAGCCGTCGCCGGAAAACAACGTCAAAAACTTCGTGGAAATCGACGCCGCGGTATCGGCCGCGCTCGATCAGGTGTGGCTTGGCGAGAAAACGGCCGAAGCGGCGATGAAAGAAGTAGAGACGAAAGTGAAGCCGCTGGTACAGGGCACCTACTTGAAATAACGAAGCGCTGCCCCGAAGCGCCGTCGCCGTAAAGCACGTTGCTAGCGGCGGCGGACTTCGGAAGCGTTTCGACGGAGGGGGACTTGCTTGTGCGCGCAAACCGAAGAGACCTTTACGGCTGGCTGTTTGCCATGCCGGCGATTCTGGGCCTGCTGATCTTCACGCTGGGCCCGATGCTTTACAGCCTGTATATGAGCTTTACCGACTACACCGGATCGAATTCGCCGACCTTTACGGGTCTCGACAATTATAGACGAATGTTCAGCGGCGAGGATCAATATTTTTACAAGTCGCTGGCCGTTACTTTTTATTTCGTGGTCCTTAGCGTACCAACCGGTATCATCTACTCCTTCTTGCTGGCGATACTTCTGAATCAGAACGTGAAAGGGAAAGCGGTCTTCCGCACGATCTTTTATTTGCCGTCGATCGTGCCGATCATCGCAATCTCGTTTATTTGGCTGTGGCTGCTCAATCCCGATCTCGGCCTCGCCAACGAATTGCTTCGCTCGCTGGGCCTGCCGGGAAGCCAATGGATTTTCGGCGAGAAAACGGTCGTGCCCTCCCTGGCTTTAATGAATCTGTGGACGACGGGCGGGACGATGATTATTTTTCTGGCGGGTCTGCAGGACATTCCCAGATCGCTGTACGAAGCGATCGAGATGGACGGCGGAACGCGGCTCGATAAGCTGCGGCATATTACGATCCCGCTGATGACGCCGACGATTTTTTTCAACCTGATCATGGGCATCATCAACGGCTTTCAAGTGTTCTCGCAGGCTTATGTTATGACGAACGGCGGGCCTAATAACGCCAGCTTGTTCTATGTGTTCTATTTGTATAGGGAAGCGTTTCAGTTCTCGCGGATGGGGAGTGCCAGCGCGATCGCCTGGGTGCTGTTCGCCATCATTATGATTTTGACCTACGTCGTGTTCAGAACTTCGAACAAGTGGGTTTATTACGAGGGGGATGGCGCGCGATGAGAGCCAAGGCTTGGTTTGAAAAAGGACTAATCTACCTGGTGCTGGCGGCCGGGGGAATCTTTAGCCTGCTGCCGCTGGTGTGGCTCGTCCGCAGTTCGCTGATGAATATGGGGCAAATTTTCGAGCTGCCGCCGGTGTGGATTCCAAACCCCGTGCAATTTTCCAATTACGGTGAGGCGCTGACCATCCTGCCTTTTGGCCGGTATTTCGTGAACACCGCGATCATCGTCGTCTTTTCGGTGCTGGGCGTGGTCGTGACCAGCTCGATCAGTGCTTACAGCTTCGCGCGGATGACCTGGAAAGGCAGGAACCTGGTGTTCGGCCTGCTGCTGTCCAGCATGATGCTGCCGTACGCGGTCACCTTGATCCCGACGTTTATCGGCTGGAGCAAAGTGGGGTTAACCAATTCCTTTATCCCGCTGATCGCTCCGGCGTGGTTTGGCGGCGGCGCGTTCAACATTTTTCTGCTGCGCCAGTTCTACCTCAGCATCCCCCGGGATCTGGATGAAGCGGCTTACGTGGACGGTGCCGGCCATTTGCGGATATTCTGGTCGATCATCCTGCCGCTCACCAAACCCGCGCTGATTGTCGTAGGTTTGTTTTCGTTTTTGGCGGCGTGGAACGATTTTCTCGGTCCGCTCGTTTATTTGAACGACGAAACCAAATATACGCTTGCTCTCGGTCTGCAGCAGTTCAAAGGCATGTATTCGGCGGAGTGGCATCTGATGATGGCGGCGGCCACCGTGGTACTGCTGCCGGCGATTATCGTATTTTTCATCGGGCAGCGATATTTCATCGAAGGGATTACGTTAACGGGGATTAAGGCTTGATTTGATTTTAAATGAGTGGGAGGAAGCGAAATGAACCAGTTATATTTGCGTAAGGAAGGGACATCCCGGCGGCTGTCGAGTTGGGATCAAACGGGAGGCAACAGGGACTTCATTGTGATTGGGGCCGGGCAAACGGCGGCGATTGCGGAAATCGCCGGTTCGGGCGTGATTCAGCATATTTGGATGACCATCGCGGCCAAAAACAAATACGCGTTCCGCAAAGTATTGATCCGCATGTTTTGGGATGACGAACAGGAACCAAGCGTGGACTCACCGGTCGGTGACTTTTTCGGGGTCGGGCATGGTGTGGCCAGCCACTATGTGTCCGCGCCGCTCAATATGATCACGACCCAGGGTGTGATCGAAGATAAAGCGGCGATGAACTGCTTTTTTGAAATGCCGTTCCGCAAGGGAGCCCGGATCGAAATTGTCAATGAGTGCGAGGACGAGATGGTCTTGTACTTTTACGTGGACTATGTGGAAAAAGAGGTGCCGGACGACAGCTTTTATTTTCACGCTTCGTGGCGCAGGGAGAATCCGACGCAGGGATTGGTGGACTTGGCCGCGCTGAAAGTGGAACACGATCAGCAGGACAAGGCCAATTATGCCGACCAGAAAGTATATGAGCTGAAAAATCTGACCGGAGACGACAATTACGTGCTGCTGGATGCGGTGGGCGAAGGTCACTATGTGGGCTGCAACTTAAGCATCGACCACCTCAATCCGATGCCGGGCTTTAGTTGGCCGGGGGAGGGGGACGATATGTTCTTTATCGATGGCGAACCGTGGCCGCCCCGCCTGCACGGGACGGGAACGGAAGATTACTTCTGCGCCGCTTGGGGTTATCCCGCCGGAAAATATGATGCTCCATATCACGGCCTGTCGCTGTACGCGCCGATCCGGGAAAACGGCGATGCCTGGAAAGAGAGCAACACGATTTCGTTTAACGATTATTCCGGCAAAATGACGCAATACCGCTTTCATATCGTCGATCCCGTTATCTTTCGCAAGTCACTGCGCTTCAGCATCGAGCACGGGCACGGAAACTCCCAATCGAACGACTATGCGTCGGTCGCCTACTGGTATCAGCGCGAGCCGCATAAGGCTTTTCCGCAGATGCTGCCCGTCTCGCAGCGCCTGCCGATTCCGGAGAAGGAAAGCGCCAGGTTGTTCTACCGCACGTTCTAAGTTAAACAGTTAAAAGCAGCGGCAAGCCGGGAAATTCCCGACTTGCCGCTGTTTTTTCGCTGGGGTCAAAGAGCTTTCCGTGTTTTGTATGGCAAAAATGATTCTAAGTCAATGTTGATATTTTGGATGCTTTGTGCACGTTTTAAAATAGGAGTGTCTGAAAAGCAAGGAAAGCGGGGAGTCATTAACTATGAAAGAGAAAACAAGCAGAAGCAGACATCTGGTTGATCCGGAGATTATTAGCGCGATTGATTTAATCCCGACAACCAATCTCACTGCATCTACGCTAATGGAGTCGCGAAAGAATCAAGCGCAAATGATGCGGCAACTGGATGTAACGCAGATGTTCCCGGTTACGTTTGAAAAAAAGGCGGTGCCAAGTTATTTTGGCGGTCCGGATATTCAAATAGAAATCATTAAGCCAATCCAGCCAAAGTATCCTAAAATGCCGTTATATTATTCGATTCATGGCGGGGGCATGGTTTTAGGGAGTCCGGTCGGGGATCGTCCGGGGAACGCGGCGCTGGCCGCACAGCATGGTTTTTGTTGTGTGTCCGTTTATTACCGATTAGCGCCTGAGCATGTTCAGCCAAGTCAATTGCAGGATTGCTATTCAGGGCTGAAATGGTGTGTTGAACGCGCGGAGGAATTAGGAATCGATACGCAAAAAGTCGCCCTTGGCGGCAGCAGCGCCGGCGCCGGCTTGGCTGCCGGTCTAGCCTTATACATTCGCGATCGGAAGGAATTCGAGGTCCATCATCTAAGATTATTGCGGCCGATGCTGGATGACCGCACGAGTATTGGGCCGGAGCATCCGTATGCGGGTGAGTTCGTTTGGACCCAACAAAGCAATTATTTTGGCTGGAAATCGGTGTTGGGGCATGAACCGGGGCAGGAGGAGGTAAGCGAATACTACGTGCCTGCACGTGCAAAATCGTTGGCCGGATTACCCCCCACCTATATAAATATAGGTACTATTGATTTATTTATCGAGGAGGCCTTGCTTTTTGCAAAACAACTTGTCTTTGATGGAGTCTTAACGGAATTGTATGTCTATCCCGGGTACCATCATTTGTCCCCGATGTTTCCAGATGCGCATTTTTCCAAAGAAGGTGCCGAATCAAGCGAATACGCCCTGCTGAAAGCTTTGAATTTACTTTGATATAATATGAAAAGCACTGATGAACAACATTTTCACCAGTGCTTTTTGTTATTTTTTATGCGAGTAAACAATTTTTTTAATCGTTTCCGTTGAAAGGTAATATTCGTCCGCTAGCCGTTCGATACGGCAGCCATTCCTAAAAGCAGCTCTGATGGCGGCATTTCGGCGGTCCAGCATCCGTCTTCCGCCGCTTAAACTACCCCAATGTTTATATTCTGTTGTCTGCTTGGGGATGTAAAGAGTTTCCCCTTGGACATATTTTTGGATCTCTACGATCAGCTTTTCGGGTAAAACTTTCGTTGCATTCGTATATTTCATTTTGCCCGCCCCTTATTTTAGTTTTCTAAAAAATAAGGTGCAAAGCCAAAATATTAGAAAAGCTTGTTCGGCGATGAACTAGTTGTTTCGCCCCATGCAAAGTATCGCCTTCCTAATAACAGGCTTTGCATGAGTGGACAAAGTAGCGGACAATCTTAAGAGATTCTCCAATGGTAAGCACCTCCCTTAATATTGTCATTATAGCAAAAATCCGTGCCGCAAATCATCTTATTATCTGAGGATAATGATAAAGGATTTGCTTTCCTCCGGCAGCAGCGTGTCTTGAAAAATGACGGTCTCGCTGCCGTTGTGATAGCCTTTTTCTACGCTTCCGTTAGCCGGCTTGCCGTTTACGAACGCCTGGGCGCTCGCGGCTTGTTCGCAGGGAAGCTCCACTAGCACGGTCACCGCCTGGGCGCCGAAGTTGGCCGCGATCGCTTCCGCAACGTTCCCCTCCTGGCGATAGGATAGGTTAAACACGCCGCTGCCGAGCCTGATGCCATCCCAGGCGAAGGAGCCGGCGGCGCGAAGAGGGCGAAAAGACAAGCGGCGCGCGGGAGCATCATAGGCCATCCCCAGAATTTGCGAGACGAACAAACCGGAAAATACCCCTGACGCCCAGCCGCATTTGCCGCAGTTGTGGTGCCGGACCACATCCCCGTACCGGGCGCCGTTAAGATAAGGCCACCACCAGAGCGAGCCATCGGCGTCGGTCAGCTTGCGGATTTGCGTAAAATAGCCGTCCTTCCCGGACATGGCGGCGAAGTCCGTAATCATGCCCAGGCCGCTCATATAACCGGGAAATGTGCAGGCGGCGTGATCGCCCCACTGAATGCCTCTGGATTCCGGATTATAGGTCGGATTGTGGGGGCTTAGCGAAAATTGCATATAATGCCGGTACGCCGGATCGTCATAGGCGGCATATCCGTACAGCGGCATGAGAATCGTATCCGATTCCTCTCCGTCATGATGGAACAAGTCGATGGAGCCGCCTTTCGTCAAATGGCCGATGAACTGCATGCCGAAATCCGCGTAATCCCCAGCGTATCTGCTCGCGTCGTCTTTTAATGCATTACTCCCGGAACTCGTTCCTTCCGTATACTGAAGGCCAAAAGGGCCCTCCACCGTATTGATCCGCTGCAAATCCTCCTTGATCCGCGCGGCGATAGTCTGGTATTGCTTGGCGGTTTCCGTATCCCCGAACACCTCGCCGACGATGCGGGCGTAATGGTAGAAAGCAGCCCAGGCCACGACGTTTGAGCCTGTATGATAATCGCCGAGCGAATAGGCGTCCGACAGCCAAACCGAGGGAAACAACCATGGGCCGTCTTGCTTGCGGGTCCGAAGCGTCTCCTTCAACAGCCTGCGAATGCTTAAATCGATATCCGGATGGTCCAGGAAAAACCGCTTATCCCCAGTAGTTCGGTAGTAAAGACCGGCCATGACTACGGAAGACAGGGAGTTGCTAAGCGAGTGGGAAACGCCGCCGGGATAGCGGTTGCCGGGCGGACGTACCCCGTGTTCCAGAAACCACAACATACCTTGCTTGAACAGCTTCGGTTCGGCTGTATGAAAGGGGAGGAAGGAATAGTACATATCTTTGTTCCAGGTGAACTCCATCGTCGGATACGTACCCCAGTTCGCTCCGATGACAGCGCCTCGGCGATCCATGGCGATCGAGCCAAAGCATTGCAGCAACGCCCGTTCATGGAATTCCGCCGCGAACGGGTCGTCTCTCAGCTCAAGCCGACCAAACATGCTGCGGAAATACGCCCAGGTCTCATTAAGCCAATAGAGCGTACCTTTCTCGCCGACAAGCCGGAGCGTCTCTTCCCCGGGAGGGCAAATCACCGTCGGAACCCAGATGCTTTGCCCTGGAGCAAGATGAAAGGAAACTGCTCCGCTAGCTGCGTTCCAATCATCCATTTCCAAAGGATGAATGCAGAGGTCCGGCCCGGTAAATAACCGGTCCTCTTCGGTATCCGGGCGCGGCAGTGTCACTTCGCCATCCACATCCTGCCCGGACCGGTTTTCCACATGCAGGCCGTAAACCGCTCCCCGTAAGCGCGCCGTACCGTCGGCGGAGATGGGGGCGTAGGTGAGCAGCGTTGCCTTTACGTCTCCGAGCCGGTATTCGGTAATGGGGAACAAATTATCGAGCAGCGAGGTGGCGTAAGGAAGATCGTCCCGGCCCAGGTCAACCCGCTGTTCACCCAGCTTCAACGCAAAAGCGTATGGTCCCGTTTGGCGGAAGTCTTTGCACATCCATACACCCGGAATATTATCGCTGGCGTATTGTCCGTTATAAACGGTAACGTATTTGATCGAACCGTTCATGTTCACGTTGACGAGTGTTTTGTTATTGGAAATGTCGAAAGTCAGTTCAGGGTCGGGCAGCTTGCGCCCAAAAAAACTCAACTCGTCATTTGCGGCAAACTGCCCGTTCTCGTAGACGACGCCAAAGTAACGGCTTTTGGGCTGCGCCAAAGCTTCGCTGATGGATTGAAACGATTGCGGCATGATCTGCATTCTCCTTTGCACTTCCAAAATTAGCGTTCTGCAGCGCTTCCTTCATTATTTAAGAAGGGGAGAGCTTAGGATATAGGAGAATTTTTTGAAAATGGGATTTTTTATAGCGCTTTCATCGTGACCTCCTTCTCCTTAACGCTGTTGTCGGTGCATAAAGCCATGATACAATTTGGTTTAAGAACCAAGTCAAGAGAAAGAGGTGGATCCCATGCTCGACCAAAACGGGATTAACGGTAATCTCGTAAGAACGGACTTGAACAGCACCCGCGCCAAAACGCTGGGCGATTATTTGAAATCGCGCCGGGCCCGGCTGCAGCCGGAACAGGCGGGCTTGCCAAGATCGCACGGCAAGCGCCGGACACCGGGCTTGCGGCGTGAAGAGGTCGCGATTTTGGCGGGCGTTAGCGCAACCTATTACACGTGGCTGGAGCAGGGAAGGGAAGTTGCCGTATCCCGGGATGTGATCGAAAGCATCGGCAAGGCGCTTCAGCTGAACCGGGACGAGCATCTGCATTTGCTTGAGCTGTGGAATGCCAACGAGCCTGAAGCGGTGACGACGATTACGACGGAAGTAAAACCGCAGTGGAGAGAGATCGTAGGCGCGATGGCTTTCCCTTGCTTTATCAGCAATGATCGGGCCGAACTGCTGGTCTGGAACCGTGCGGTCGATGAACGCCTAGCGGACTTTTTGGCGCGGCCGCAGGGACAGCGGAATATGATGACCCTGCTGTTCACCGATCCGGAGATGCGGAAGAGCCTGATCAACTGGGAAGAAATGGCGGTGCATTCGGTTGCCATTTTCCGCACCTCCTATGACAAATACGCGCATGACCCGTGGTTCGCGCAGTTCGTAGCCGAGCTATCTAGGGAAAGCGCTGAATTTGCGGCCCTTTGGCAGCTGCATCATGTGGAAGTGAAAAAAGTAATCCGGGCTTTTTACCGTGGATCTAACGAAAATCAAGTTTTTGCTTACGATATCAATTCGCTATCGTTTATGACGGATCATCCTGATCTGCACCTTTGCATTTATACCCCGGTGTCAGCCTGTTAATGCCATTACCAGTAAAAGCGTACTGTGGCTGCGCTTTGAACCGCGTTTTAGAATAAGATCATGTTTTAACGATCCATTTTTAAAGTTGCGGAAAAGAGGGGATTAAGCTGGGAAATACGATAACACAAAGGAAACTCGGAAGCCTTGGGCTTGAAGTGTCGGCCCTTGGCCTGGGCACGATGATGATGCCGGACAACGAAGAGTCGGTTCGTACCATACACGGCGCGCTTGATCTTGGCGTTACGATGTTCGATACGGCGGATATTTACGGCGAGGAATTTATGAAGGGAAAGTTCGGCGGCAATGAGCGGCTGGTTGGCCGCGCCTTGAAAGGACGCCGGGACAAGGCCGTAATTGCGACCAAATTTGGCATTGTATCGCCGGATCTGAAAGCACACGGACACCCCGCCTATGTAAAAAAATCGGTAGACGCGAGCCTGCTGGGACTTGGCGTCGATTATATCGACCTGTATTACCAGCACCGCATTGATCCGAATACGCCGATTGAGGAGACGGTGGGCGCTATGGCGGAGCTGGTTCAGGCCGGCAAGGTACGCTATATCGGTTTGTCGGAAGCGACGGCCGACCAGATTCGCCGCGCGCATGCGGTGCATCCGCTTACTGCGGTGGAAACGGAATATTCGCTTTGGAGCCGCGAAGTGGAGGATGAGGTGCTGCCCGTTTTGCGTGAACTCGGCATCGGTTTTGTTCCGTACAGTCCGCTTGGCCGCGGGTTCCTGACCGGACAAATCCGCTCCTTCGACGATCTGCCCGAGGATGATTATCGCCGCTATTACCCGAGATTTCAGGGCGAAAACTTCAATAAAAACCTGGAGGTCGTGGCTCTCATCGAAAAGTTTGCCGCAAGCAAAGGCTGTACGGCGTCTCAACTGGCGCTCGCCTGGCTGCTTGCGCAGGGAGAGCAGATCGTGCCGATTCCCGGTACGAAGCGGCTGGACCGAGTTCGGGAAAATCTCGGTGCCCTGGAGGTAACCCTTAGCGCAGAGGAACTGGCGGAAATCGAACGCATTTCGCCGAAAGGGGCTGCGGCGGGAGCGCGTTACCCGTCATTTTTGCAATCTTGATAAATGCGAGACAGCCGCTTCGCAAGTCTGCTTTAGATTTGCGAAGCGGCTGTCATTCCTTTATTTGGCGCCATGTTCGATCAGCAGTTGTTTGATTTTAAGTCCGTCCGGATTTTCTTCGTCGACATCTTGCAGAATCGTAAGCTCTTCGCCAAAATCCCAATACGTCACGTTAGCTTCGGCCCCTTGCTCAATCAGATAGCCTGCCATCTCATAATCCGACTGGCTTACGGCCCGGGATAACAGGGGAATTCCCAAGCCATCCGTCTCATTGGCATCAAAGCCGTAATCTCCTTCCAGCAGCAGCTTGGTTAGCGGCAGGTTTCCAAATGACACCGCATAATGGAGGATCGATATCCCGCCTTCGTCGCCCGGCCGCAGGGACAAATCGGCTCCGTGCCCGATCAGATAGGCCGCGATATCCGTCCGGCCATGCTCCACGGCAACGAAAATGGACGGATATTCCAGTTGGCCGAATCCCGCATTCACGTCGGCGCGATCCTGCTCTACCAACCTAGTTACCTCTTCTAGGGTCAATTTGTCGAGCTCGGTGTACAATTTTGCCGTAGCGCGTTCTTCACTGGTTGCATAGGGCTCCAATCTCTCTACATTTCGTTGATCCCGGTTGACATAAGCGACCGTGTAGGCGGTTTTGCCGGCTTTCGATTTGGCATTTACATTCACCTTCTCCTCCAGCAAATAATCCACAGCTTGGTCATACTTTGCCGCTTCCTGACTATCAGATGCAAACGGTTTGTTTCCAACGGCCAACATCAAGGCCGTTTCTCCTTGTTCGTCCGGCGTATTCAAGTTCACCCCGCAGGCCTTAAGCTTCTTCAAAGCTTCCACGCTTGCGTTCATTGCCGCACCGGATATCCCGTATTCCGTTCGAGTGCCGTCCTCGGCCTTTAGTATGACTGTTGGCCCCTCGTCATCCAACACGATATCGGTATCGGCCGTCCCTCCGCCTTGCGGATAAAAAGACTCGCATTTTTCTTGAGCAGCGATTGGTTCTTTAGTTTCGGCAGGCTTTTTAGTATCGGAAGACGCGGCATTGAAATTTGTCTTCAGCGCGGCATCTTCGTCCGCCTGAGCTTTATTCCCGGGCACATCCGCCCGGCCGCACGCCCCCAGCAGCATGCCGGCGATCAGCAATACGCCACCTATTCCCAGTAACTGTTTCATGGTAGTCTCACTCCAGCATTCTATTTTTCTACCTATACCATGTCGGCATTTTTGGCTTCATTTTATATAGAGGCTAGGAAAAAAGTTCGGTATAGTGAATAAGACAGAGTTGCTCGGAGGGAAAGCAGAGGGATTTAAAGTGTATACGATCCTCAAAAATACATTTTCTGGGCACACCAATATTCTAACGGTTGCCATGGAGCTTATTTCGCTGAAAACCGATAATTTTTGCTTGGATTCAGGCAAATAACGGCGCTCGCAACCGTTAGAATTTAGAAAAGGTCTTTTTTCGGCAAATAACCGCTGCTGCAGCCGTTAGATTTCCGGCGGGCGGACAGTATCGATTCGAAAGCCAACGCTTGTAAAGAAACCTTGAGCAAAAGTTAATGCAACGCTAGTGCTTTTTCTGTGGATTCGAGCCTTTTTCAGCCCAATAAGCGCGTCTACAACCGTTAAAACTTGAACCCCTGCCTTTTCGGCCAAATAGCGGCGATTACAACCGTTAGCGCAAAACTGCTCTAATTCCGCAATCCATAAGAAATGTCACCTGCGCATTTCATGTATAATAAGCAGATAGCGGGGGCACAAAAACTCCTCGTGTTATTGACACCTACGGATAGTGAAGAGGAGGAGTTATGAAGCAGTATAATACACGCGCCATTATGGCGTCCCTGCTTATCTGCGGTTTTATCGGCATGTTCAGCGAGACGGCGCTCAACATCGCCATCAGCAATCTGATGGAAGTGTTCCAAATTTCGGCGGCGACGGCGCAGTGGTTGACGACGGGCTTTCTGCTGACTTTAGGTATTCTCATGCCGCTGTCCGGTTTGCTGCTGCAATGGTTCACGACGCGGCAGCTGTTCGTCGGCTCGGTGACGAGCTCGATCATCGGCACCTTGATCGCCGCGCTTGCATTCAATTTCGAGATGCTGATGGCCGCGCGCGTCCTGCAGGCGATCGGCATGGGCCTTTTGATTCCGCTGATGTTCAATACGATTCTGGTCGTTTATCCGCCGGAAAAACGCGGCGCGGCGATGGGCTTCGTCGGTCTCGTGATCATGTTTGCGCCGGCGACCGGGCCGACCGTGGCGGGGCTTTTGATTGAATATTTGACTTGGCATTTCATCTTCTGGCTGTCGTTGCCGTTCCTGGTGCTCGGCTTGCTCGTTGGTCTGAAGTACCTGGAAAACGTCACCGAAGTGACGAAACCGCGCATCGACCTGCTATCCGTCATCCTGTCAACGCTTGGCTTTGGAGGCGTCGTGTTTGGCTTCAGCAAGGCGGGGGAAGGAGACGCGGGATGGACAAGTCCGGTCGTCATCGCATCGGTCGCCGTTGGTCTCGCTGCCCTTGTGCTGTTCGTGCTGCGTCAGTTGCTCATGCGCGAGCCGATGATGAATTTGCGCGTGTTTAAGTACCCAATGTTTATCGTCGGGCTGCTGCTGGTGCTCACCTGTATGATGATCATCTTGTCCAGCATGATTGTTTTGCCGATGTACTTGCAGCAGGGCATGAAGCTGTCGCCATTTGCCGCCGGCCTAATGCTGCTGCCGGGCAGCGCGCTGAACGGCTTCCTGTCGCCGCGGATGGGCAAGCTGTTCGACAAGTACGGTCCGAAGTGGCTCGTCCTGCCCGGACTTGCCGTTGTGGCGGCCGCGTTATGGTTTTTCTCCGGCGTTACTCCGGTAACATCGGTGTTCTTCATCGTTGCGCTGCATATTTGCCTGATGATCGGCATCTCGATGGTGTTCATGCCGGCGCAGACGAATGGCCTCAACCAGCTGCCGCCGGAGCTGTACCCGCACGGCACCGCGGTGATGAACACGCTGCAGCAGGTGGCGGGCGCGGTCGGCACCGCCGTTGCGATCAGCATCCTGACGCACGGCATGGAGCGTTATCTCGGCGCGTCCGCGGCCCCGACCGAAGTCACCGAGGTGGCGAAAGCGATGACATTCGGCTCGCACGGCGTGTTCCAATTCGCCATGATCGTGACGCTGATCGGGTTGGTGATGGCGCTGTTTATCCGCCGCGTTATCGTGTCGCACGGGGCGGTCCATCCGTCGAATTAAGCGATAAATAAAAAAACGCTGCTGACAAATGGATGTCAGCAGCGTTTTTATTTTGATTAAATCGCATCCAAGGCGGCATCGACTTTTGTTTCCACCGACGAATCCACAAATTGCATGCTTATAACGTATCCGGTGTCCGCTGGTTTTAAAAAGAGAGTGATTTTTGTGCTTCCCAGATTCCACTCGCTCATGAGGTAACCTCCGTTGGCCAGAGGTATTGGCTGATTGTTCTTATCGGCAGCAGCGATATTGGTTTCCGGTTCCCCATATTTGTCAACTACACTAGCGACCATACCTTCGTAAAAACTGAGTAACTCGTCTTCGTTATAGCTGGGAATTTGCGGGTTATACATCCATTTGGCCAGTTTGTTTTTATAAAACACGTACATTTCATCTGTGTAATCGGGTGCTTCCTGGTACCATAGGATATAAATATCGCCCTCTTGCCCTTCCTCGATCAGCTGCTTATGGCTGAAGACCGCCTTCATTTGCTCCGGGGTCGCTCCCCATGGCGGAGTAGCGACGGTTTCCGCCGGCTTTTCCCCGATCCAGGCGATTCCTTGAGAGGCGTCCAGTCCGATCGATTTTCCGGTTAACTGCTTGATGGCCGATAAAGGGATATACGTAGTTCCTTTCAACGTCTTGACCACGGCGGGCAGAGTAACATCGGCCCCGTTGATTTGAGCTTTTTTGCTTCCCGTCTTGACGGTGATAGAAGAGCCGTCTGCATTTTTGGCCGTAATAGCCTTCGCCTTGCTATCGACGGTCGTGTTATAACCTAGATCGGTAAGCACCGGTTTCAACGGAATGAGGGTGACATTTTTTTCTACAACCGTCGGGAATTTGGCCGACGAAACTTTGCCGTCCACATAAAGCATGTAAGAAGCAGGTGCGGCGGCTGAAGTTGGGGCTGTGAAAGCGAAAAGACCGATAAATGCAGCGAGGAACCCCGTAAGCGTTAAGTAAACTATTTTTTTCATGACATCTCCTTTATGTAATTGGTTTCAAAATCATAGGACTATTCTCTTAAATATAACATAGGCGGCTTTAATAGGGGAGGAAGAATTTCCCTAATAGCCAAGGAGGCGTCATGTGCAAAAAAGAAATTTTTTTTACATGCGATAAATGGTGCAATCATTTTTACATAAGTTTTACGCTGGGATGACAAGCGATTAATCTCCTTTTGTTATGTTAAACCTGTTTGGAGTGTGGGTACATATCCAACAAAATCGAAGGAGATGATCAACTACGTGTCTAGAAAGCTATTATCCATGTTGTTATGTACAGCGCTGACGTTTGGTTTATGGGCAGGATTCGGAGCCTTGCCCGTAGCCGAAGCGGCCGCGCAAGACGAGCCAGACGAACCCTTGATTCTGCTGCAGCGAAACAGCGAGTGGAAATATTTTGATCAGGGTCAAGATTTAATGTCCGTATGGAGAGCCACGTACGATGATTCCTCTTGGGAATCGGGGTTTGCTCCTTTTGGATACAAGGATAACGGCAGCGGTATTGAAACCTCTACCTTTGGACCGCCCAATACGGAGGTTACCTATGGTCCGGATAAAAGTCTCAAGCATCGCACCACATATTTCCGTACGCATCTGCAAGTCAATAAGGATGAGATCGACGGGTACGGTCAACTGCTCGGCACATTCGCCATAGACGATGGGGCCGTTGTTTATGTGAACGGACATGAGGTGGTTCGTTTCGGTATGCCGGCAGGCGAGATCACGTATTCTACCAAAGCCACCTCAAGCCAAGATCTTCCCGTATTGTATGAAGATGTGGATTTGACCACACCGCTGAAGTCCTATTTGAAGGACGGCGACAACGAAATTGCGGTCGAGGTTCATCAACAAAGCGACAGCAGTTCGGACCTCTATTTCGATATGGAGCTGAAAGCGTTAGTTCAAGCTCCGGTGCTTGAAATCAGCAAGGTGACCGTAACTTTCTACGGTGATGCTACAAGTGCGAAAGGATTTACATGGTATACGCCGCTCGATTCCTCCCAGAGCGATGTGCAGGTGGTGGAAAATCGCGGGGGAGCGCCGGATTTCAGTCAGGCCCAAACATTTAGCGGACGTACTTCCGTCTCTTCCAATTCCCCGGGAGAGCATGTTCATAAAGCGGAGGCGACAGGTTTAGCGGCGGATACCTCCTACTATTTCAGAGTCGGCGATGCCAGCTTGAACCTCTGGAGCGAAACGGGCAGCTTTCGGACAGCGCCGGAGGACGGAGCTTTTACATTCATTGATTTGACGGACACGCAAGCCAAAGACGAAAGCGAGGCCATGCTGTCCGCAGCCACCTTGTCCAAGGCGCTTGCCACCATCCCTGACGCTAAATTTGTCGTTCATAACGGGGACGTGGTGGAGCATGGCACAGCGGAGCAGGAATGGAACTGGCTGTTGGGCCATTCGCAGCCTAGTCTTTTGAATACAACGATTGTGCCGGCCGCAGGCAATCATGAGGACGACAATTATGCCTTCTACGAGCATTTCAATGTAAAACAGCCGGACAACGCAACGACGATTACCGGCGCGTATTACTCATACGATTACAGCAATGCGCATTTCCTCGTGCTCAACTCCAATGAGAATTCGGCGGAATACGCCGACTTCTCCGAAGCGCAAGTAGCCTGGATGAAACAGGATGTAGAGCAAGCGAAGGCGGCGGGAGCGGAATGGATCATCGTCAATATCCATAAAGGTCCGTATACGACTTCAAATCACGCAACCGACAGCGACATCATCGGCGCGAACGGGGTAAGAAACAAAATCGCTCCGCTGATGAACGAGCTTGGGATTGATCTGGTGTTGCAGGGCCATGACCACATCTATGCCCGGGCGAAGCCGATCAAACAAGACGGAACCGCAGAAGATGCTATTAAAATTACCGAGACGCTGAATGGCCAGAGTATCGAATATGCGGTCAAACCGGATGGAACGATCTACCTGATTCCCGCTACCGCAGGCGCCAAGGTGTATTTCAAGAACACGAAGCCGGCGCTGGGTGAGGCGTATTTCAATTTGTTCGAGCGCGCGGAAGAGAACCATGCCCGCAAGTACGGAGATACCACCAGCTTAGCCAGAGGCCAGGTTCAGAACTTTGTTGGCATTTCAGTTGACGGCGGCAAGCTGACGGCCGTGACGTACGAAATCGATCAGCATCAAAACAACGCACAGCCGTTCATTGTGGATCAGTTTGGGATTATGAAGGAGACGAAGCCGAATCCTGTTCCGGAAAAAGTGAGCAAAGTGACGGTTACGTTCCACGGCGATGCCACAACCTCCAAGGGCTTCACCTGGTATACTTCCCAGCGGGTAACCGGCAGCGATCTTCAGGTTGTGGAGAAGTCCGCCGCCGCCCCTGATTTTACGAAGGCGATCTCGTTCCAAGGGCGCTCCGCATCTTCCACAAATTCGCCGGCAGAACTTGTGCATAAAGCGGAGGCAGCAGGACTCAAGCCAGGTACCTCCTATTATTTCCGGGTAGGCGATGCGGCGCTTGGCGTTTGGAGCGAAACGGGAACCTTCCGGACCGCACCGGAGAAGGGCGCGTTCGCGTTTATCGATCTGGCCGACACGCAGGCGAAGGATGAGGAGGAAGCAGTTCTTTCCTCCGAGACGCTGGCCAAAGCTTTGGCTGCCGTGCCGGAAGCGCAATTTGTCGTGCACAATGGCGATATTGTCGATACAGGCGTCAAGGAAGAACAGTGGAATTGGCTGCTTGGACACTCGCAGGAAAGCTTGCTTCATACGACGCTAGCGCCTTCCGCGGGCAATCACGAGGATGAGAACTACGCGTTTATTGAGCACTTTAATTTGCAGGTTCCGGAAAACTCGGCAACCGAGACCGGCGCGTATTATTCATACGATTACAGCAAAACGCATTTCGTTATTTTGAATTCCAACGAGAATTCGGATACGTATGATAATTTCTCGGTAGAGCAAGTAGAGTGGCTCAAACAAGATGTTCAGCAAGCCAAAAAGGCCGGAGCTCAGTGGATAATCGTGAATATTCACAAAGGTCCGTACACCACTTCGAATCATGCAACGGATTCCGATATTATGGGCGCGAATGGTGTGCGCAACAAAATTGCCCCGATCATGGCGGAACTGGATATCGATCTTGTTTTGCAGGGTCATGATCATATTTATGCGCGTACTAAACCGATCAAAGCGGATGGTAAAGCAACAGGGCCTGTCAAAATTACGGAAATGCTGAATGGGGAGAAGCTGGAATACTCGGTAAACCCGGACGGTACGATCTATTTGATCCCGGCTACCGCAGGTCCCAAGGTTTATTATAAAAACCCAAGCCCCGATCTTGGGGATGCGTATTACAGCTTGTTCGAACGTGCGGAAGAAAATCATGCGGCCAAATACGGCCCCGATCCGAAAGATAACCGGCGTCCGAAACGCAGTCAGGTGCAAAATTTCGTCGGCATTTCGATTGACGGCGGCAAGCTGACAGCCGTTACGTATGAAATTGATCAGAACCTGAATGGAGCGCAGCCATTTATTATTGATCAATTCGGCATCGTGAAGAAGGATGCCACAACGCCAAACCCTGGTTCGGGGAATTCGGGTTCGGGAAATTCCGGTTCAGGAAAAGGGAATAACCCGGTTTCGAGTCCCGGCTCGGGAAGCGGATCAGGAGCGGGCTTGGAGAAAGATGCGGATTCAGGGAATGGGACAAATCCGGATAGTGGGGCAGATGCAGGAGCGAAGCCCGGAAGCAATCCGGGTACCGGATCGGGCATTGAGTATCCACCGGTGCTTAAGGATATTCAAGAGCATTGGGCAAAAACGGCCATTGATCAGGCCGTGGCGGCAGGCTTCGTGAACGGCTACGGCGACGAAACCTTCCGGCCGAATCAACAAGTTACGCGTGCGGAATTCGTTACCTTGCTGGGACGCGCATTCGAACTGAACGCGGACGGCACGCAGCTTTCATTTACGGATGCAAGCAAAATTCCTTCATGGGCGAAGGATGCAGTAGCTGAGGCCGTGAAGGCAGGCATTATCAGCGGCTACAAGGACGGCTCTTTCGGTCCGCATAAGCCGCTCAACCGGGCGGAGCTGACAGCGATGATTGTCCGCGCCGGCGGGATCCGTCCCGCTTCGCAAGCCAAGCTTGCCTTTAGCGATGCGAAGGATATACCGGCCTGGGCTGCGCCGTATGTGGCGGCCGCCGTTGATGCCGGACTTGTGGACGGAGTCGGCAACAATCGCTTTGCTCCTAAGCAAGTTGCCACCCGGGCGGAAGCCGTAACGCTCGTTGTAAAGCTTCTGGAATATGTGAAGTAGGCAACACCCGGAATGGATAATTGAGTGTTAAAAAGGTTCATGGCGTTGCGGAAACGTCATGAACCTTTTTTCAATTGAAAGCTACTGTTTATATGACAAGATAACGATCTCATTGTTCAGCTTATTTGACAGGAACATGCGTACGGATGCACAAATCATCGCCAGAACAAGCAGGGTGCTGCCGGTAAACCATACAATTGTTTCGCCACTGGGAATGAAACCAAGTTTCTTAATTAAAGCAGCAGGAAGCGTAGCGGCAAAAATAAACAAAACGGAACTGACCGAAAGATATGTTCGAATCCGCTCTGGGGATTTAGACAGCATGGAGATGAAGGTCAATGTACTAGTAACGAGATATGTAAAAAGAAGGTATGTTGCCGCAAACCAAACGAAAGACACACCCTGGAACAAATGGAGCAGCACGGTCTCGTTGCTGGCAATAGCATAACCTATTATAAGGGTGTCAAACAAAAGGATGGGGAAGATGTTTAAACTATAGGAGGAACGACTGTATATGCCGGTAAGCCGGCGAACATCCACTTGGTTAGCCAGGTAATATTCACAGCGCCCCGAGCTTTTTTCGGATATTACAATTAGACTGATGGTGAGCATATTTAAAAAGAAGTAGATGGAGACATTCAAAATTAAAAAAATATAAATCACGATAAATTCCAGCGGGCCGGAATTCGTTTTCAGAATTTGCAGCATAGAATTAAAAGGTACAACCAACATGATGATGAGCATGGCCCAATAGGAAGGACTTTTAAGAACATCTCTGATATTGAGTTTATTTATCGGGTGAATGCCGATCATTTGATCTCCTCCAAAACAGCAAAAAATCTGTTCTCCAGATCTCCATTAAACTCCTGATTATTGATAGTTTCCACAACCGTACCACCGTTCAAGATTGTAATCCAGTCGCTGATCTTTTGAACCTCGGCCAGATCGTGCGAGGTAAGGATGACCGTTCGGCCCTCTTCCTTCAGTTGGCTCAACACGCTGCGCATCACCCGTCTGGATTCGGGATCAACGCCGGAGGTCAACTCATCCAGCAGCAAAATCGGTGTATTTCTAAGCAATGTAATCAGCAAGGAGAGCTTTCTTTTCATACCCTTTGAGTAGGTAGCAACCTTATTGTCGAGCGCTGAGTCCAACTGCAACAAGGAGGAGTAACGTTCCACCGCCGAAGAAGTTTGTCCAAGATCTAGCGAAAAGTAGGTGCCAAAATCGCGAATGTTCTCTCGTCCGGTTTTGGCTTCGAATAAATAATCGTTCTCCAGCAGCGCCGCAATTTGATGCTCATCATTAGCATAACGGATTGTACCTTCATCCAAGGTTAACAACCCGCTCATCAGGCGAAGCAACGTAGTTTTGCCTGCTCCGTTTGGACCAATGATTGAGTATATACTGTTGCAGGGAACAGCCAAAGATACGTTATTAATGATCCTTCTGTGATTCAAAGTTTTGCCTACTCCGGATACGAGAACAGCGTATTTTTCAATAGCCGAGGCATTTTGTGGGTACACCATTTGCATTCCGCTCCCAATTCCTTTGATTTGATAATCCCCCATAACAGACAATTACCACAAAAGAATTTGCTGGTGCAATGAATATGTTCATTAGAAGTGCTCTTTGGACATTCAGTAGTTTGAAAGCAATAAATAATAATTCAACTTTCGCGGCAAAAAATCGGCAGTCAAGCCTTGATGTAGCTGGGTAAAGAAGCAATCCATTCCATTGCCGTGTCTTGGTGTCTTGATTTCTAGATGTCCCTGCCTGCTGCTTGCCTTTGCACGATTATACCTTTCGTTCAGGGAGCTGGGGGTGGGGGGAGCTAGAGCAAGGGTTCCCAAAAAAGAGAGAAGAAAAAGAGAGGAGGAAAAAATGAGGCGGTTCAGGTGAGATTTTTGGCTTGAAAAAGGAACGTACGTTTGGTATAATAAAGTAAATAGAACGTATGTTCGTAAATTCTTGATTCGGGGGCGAATGAACATGGAGGTCAATACGGGAACGGAACTTCAACCATTCACCAGCCGTTTTAACAGCGAGCAGTCCTGCATGGAGGCGCTGATCGCGATGAAGTGGCCGAACGGCTTTGTCTGCCCGCGCTGCGCTCACACCCGGTGCAGCCGTCTGACTTCCAGGCATATCCCCTTGTTCGAATGCGGAAAGTGCAAGCATCAAACGTCGGCTTTGGTCGGTACGATTTTTGAAGGAACACATCTGCCCCTGCTCAAGTGGTTCGAGGCCCTGGATTTGTTCCTGCTTGAGGGCGGCATCTCGGCGATGCGGCTGAGCCAGGTGACCCGGGTCACCTACAAAACCGCCTGGCTGATGCTGCACAAAATACGCCATGCCGTCGGGGAGTTCGATGCCCGGGAACTGCTGAGCGGAGACGTGAAGGTGAACAGCGATCTGTATGGGCGTGACCCGTCCCGGTGTCAGCTTTCGCATCCGTATGCCTCGGCGGTCGTAGCGGGCTGCACGGTCACGGAGTCGGGCGAGCCGGAGCAGGTCAAAATCCGCCTGGTGCCGCATAAAAGAGGAGACGGACAAAGGGCAAACCGTCACGAACTCGCTGCGTTCATCAACGGGCATGTAGAT